>CAJAPA010000107.1 GCA_903942465.1 uncultured Gammaproteobacteria bacterium
CATATTCCCGAGGGTATGGACGTCTGGCTGCAGAGCGAGAACGGTCTGCTCGGCATCGGTCCGTTCCCGACGGAAGACGAAGTGGATGCCGATCTGATCAATGCCGGCAAGCAAACGGTGACCGCGCGTGCCGGCGCCAGTTACTTCGGCAGTCACGATTCCTTCGCGATGATCCGCGGCGGCCATATCGATCTGGCCATCCTCGGTGCCATGCAGGTCACCGACAAAGGCGACTTGGCCAACTGGATGGTACCCGGCAAGATGGTGAAAGGCATGGGCGGCGCCATGGATCTGGTGGCCGGCGTCAAGCGCGTAGTGGTGCTGATGGAGCACGCCGCCAAAGACGGCTCACCGAAGATTCTGCCGGAATGCACCTTGCCGCTTACGGGACTTGGCGTGGTCAACCGCATCATCACCGAGCTGGGCGTGTTCGACGTGACCAAGGTCGGATTGAAGCTGGTCGAATCGGCGCCGGAGGTGTCGCTCGAGGAAATCAAAAGCAAAACTGGAGTTCCCGTTTTGCAGTAATTCAGGGCACGCTCAAGAAAAAACCCCGCGACTGCGGGGTTTTTCATGCGTTGCCGGAGCGCTCAGAAACGCCGCTTGATCTGCACGCCGAAGCTGTTGGCATCGTAGAGGCCAGCTTGCTGGGCGCGGTCGGAATAGCCGGCGGAAATGCGCAGCTCCCAATCGCTGAAGATGCCGGCGATGAGTTCCACGCTCACGTCATTCGCGCTTTTCCAGCTACTGAAGCTCTCATCGCGCTGCATTCCGACACCCGCCCGTGCATACAGACCGACATCGTCGCTGAAAGGCACATAGGCGCTGGCGGTCAGGGCCGCACGCTTGTAGCTGTCGGGGGCGTAGTAGCCGTTGCCGGTGGCGTTGGCGAACGACAGCCACTGTACTTCACCGCCCAGATCGAGCTGCAGTTTGCTGCTGCGCACCACGGCGCGGCGGGCGGCCAGTTGCCATTCAGTGCGGTTGTTGCCGTCATCGATGTCCTGGTACGAGCCGAAGGCATCGAAAGTCCAGTGGTAGCCCGGCGTGTAGTGGATCTGCCCGAGGAATTGGTCGCGCATCAGGCCGAGCGAGACCGAGCGCGGCGAAATGCCAAGACGGTTGCGGTCGAATCCGGCCGAGAAGCTGAAGTCGTCATTAACGCGCTGGTCCACCCGCAGCAGGCCCGTGGTGTCATCGCCGGCATCGGTCTCGCTGCGGCCGAGTTGGGCGGTGATGCGCGTGTCCGGCGCGGGTGTGACCGCAACGCCCAACCAGTACTGACGGTCATCAATGCTGTCGCCGCCGCTGACCGGCTCATAACCGCCGCCGATCGGTGCGCTGTAATCGGTGTTGCTCCAGCCGCCGAGCAGGCGCCAGTCATCGCTGAGACGTAGCGCGGCGGAAAGGCCGAAGCGTTCGGCGCTAATGTCGTCCGAATCGTCCAGAAGATTCCAGCCGGCCACCACTTCCGAAGCGGTACGGACGCGGGTACCGCGGCGCAGATCGGCGACATCCTTGCCGGGCTGCAGGGCTTCGGCGGCCTCGACATGCGGCCAAGCGCGATAAGCCTGCGCGGTCTGGCGCAGCGCGACGGCCTGGGTGAATTGCGTCAGGAAATCGGGCGGTGATTTCTGCAGGCCGGCGGCATTGAGCTGCAGGGCCTGATCGATTTTTCCGGCCCAGGCGGCATTGTTGGCCTGCAAGGCGGCGGCCTCCGGGTCGGCGGCGGCCATCGGGGCGAGCAGGGCATCGGCTTCGGCATAGGCGCCGTTCCACATCAGGTAACGGGACAGATCCTTTTTCGCCGCAGCGTCGTCCGGATGCGCGGCGACATGCGCCTGCATGGCCGTGATCGCGGCTTTGGTGTCGCCGCGGGCGGAGGCTTCGCGGGCCTCCTGACTACGGTCCTGCGCTGCGACCGGCAGGGCCAGCAATGCGGCCACGGCAAGCGTGAGTGTTTTCATTTTCGCCATTTCCGGTTCCCCGTAATCCACAGATCAATTGCGAAGCGGCTGATGGTTACCACATCCCACGCCATCAGCGCATAGCGCAGCGGCGTGACCAGCAGGGCATTGAAGAAACCGCGGATCCGCTCGCCTTTGCTGACCAGCGTGAGTACGAAGGTCGACAGCAGGACTTCAGCGGCGATGGTGACCGCCAGTGGCTCCCACATCTTCAGCAGAATCAGGATGATCACGGCTGTCGGGAACCCGATTTTCTCGAACGCCGACATGAATATCACCCAGCCGATCGGACGGCCGCTGCTTTGCGTGTAGGCATCGCCGAACGGCTGCCGGTAAGCTTCCTTGATCTTGCGCAGTTCTTCGATGCGTTCCTCTTCGCCGCTGTTCTTGTGCTTGATGCGCTGCCACAGCCGCTTCGGGGCCTTGAACGGGCTGCGCATCAGGGCGTCGAAGTAGTAGCAGCTCTGCAGGAACGAGGATGACCACAGATAGACTTGGCGCGGCAGCTTCTGTACCTGTGGTTCTTCCGAACGCGCGTGCACGTCCTGCAGCTGGATGTTCCGGTAGCCTTCGTTATTGAGCGCAAAGCCGATGAAGATGTCCTCGGAGTTGGTCAGGTCATCGCCGAACAGCGGCTCGTAGCGGTCGAAAAGATCCTTGATGTACTTTCGGCGGTACGCCACCGCACAGCCGACCGGATTGGTGATGCCGCCGAAGAACACCATCTGGCCGAGATAGACGAAACGTTGCAGGAATTTATACAGGCAGTCCCGGTAGGCGTTGGTGATCCACCACCAGAGATGGTGCAGGCTGCTCTTTTCGTGAAAGGGGTCTTCATAGGGCCGGCCGGCCAGGTATTTCCGGAACGGCGGGGAGTATTCAAGCTCGGCGCGGTCGCGCATGCGCATCGGCAGGATGGTGCCGCAGGCGCTGGCGATGCCGATGCCTTGGTACAGTTCCTGCACGCAGCGTGCGATGTAGTCGGGACTTTCCAGGAAGGTATCGCCATCGAGAATGAATTCGACATCCGAGTCGAATTCGCGGGCCTGGCGCTTGATTGTCGGTGTTTTTCCGATGGACGATGCGCGCTCGATGACCGTCAGATTCATGCCGTTGGCCTGCGCGAATTCGCGCGCGCGCGCCACGGTCGCGTCCTTGCCGCCGTCATCGACCAGGATCACCTGCCGCGGCTGCATGCTCTGGGTCATCAGCGAGCTCAGGGTATAGGCGATGTTGTCCTGTTCGCGGAAAGCGGGGATGACCACATCGACGATCGCCGTATGCCAGTCCTCGAACGGTGTCGGTTCGGTTTTATCGGGCCCGCGGATCAAACCGATCAGGCTCACCAGCGTATTCGGGCTGATGACGAACCAGGGTGCAGTGGCCATAGTGTTCTCCTGAGACCGGACTTATGCGGTCATTGTTCTGCCGGCGATGGCATCGATCATCTCGCGCAAGCTTGTCCTGGGGGCGTAACCGATGGCGGTTTCAACACGCGCGGTGCATGGCGAACGGTTGACGGTTTCCTCGAAATTCTCGCCGTAGATATCACGGTAAGGTACATACACGATTTTGGAAGTACTTCCCAGCCGCTCGCGTACCAGTTCGGCCAGACCGATGACCGAGATTTCCTCGTGTGATCCGATGTTGAACACCCGTCCGTAACAATCGGGCTTCACGATCAGCTTTTTCAGCGCCCAGGTCACGTCCTTCACATAGCCGAAGCAGCGCCGGTGACTGCCGTCGCCGTACACCGTGATCGGGGTTCCGGCCTTGGCACTGGCCACGAACTTGGGCAGTACCATGCCGTATTTTCCGGTCTGACGCGGGCCGACCGTGTTGAACAGACGCACCACCACGATGCGCAATCCGCGCTCACGGTGATAGGCCAGAGCATGGAACTCGTCGAGCGCCTTGCTGCAGGCGTAGGACCAGCGCCCGATATGGGTGCCGCCGAACACCATGTCGTCGTCTTCGCGGTAGGGCAGGTTCTCGGATTTTCCATACACCTCCGAGGTCGATGTGAAAAGTACGATTTTGTCGTACTGATCGGCCAGCGACAGCAGGATGTTCATGCCGCGCGCGCCGGTTTCGATGGTTTTGACCGGGCTGTCGATGACGCTCTGCACGCCGACCACCGAGGCCAGATGGAAAATATAATCGGCGCGCTGCACCAGACTTTCCATCAGCGGATAATTCAGCACCGTGTCCTGGTGGAATTCGAAAGCCTTCTTGCCGATATGGGCGGCGATGTTGTCGCGGCTGCCGGTGGACAAGTCGTCGATGACCAGGACATGGTGTCCGGCCGCAAGCAGTTCATCACATAAATGCGAGCCGATGAAGCCGGCGCCGCCCGTGATCAGATAGTTCGCCATCCAATCTCCCCTGAATTGTATTTTCCCCGTCCTTTACTATAGGCCGATTCGCGCCGATGTCAAAAAACTGTGACCTAAATCACAAAAACGGCCCCGAAGGGCCGTTTTTGATTATCAGCGTAAGCCTATTAAATCAGTAGCTTAGATTGATTTTTCGAGTTCCGGCAGAATCTGGAACAGATCACCGACCAGGCCGAAATCAGCCACTTCGAAAATCGGCGCTTCGGCATCCTTGTTGATGGCGACGATGGTACCGGCGTCCTTGATACCGGTCAGGTGCTGGATGGCACCGGAAATGCCGGCGGCGATGTACAGCTCGGGCGAAATGATCTTGCCGGTCTGGCCGACCTGAAGCTCATTGGGCACGTAGCCGGCATCGACCGCGGCACGGGAGGCGCCGACGGCGGCACCGAGTTTATCGGCCAGAGCATAAACGATGGCGAAGTTCTCGGCCGAGCCCAAGGCGCGCCCGCCGGACACCACTTTGGCCGCGCTTTGCAGATCGGGGCGGTCGGACTTGCCCTGCTGCAGCGAAACGAAGCGGGTGTGCGCCGGCAGCGTGGCCGACAGGGAAAGCGATTCAATGGCGGCGCTGCCGTCATTGCCGGCCGCCGGCCAGGATGCGGTGCGCACGGTGGCGACCACCGGCTTGTCGGCCGGGGCATTGACGGTAATGATGGCGTTGCCGGCATAAATCGGGCGCTTGAAGCTGTGGCTGGACTCCACGCTCATTACATCGGAAATCTGACCGACGCCGAGCAGGGCGGCGACACACGGCATCAGGTCTTTGCCGAAGGTGGTCGACGGGCCGAACACATGGCTGTAGCCGGCGGCGGCCTGTGTGATTTGCGGGGCCAGCACCTGCGCAATGGCGTGGGCGTTGGCGGCATTATCGGCCACCAGCACTTTACTGACTCCGGAAATTTGCGCGGCCTGCGCGGCCACGGCTTGGCCGGCATCGGACAGCACCAGCACATCGATGGCGTCGGCGTGCAGGGCGGTGGCGCAGGACACGCAGCGTGCGGTGGCGCCGTTGAGTTGGCCGTTGAGGTGTTCGGCGATGATCAGTACGCGAGACATTAGACAAGTCCTTTGTTTTTCAGAGCGGCGACCAGTTCGGCGACATCTTTGACCATGATGCCTTTGCTGCGTTTGGCGGGTGGCGCGTAGTGCGTGGTTTCCAGGAAGTCGGCGGATTCCACACCCAGGTCGGCGAAGGCGAGGGTTTCCAACGGCTTGCTCTTGGCTTTCATGATGTCGGGCAGCTTGATGAAGCGCGGCTCGTTCAGACGCAGGTCGACGGTGACCACTGCCGGCAGATCGATGTCGAGGATTTCCAGACCGGCATCGACTTCACGGGTGACCTGGGCTTTGCCGCCATCGATGGCGATGGCGCCGGCAAACGTGGCCTGTGGCCGGCCCCAGAGCGTGGCCAGCATCTGGCCGGTCTGGTTGGCGTCATCGTCGATGGCCTGTTTGCCCATCAGCACCAGTCCGGGTTGTTCTTTTTCGATCAGTTTCAGGAAGGCGCGGGCGGCGGTCAGCGGCTGGATGGCGGCATCGGTAACGACATGAATGGCGCGGTTGGCGCCCATGGCCAAGCCATTGCGGATATGCGCCTGGCAATCGGCCGGACCCATGGTGACCACCACCACTTCCGTGGCCAGACCCTTATCGCGGATGCGCAGGGCTTCTTCCAGGGCGATGTCGTCGAACGGATTGGCGGACAGTTTCACGCCATCGGTGATGACACCGGATCCGTCGGGTTTGACTTGAATACGCACGTTGTAATCGACCACGCGCTTGTAACCAACCAGAATCTTCATTGCTCGGCCTCGAGGGGAGTGTTTCGGGGGAAAAACAGCCCCTTATTCTATCCCAAATCCGTATTTTCAAACAGCCGTTGGGGCTGAAGGAAAGGTGAAATCAAAGGCTTAAGCGATTTTTGAGCGCGGCTACAAAACGCTGGGCGGCGCCATCGGCGTAATTGAAGAACAGCGAGGGTTCAGTCAGCTCCAGTTCGAGCAGACAGGGCTTGCCGTCTTCATCGCGCAGCAGGTCGATGCGGGCATAGGCCAATGAGCCATCCAGCCCGAACAGCGCGGGCAGGGCGGCGATGACCTGCTGGGCCAAGGCCATTTCATCCTCACCCGGCACGCGGGCCATGATCTCTTCCGGTGCGAACAGTTTTTCGGTCGGGCCCTCATCACGTTTGAGCAGGGGGCCTTTGCGGATGGCATGCGAGTACACGCCGTTGAAATACAGCAGTGCGGTTTCACCGGCCTCATCGACCCGGCTCAGATACGGCTGCAGCAGCGTGCTGCGGTTTTTCAGCTGCAGGCGTTTGATGTGCATCAGCGCTGCATCGACATCCTCACGGCCATAACGCTGGGCGTCTTTCGAGCCGGCGCCCACGGCCGGTTTGACCACGAATTCGGCGTGTTCGAACGCATCAAGGAACGCATGCAGACCGTCTTCGGCATGCTGCTCGGGTTCGATGAAGCGGCTTGGCACGGTGTGGATGCCCTGTCCGGCCAGCACCTCGAGATAATGCTTGTCGGTGTTGCTGGTGATGACTGCGAGCGGGTTCAGCAGCGTGCTCTGTTCGGAAACATGCGCGGCCCAGGCCAGGAATTCCGGCAGCTTGTCGATGTAGTCCCAGGGCGAGCGGATGATGACGGCACGGTAATGCGACCAGTCCACGAAGGGTTCATCCCAATAC
>CAJAPA010000108.1 GCA_903942465.1 uncultured Gammaproteobacteria bacterium
CTGGTACACCATCTCGGTGTAAAGACGGCCGGTTTTCGGATGCTTGGCCGATGCCGCCCACTCCCGGACGATGGCGTCGAACTGTTCGGTGGTGGTACCGGCATGGGTGGCCATCGCCATTTCCATCAGGGCATGCTCGCCGCCGGCAAGTGCCGATTTCATGTCGCCGCGCATAACCGAAGCGAACGGCTCTTTGGTCTTCCATTCCGGGTGCTCCGGCGCCAGCGCCTTGATGCGGTCGAAGATGAAAAAAGCCTGGAAGTACATCGGCTGCTCCGACCAGAGTGTGCCGTCGTTGTCGAATACCGCCACGCGCTCGGAGACCGGCACGAAATCCGGGCTGACCTTGCGGGTGGTGTCCTGAACGAAATCAACGATGGCCTGCTTGGCGGCGCCTTCGCGCCATGACGGCAAGGGATCGGCGGCGTGCAGCGTGCCTGCACACAATGCTGAAAATAAAGCCGCTGTGGATGCGGCAATTCGGATGATTTGTTTCATGATGCCCCCGGGCACAATTGAAAAAACGGGCCGCGCATACAAGATGCCGCGGCCCGTTCCAGTGTTATATCTATGCCGCTTTATCAGTTCTGTTGCGGGTTGCTGACCTCTTCCATGACGCGTTCGAGATTGAAGCTGCCCGGCTTCTGGCGCGGCGGGAATTCGCGGAAGCTCTGCAGCCACTTGCCGACATAGGCGCCCGCCGGGGCGATCATGTACATGCGCTCGAGGTACCAACGCTGGTAGCCAATGGCGTGTTCCTGCTCGGCGCGCTCGAACGGATCCATGCGCAGATTGGTGATCAGCGGTGCACGCAGCGGCACGAACGGCTGTTGCCACACGCCCAGACCTTCGGCTTCCTGCTTCAGGAAGGTGATCTTCCAGGCGTCATAACGCAAGGCGGCGACCTGGCCGTCATCGGTCCAGTAGATGAATTCCTTGCGCGGCCAGGCGGCTTCGCCTTTCAGCGCCGGCAAAAGATTGTAGCCGTCGATATGCACCTTGTAGCTGCGCTTGCCGACTTTGCGGCCTTTCAGCAGATCGGCGCTGACGTTGGAATCACCGGCGGCGGCCAACAGGGTCGGCAGCATGTCTTCATGCGCGCCGATGTCGTTGATCACGGTGCCCGGCTTGATGACGCCCGGCCATTTGATGAAGGTCGGAACGCGGTAGCCACCCTCCCAATTGGTGTTCTTCTCGCCGCGGAACATGGTGGTACCACCATCCGGCCAGGTGAAGGTTTCGGCACCGTTGTCGGTCGAGTACATCACGATGGTGTTGTTTTCCAGACCGAGCTCTTTCAGCTTGGCCAGAACCTGACCGACGTGACCGTCGTGTTCAACCATGCCATCGGCGTAGATGCCCAGGCCGGTCTTGCCGGCGGACTCGGCTTTCAGGTGGGTGAAGATGTGCATGCGGGTGGAGTTCCACCACAGGAAGAACGGCTTGTTGGCGTTCTTGGCGCGCACCATGAAGTCGATGGCCTTTTCGGTCACTTCCTCATCGATGGTTTCCATGCGCTTCTTGGTCAGCGGACCGGTATCGGTGATGCGGCCGTCGGCGAAGCTGTGGATCACGCCGCGCGGTCCGAATTTCTTCTTGAACTCGGGGTTCTTCGGATAATCGACGCTTTCCGGCTCTTCTTCGGCGTTCAGATGGTACAGATTACCGAAGAACTCATCGAAGCCGTTATTGCTCGGCAGCATTTCATCGCGGTCGCCCAGATGGTTCTTGCCGAACTGACCGGTGGTGTAGCCCTGCGCACGCAGCAGCGTGGCCACGGTCGGATCGGCCTGCTTGAAACCTTCCGGTGCACCCGGCAGACCGACCTTGGTCAGACCGGTACGGATCGGTGATTGACCGGTCACGAATGCGGCGCGGCCGGCGGTGCAGCTCTGCTGGCCGTACCAGTCGGTGAACAGCGCGCCTTCTTTGGCGATGCTGTCGATGTTGGGGGTCTTGTAGCCCATCATGCCTTGGTTATAGGCACTGATGTTGAAGCCACCGACGTCGTCACCCCAGATGACCAGGATGTTCGGCTTGCCGGATTGAGCGATGGCTACCGGCGCGCAGGCGAGCGCCAGCAATACCAGTGCCGCCGATTTGGCGCGTTTGAATAATGTGAGCTTCATATAAGCTTCCTTTACTTTGGACAGAAGAGCGGGCTGGATGCGGTACTGGCAATATCCAGCACCGCAAAGATAGTTGATTCATGCCAGCCGGTCTTTGCCTTGATGGACAGCCGCTTATCTTTGGCTACCCTGTCCAGCAGCCGGTGCTTATTTCATCTGCAGTTCCATGCGCACCTTGCCGTCCTGGGCTTTCAGCTGGGCATTGGTGGACAGGAACACGCGGGTCGGATCGAGCGTGCCGCCTTTCAGCAGTGCATCCTGCACCGCTTCGCCGCGGGCGCTGCCCAATGCGGCCAGCTCGGCGTCGCTGGGCTGGTATTTGGCGATGAGCTGGGTTTCCAGCCAGTCCACCTCGACGGATTTCTTGGCTGCACGTTTTTCCCGCCAGCCGGCGTCATCGGCCGCTTCGGCTACGGCTTCGGGCTTCGGAATCTCGGGCTTGCCGCCGAACTGCTTCTTGTAGAGCGCTTCCAGCGCGTCCAACTGCTGTTTCGGTTCCCAGTCGGCATACGGGGGCAAGGGTTTTTCGGGCTTGCCGATCTGTGCCGCGGCGGCGGCCTGCATCTTGCGCTCGGCCAGGGCGTCGCGGTCGAGTTCGTCCAGCACGCCGGCAGGAATATCGAGGTTCAACTCGGGCTTGTCGACCAGGGCTTTGGCCAACTGCGGCAGGTTGGTGGCCGCCGCTGCCGGGAGCTCGGCCGATCCGGGCGCGAAATCGATGAACTGCGCTTCTTCGGCACCGGCGAACAGGCCGCCGATGAACGAGAACGGGGCGGTCACCACTTTCACCACGATGTTCTTGATGATCTGCCAGACAATCGGGCCGACCCGGAATTTCGGATCATCCAGCGTGCCGGTGACCGGCACATTCAGATCGATGACTCCATTCCTGTCTTTCAGCAGCGCCGTGGCCAAGCGGATCGGCAAGGACACCGCTTCCTTGCTGCCGGTAGCCTGACCCCAGGTCAGCTGATCGAGAATCACGTGATGGTCGGCCTGCAGTTTCTTGTCGTTGATCCGGTAGTGCAGCTCGGTGGTGAGCTTGCCTTTGGCGATGGCATAGCCGGCAAAACGGCCGGAATACGGATTGAATACCGGCAGCTCGATATTGCGGAACGCCATCTGGATATCGGTGTATTTTTCGTAATCGAAGATGCTGGTCTTGCCTTTGATCACCACCGGCGAATATTTGTTGATGACGTAGCCATTCAGGTCAATGTCGGCGACGGCATCGGCGCGCGTGGAGATGCCGAGGATGCGGCCGTCCAGTCCTTCGATGCGGGCGCGGAAATTCGGCTGGATGGAATAATCGGCGAAACGCATGGTGCCCTTGTTGAACACCAGCTTGCCGATGTCGATCGGCGTTTCGGCAACGGCCTCCTTGCTGCCGGATTGCGCCGTGCTGGCGGTATCTTCGGTGAGCATATCGACCAGATTGATGGTGCCCTGCGGCGTCACCACCACTTCCATGGAGGGCCGATCGAGGATGACAGCATCGATGCGGATTTTTTCCGGGCCCTGCCGGTAATCGATGCCCTTGGCCGTGGTTTTGGCCAGCGCGATGATCTCCGAACGGTTCTTGACATCGAGCAACACCAGATTGTCGACCACGCCATCGCCCTGATAGGCGATATTGGCTTTCTCATCCATCTGCAGGCGACCTTTGGCGGCCACCGTACCCGATTTGAAGGTGGTTCCCGGGAAATCCGGCAGATACATCAGCAGCTGGTTCATCGGCATGCCGCTGAGCTCCAAAGCCAGATCGGCGGTAACCACCGAAGGCACCACCGTGCCTTCGATGCGCAGCGGCGCCTTGCCGTTGATGGTGCTGGTCATCGCAATCGGCACCGGTTTGTCCAGATCCAGGCTCAGGCCGCTGGCGGTGAACTCGGTCGGCGTGAGTTGGAATTTCCCGGCGGGTTTGACCGTGCGGTCTTCGACATCAAGCGTGGCGGCACTGACGCTGATCTTGCCGATATCCGCCTTCCACGCCGGTGCGCCAGCCTGAACCGGGGCCGCGGGCGCCGACGGTGCGCCTTCTTCCGCAAACAAACGTTCGATGTTGAGTGAGCCGTCCGGATTCAGCCAGACTTTCGCCTGCACGCCCTGCAGATTGATGGCGGCCACTTTCGCGGTCTGCTTGTTGAGGTCGACGCGGGTATCGCTGAGCACCACCGAGGGCAGGCGCAGCCAGTCTTCGGCGCCGTTTTTCGGGCGGATGGCGAGCTTGTCGGCGCGGATGCTCGGCAGATTCACCCGCAGACGCGGTCCGCTTTTACCGAGGATGCTGAAATCGTAATCGCCCGCAAGGCTGAAGCTGCCGTCGCTGAGCTGGAACGGCAGTTCTTCGCTGAGGAATTGGTAGGCGCTGACCGCTTTGAAGGCCTCGACTTTGAAATTGCCCTTGGACGCCACCGGCTCCAGCGACAGGCTGCCGCGCCATTCGAAACGCTCGCCCTCGTCGCTGGCCGCAGCCAGCACGAAGCCGCCGCCTTCGTCACGGGTTTTGAAATCCTTCAGGCTGAAGGTAATCGGCGTCAACACCTTTTCCGGTTTCAGCGCACGGCTCTGGTCGGCGAAATTGACCTGGCCGGCATTGACGCTGAAATCGCCGATCCAGACATTCGGCAGCGGTTC
>CAJAPA010000109.1 GCA_903942465.1 uncultured Gammaproteobacteria bacterium
TAGCCGCGCGGCTTCATCACCAACCCTTCGATGTCGGTGCCGTCCCGGCTTTTGAAACGGATGCTTTCCAGCTTGGCGAGATCACGTTGGCGAAGCCAATCGTTATGATCGGTCAGCGCCGTGGTCTGTCCTTTGCCGATGGGCCGCTGCAATTCGAAGGGCATCATCGGCGTGCTGCCGTTAACCACCACCTCGTCGCGGCGGTTCACTGCCAGACCGTAGTCGTAGCGGTCGCCGATGGTCAGGAATTCGCCACTGCCGGATTCGGTATCGACTTTGACGGCAACCATGGCCTGCGGATATTCGACCAGCGCGACCAGATGCCGGCTGTCCTGCAGCCAGACCGGCTTGATGCTGAACTGATCCTTCAACGCCGGCTGCCACTCGCGGCCGCTGGCCAGATCGACCACGGCCAGCTGCCAGGGCGCGTAGTAAATCCATTTGCCTCCCAGGCTGCGCACATAGGCGATTTTGCGCCCATCTGGACTCCAGGCCGGTCGCGTTTCCCAATACGGGTCCAGATCGGTTCCCGGATCTTTGGTGATCTGTTTTTCGCTGCCGCCGGCCCGCGCCTCGACGGTGTAGATATCCCAGTTCAGATGGCGGTCCGGATCGGCGCCGCGCTTGGTCACGAACGCGATGGTTTTGCCATCGGGGGAGAAGGACGGCAAGTAATGATCATAAGGACCGCGGGTCAGCGCGATGCTTTCGCCGCTATCCGCATCCACCAGATACAGGTGCTTGCGGCGGTCGTCGAGATAACCGGTGATGTCTTCCTTGAATTGGAAGCGGGCGGTGACGATGGGCCGGGGATGGACCGGTGGCTTGCTGCCGGTTCCGGGCGCGGCATCGGTAACGATGACTGCAAGCTGTGCACTGGCCGGCGACACCGCGAAATCATCGACACCTTGGGGAAAACGGGTGACGGCGCGTGCAGCACCACCGCCTATGGGCATCTGCCAGACCTGGGTCACGCCCTCGGTCCCGGCATCACTGAGAAAATACAGTGAACGGCCATCGGCCGCATACACCGGTTGCCATTCGTTGTGGGGAGTGCGGGTCAGACGCTGCTGGGCGCCGCCATCCAGAGGCACAGTCCACAGGTCACTGGACTGTTCATCCCGCTCCGGATCAATCTCGCCGACGCTGTACGCCAGGGTATTCCCATCCGGCGCAAAGACCGGATCGGAAACATTGCGGATGCGCAGATAGTCGGCCGGTGAAAATCCGGCGGCAAGCGCCGCCGGCAGCACCAGCATTCCGGCCAAGACCAGACCACCGGTTCGGGCACAGGGTGGAAACAAGCGGCGACTATCAATGGGCATTTCAGGACTCGTCGGCGTTGGGTCGAAGGGCGGGCGTCAGCTTGGCGCCTAAAGCGTTATGCTATCAGACACACGTCGCCTACCGGAAACCCCATGATGGACTCTCCCCTTGCCTGCTCCACCGATGTCCAGCTGAGCCGCACCCTGAAATCCCGTCATGTCTCGATGATCGCCGTCGGCGGCATCATCGGTGCCGGTCTGTTCGTGGGGTCTTCCACCGCGATTTCACAGATCGGTCCGGCCGTGGTATTCAGCTATGCCATCTCGGGCTTCATCATTCTGTTGGTCATGCGCATGCTTTCGGAAATGGCCATCGCCACGCCCGGCGTGCAGAGCTTCCCGGAATTCGTCCGGCTCGGCCTCGGGCATCTCGGCGGCTTCATGTCGGGTTGGCTGTATTGGTACTTCTGGGTGGTGGTGGTCGCCATCGAAGCCATCGCCGGCGCCAAGATCATCCATGACTGGTACCCGCAACTGCCCTTTTGGTCGATCGGGGTCGTGCTGATGGCGGTGCTGACCGCGGTCAATCTGATGTCGACCAGATCCTATGGCGAATTCGAGTTCTGGTTCTCCTCGATCAAAGTCGCCGCCATCATCGTGTTCATCCTGATCACGGCCGGCTTCGTGTTCGGCATCGGCGCGCCGACCGCCATCGGTTTCGGCAATCTCACCGCCCACGGCGGTTTTGCCCCGAACGGCTGGGCGGCAGTGCTGGCCGGGGCCACCTCGACCATCTTCGCCCTGTGCGGCGCCGAAATCGCGACCATTGCCGCCGCCGAGTCGGAGGAGCCGAGCAAAGTCATTTCGCGCATGACCGTCACCGTGACCTTCCGCATCCTGGTGTTTTACGTCCTATCAATCGCGCTGATCTGCGCCATCGTGCCCTGGAACACCATCGTGCCGGGCATTTCACCGTTCGCCACGACGCTGCAGAGCATGGGTCTGCCCGGCGCCGAAGTGGCGATGAACGCGCTGGTGTTGGTGGCCGTTCTGAGCTGTCTGAATTCCGGCCTGTACGTGTCCTCACGGGCACTGTTCGGTCTGGCCAAATACAGCGATGCGCCGCAGTGGCTGGTCAAGATCAACGAACGTAAAGTGCCGGCCCGCGCCATTCTGGTGGCCAGCCTGTTCAGCTATCTGGCCCTGGCCCTCAACCATTTCTCCGAAGACCTGTTCAGCTTCCTGATCAATGCCTGCGGCGCGACCATGCTGTTCATCTATCTGCTGCTGTCGATGGCCCAATTGAAATTGCGGGCCAGGACCGAGGCCGAAGCACCGGAACGGCTGCAGATCAAAATGTGGTTTCACCCCTATGGCACCTATGCGGCCATCGCCGCCATGCTGGCGGTGTTGATATTCATGGGCCTGTCCGATGGTCTGGCCGAACAACTGTGGCTCAGTCTGGGCGTGGCGGCCGTCATCCTGACGGGCTTCGGCCTGTTCAGGCGCAGGGCCTGATGGGCCCGCGGTATAATGCGTGCAGGTCCCCGTAGCTCAGCTGGATAGAGCGTACCCCTCCTAAGGGTAAGGCCACTGGTTCGACTCCAGTCGGGGACGCCAAAATCTGATTTCAGAATTTCCGATTTCGGATAAATGGCAAGGCCCTTGAGTACAACACCGATTAACCCAGACGTTGCGGCAACGCGGAACTGCGGGCATTGCGGGCTGCCAAGGTGGCCTGCAGCACCGGCTCAGTGCACCATAGCGCCAGTGATTTCCGGGCCCGGGTGGCCGCGGTATACAGCAACTGGCGGGACAGCACCGCATTGTCGGTATCCGGCGGCAACAGGACCGCGACATGGCCGTATTCCGAACCCTGACTTTTGTGCACGGTGATGGCGAAGGCACCCTCATGGCTCGGCAGTGCATCGGGTGCAAAGGCCCGCGGGCCGCTGCCACCCTCAAGACCGGACACACCCTCGAACCAGACCGACAACTGACCGGCCGAGTCGCGCAGGCAGATACCGATATCGCCATTGAACAATCCGCTGGCGGCATCATTGCGGGTAATCATCACCGCACGGCCCGGATACCACTCCCCGGCGGCGCTCTCCCCCGCAGCGTGACGGAACAGGGCTTCCAGCCTCGCATTGACCTGCTCGGCACCGAACGGGCCTTCGCGCAAGGCACACAGCAGCTGTCGGCCGCGGACGGCAGCGAGCTTTGGTGGAACGTCATCCGGATGGACCGGTGCATACAGTCCGGCGGCCTGCCCTTCGGAAAACAGTTGACGATGCCAGTGCTGCACACAGACCTGCAGTTGCGGCAGGCTGTTGCAGGCTTGGCGCTGAACCTGTGTTCCGGCCGAATCACAGGCCCGCGCGAAATCTTCGGCATGTCCGGCGCGCAGGGCTTCATTGACCGGCACCAGGGCCTGGTCGGCACGGAAGCTGTGCTGCAGGCGGACCACATCACCGGCAGCGGAAGCTTCCAGGGCGGTGACCAGATCCAGAAAGACCGAGCCGGTGCCGACCGGCGGAAGCTGTTCGGCATCGCCGACAAACACCAGAACCGCCGTTTCCGGCAGCGCATCCAGAAGTGCACGCAGCAAAGGAAGATCCAGCATCGAGGCTTCATCGATCAATACCACATCGGCACCGACCGGATTGCCGGCATGGTGGGTGAAACCGCGTTGCTGGCCACGACTGCCCAGCAGTCGGTGCACGGTCATCGCTTCGGCCTGCAATGCCGGCTCCAGCCATTGCGGCCAGGTGGAATCACGGAAGGCTTCCCGACCCTGCAAGGTGATTGCGCCTTCGCGCAAGGCATCGCCCAGGCGACGGGCCGCCTTGCCGGTCGGTGCCGCCAGCCGGATGATCGGCAAACGCGCATGTAGCGCGTGGTGTTCACGCGTCAATGCCAACAGCATGCGCAGCACCGTGGTGGTCTTTCCGGTCCCCGGACCACCGGTCAACACGAACAAGCGGCGACCGAGCACCTGTTGCACCGCCCGTGTTTGCGGAAGAACGGATTCCGACCCGGCGTCATCGAACAAGGCATGCAAATCCGCGACAGTGCACGGAGTATGCGGCAGATTGATCCCGCTGCGACGCGCGCGCAGCTCGGCAGCAACGGCGATTTCATGCAGGGCATTGCGGCGCAGATAGAAATGATTGAATTGAAGCACAAACGGCGTGGACACCACCGCATCTTCGGTCAACGCGGTGACCATCGGTTCAGTACGCAATGCCTCGATCTCGGCGGCACTCAGCGCGCGTAGGCCATGACGTGATGGCATATCCGGCACCACGGGCAAGGCGCTGTCGCCTTGGCCTTCAGCATAACTGGCCCATCCGGCGACTTCGGCCA
>CAJAPA010000110.1 GCA_903942465.1 uncultured Gammaproteobacteria bacterium
TATTCGATCAGCATGTTCATTACCGCCGGGCTGTTTGCGGCCTGGTTGAATCGCCCTGCCCGGGCGGCATGAGCACGGTCTGGCATCTGTATCTCCTGGAGTGCCGCACCGGCAACGGCACCAGCCTGTATGCCGGCATCACCACCGATCTGGACCGGCGTTACGCCGAGCACACCGCCGGCACCGGTGCCCGTTACACGCGTGCGCATCCGCCGATCCGCGTGTTGGCGTCGCGGATCTACCCGGACCGCTCGGCGGCATCGAAAGCCGAAGCGGCGCTGAAGAAACTGCCGCGCGCGCGCAAGCAAGGGTTTTTCAGCGCGTGAAACCGGCGCGGATGTGCAGTACACTCCGAATCAAGCCCGCAATGGCCGCCACCCGATGACCCGTGCAACGTTTCACGACAATAATGGACGCCTGATTACTGTCGGCAGCATGCTGGTGCTGGCGCTGTTGCTCTGGTCGGGCATCCAGCCCTATGACCGTGCCACCTGGATCATGGAAACCCTGCCGGCGATGATCGTGCTACCCGTGCTCTGGGCCACGCGCCGGCGCTTTCCGCTGACCCCGCTGTTATACGTTCTGGTTTTCCTGCATTGTGCAGTGCTGATCATCGGCGGCGCCTACACCTACGCGCGGGTACCCGCCGGATTCATGGTGCAGGAGTGGTTCGATCTGGCCCGCAATCCCTACGACAAGCTCGGGCACTTCATGCAGGGCTTCGTGCCGGCACTCGCCGCACGCGAGTTGTTCATCCGCCTGCGCGTGGTCAATGGCAAAACCTGGCTGGCCTTTCTGTCGGTGTGTGTGGTGATGACGGTCAGCGCGCTTTACGAATTGCTCGAATGGGCGGCGGCGCTGGTCATGGGCCAGGGCGCCGACGAATTCCTCGGCACCCAGGGCGATGTCTGGGATACCCAGTCCGACATGTTTTACGCCCTGATCGGCGCGATAATGGCCTTGACTGTGCTCAGCCGTCTGCACAATCGACAGTTGCAGGGACTGGCAAAAAATTCCGGAGATGCGCATGGCCTTCAATGATCTGCTGATCGACAAGAATCTGGATATCGCGGTCATCCAAAACCGCTTGAACGTGGCCGGCCTGGCGCTGACCGCACTGTTCTTTTCCGGCAGTTTTTCCATCGCGCTGCATGCGCTCAACAACCGGGGCGGTGCCGATTTCCGGGTCGAGTTCGCGCAAGTCGAAGGCCCGCTGGTACTCGGCGTGCTGTTCGGCATCGCCGCCATCTGCGGTCTGCTGCTGTGCCAGCAGCTGTCGCGGCCGAGTCACCACTGGTTCACGTCCTCGCGCTGGTGGTTCGCGGTCTCCAACATCTGGCTGTATTTCACCCTGTCGCAGGCGATGAGCGCCGGATTGTCGGAAATGATTTCCGGCATCTCGATGTTCCATCCGGTGGTCAGCCAGTCGATGGCGGTGCTGGCCACGCCATTGTGGTGGATGCTGCTGTTCATCGCACCGATCCATCTGATCATGCGCGCCCGTGACGTGTTCAATGCCGCCGAGGCGCGCATGCTGGCGGTGGTGTACACGGTATCGGTGTTGGTCATTCTGGCGCTGAACGCAGAGGTGTTTCTGGTACGCGGCGCCGAGCAATTCACATGGGCCCGCTTCCTGTACAACTTCGCTTTGCAGATCGTGCAACCGATGACCTGGCCGCACCCCTGGCAGCCCATGTAGGCCATAGGCTGGTACCCGGCTTGATTTAATGCCTCGAATCGCCTACGGTGTGGGCAGAGAGAGCTGCACCATAATCACAACTACAGCGTGAACACCGTCCAATGTCATTGCCTTCCTCCGTGCCAATCCGTTTTTTGTTGCTTGTCATTCTGACGGCCGTTCTGCCTTCCTTTACTGCGGCCGCAAACGGCAAGGCCCTGTATGCGCCATGCAGCGCGTGTCATGCCCTCAACGGCGGCGGCAACCGCGCTTTGGGTGCGCCCAATATCGCCGGCCTCGATGCCGCCTATGTGGCCAAACAACTGGAAGATTTCAGTAGCGGCCGGCGCGGCACACACAAATCCGACACCTATGGCGCGCAGATGAAGGCCACTAACGCTACCCTGAAAACACCCGCTGACCGTCAGGTCGTGGCGGCCTACATCGCCGCAATGAGACGCACCACGTCGAGCTCGTCCCCGAAAACCGCCGCCAATCTGGGCAACGGCAAAACCCAGTTCAATGCGCTGTGCAGCTCCTGCCACAATGCCAGCGGCAAAGGCAATCCGGCATTGGCGGCGCCGCGTCTGGCCGGCACCGATCCCATTTATCTCGCCCGTCAGCTGCGTAACTTCCGCAGCGGTGTGCGCGGCACGCATCCGGCCGACAAGATGGGCAAACAGATGGCAGCCATCAGCAAGCTGCTGCCGAGCGATGAGGCCGAGCGCGATGTCATTGCTTACATCCAGACCTTGAAGCCCTGACATGCCCAACGCGCTGACCGGCCTTGTATTCGCCCTCCTGCTGGCCGCATCCGGCAGCGCTGCCAAAAGTCCACCGCCGATCCGCCTGGTCACATACTGCCCGCCGAGCTTCGCCCTTGACCAGGGGGTCTGCCGACTGGTGACACCCTATCGGCAATACGCCTCACTGCAGAATGCCGGCGTCGGCGGCCTTAAAACCGGACTGCCGAAATTCCGCGACGGGTTCAGTCCGCAACAGATCGATCTGGGCCGTTATCTATTCTTCGATCCGGCGCTGTCCGGCAACGGCCGCATGGCCTGCGCCAGCTGCCATCAGCCCGAGAAGGGCTTTTCCGATGGGCTACCGCGCAGCCGTGGTCTTGATGGCAAACTGCTGCCGCGTGCGGCGCCCAGCCTGTGGAATGTCGGCCTGCTTGGCCGCTTCTTCTGGGACGGTCGCGCGCGTTCGCTGGAAGAACAGATGCAAGGGCCGCTTTACGATGCGCGCGAGATGGGCAATACCCGCGATGGTCTATTGCGGCGCATGAATGCGATGCCCGCCTACCGGCGCCTGTTCGCTGAGGCCTTCCCGGGCCAGACCAGCGGCATCCAGGCGACGCAGATCTACACCGCGCTTGCTGCCTTCGAGTCCAGCCTGATTTCGCTCAACAGCCGCTACGATCTTTATGCCCAAGGCATGCATGATGCGCTCAGCCCGCGCGAGATCGAAGGCATGAACGTGTTCCGCTCTTTCGTCGCGCGCTGCGCCGAATGCCACACGCCGCCGCTGTTCACCAACCAGCAGATCGCGGTCATCGGCATGCCGGAGCCCAAAGGTCTGAGCTTCGACCCCGGCGCCGGTCCAATCAGCGGCGAGCCGACCCTGCGCGGCGGCTTCAAGGTGCCAAGCCTGCGCAACATCACGCTGACCGCGCCGTACAGTCACAGCGGCGGCTTTGCCGATCTGCGCGGCACCGTGCAGTTCTACACGCAGGGGCGCGGCCATGCCGTGCCGCCCGGCGAGAAGCTGACGCTGCACTGGCACATCTGGGAACCGAAACTGAGCGCGCACGAGGTCGACCGCGTGGTCGATTTCCTCGGCGCACTGACCGACCAGTCGTTCCGTCCGGAACGGCCCAAGCGTCTGCCGTCTTCAGACGCTGCACCGGCGGACCACGCCAAATGAATCCATCCACTTTTCCATCCGGGAGCATCCCATGAAAAAAATCCTATTGGCCCTTGGCGCTTTGGCCGCGGCCGCCGGTCTCGGCTATTTCGGCGCGCGGCAGTTCAGCTCTGACGGTACGCCGGCCGCTGCGGCAAGTTCGGAAAGCAGTCTGGCCGCCGCAGCCGGACGCGCCAGCAATGATGGCGGCGCTGCCCTGCGCACGGCCACCACAACCGGCGCCGTGCTGACAGTCAAGAACGGCGAGTCGATCCAGGCCGCGGTCGGCAAGGCCAAGCCCGGCGACACCATCCAGGTGATGCCCGGCACTTACCGCGAAACCGTGTTCATCGACAAGGACAACATCGCCATTGTCGGAATAATCAAGGACGGCGACTGGCCGGTTATGGACGGCGAGCGCAAGCTCAACGACGCCATCCTGTATTCCGGCAACGGCATTCGCATCGAGAACATGAAGATCATCCACTTTAAGGGCAATGCCATCATGGGCCAGTCCGGCAACAACTTCGTGATCCGGCACAACTGGATCGTGGATACCGGCGTGTACGGCATCTTTCCGGAATTCGCCAAGAATGGCCTGATCGAATACAACGTGGTCAGCGGCATCGAAGACGCCGCCATCTACGTCGGCATGTCCGATAACATCCAGGTCTCGCACAACGAAGTCTATGCCAGCGTGGCCGGCATCGAGATCGAGAACAGCCGGCATGCCATCGTCGAAAACAACATGGTGTACGACAACGCCGGCGGCATACTGACCTTCATCACCCCGGGTCTACCGATCAAAACCACCTTCGACGTGATCATCCGCGACAACTTCATCGTCGGCAACAACCACAAGAACTTCGGTGCGCCCGGCTCGATCGTGTCGGGTGTGCCCAGCGGAACCGGCATCATCGTAATGGCCGCCGATGACGTACAGATCGAGAACAACATCATCCGCGACAACAAAAACGCCGGCATTATCGTTGCCGACCATAAATCCTTCGCCAACATCACCATCGATCCGGAAGCCGACCCCAGTCCGGACCGGGTATCGATCTACCGCAACCTGTTCGCCAACAACGGCTACGATCCGATTTCCGACGTCAAAGCCCTGATGGCGTTGAACCTGACCCGTAAAGGCCCGGACGTGGTCGCTGTCGGCGATGGCAAGGACAGCTGCATCGTCAATCGCAGCGCGGTAAAGACCTTGAATCTGGGCAGCTGGGGCGCTTGCAGCAAAACCACCAGCATGGAAACCGTCAGCTACCTGCTAGCCACGCCGGTACCGCCGCGCGCCAACGGTCCGGCCGAACAGGCCGAAGCCGGCAAGCGCCTCTATTCGGCGGTATGCGCCGGTTGCCACGCCTACAACGCGCGCATGATCGGTCCGCCGACCCAGATCCTGCAGGTGATGTATGCCGACAACCCGCAGGGCATCGCCGATTACATCGCCAATCCGGTCAAGAAGCGTGAAGACTTCCCGGCCATGCCGCCGCAAAGCCACCTGAGCCCGGAACACCGGCTGGCGGTGGCCAAGTACATGCTGGAAGTGAAGAACTGAATCCGATAGCCATCCATAAAACACCGTCAATAATAAAACCGTAAAGGGAGAGCACACATGAACATGAGCAAGAACCGCATGCCGCACCGGACCCCGCTGTACGCATCGCTGCTGCTGGCATTCGCCACCGCCGGCGCCAATGCACAGGATGCCGCCGCGCCGCCCGCCGACGACGCTGCCGTCCTCGACAAGGTGGTGGTGACCGCACAGGGCCGCGAACAGGAACTCAAGGACGTGCCGATTGCGGTTACCGTCATCGACGCCGAGATCATCGACCAGCTGGCGGCCACCAATCTGGGTGATTTGGACGGCTTCATTCCCGGTTTGGAAATGTCGAGCAGCAGCATCACCCAGCCGCGCTATGCCATCCGAGGCATCAGCACCGGCGACTTCGGGGTCGGTACAGACTCCGCGGCCGGCGTCTACATCGACGGCGTCTACGCCGCCCGTTCCGGCGGCGCCATGCTGGCGTTCAACGACATCGAGCGCATCGAAGTGCTGAAAGGCCCGCAGGGCACCCTGTTCGGGCGCAACACCGCGGCCGGCGCGGTCTCCATCATCACCCGCAAGCCCGGCAAAGAATCGGAGGGGCAAGCCAGCATCCGTGTCGGCAGTGACGGCCTGCTCGGCCTTTACGGCCTGTACAACCTGCCGGTCACCGACAGCAGCGCGCTGCGGGTCAGCTTCGCCTCCAATGAAAGTGACGGTTGGCTGAAGGACGATGCCACCGGGAAAATGCTGAACAATGAAAATAACTGGGCGACCAAGATTGCCTGGCGCACCACCTTCGGCAACGGCACCGTGCTCGATCTGAGTTGGGATCACGAAGAAGTGGACCAGCTGGCACGGCCGCTCATCGGCATCGTACCGCTGAACCCGTATCCGTATCCGGCCAACTACCCGGCCGATCCGGACACCTATCTCGACCCGTTCACCGCACCGGTCTACAACGATGTGGTCGGCAATCGTGAATCACGCGTCTTCAATGGCGTCACCCTGCAGCTGTACCATGGTTTTGAATGGGCCAGCATGACCTACAGCGCGGCATTCCGCGGTTTCGACACCGTCAACCGCGAGGATGAGGACGGCACCAACCGCATCAACCTGTATCTGGATACCGCCAACGTCGAGGACAACAGCAGCTACTACCAGGAAATCAAATTCAACGGCGTTACCGGTGCCGTTGACTGGGTTGCCGGCGCCAGCTGGTATTCGGAAGACGCCAAGCAGTCGAGCTATGTCAACGCCTACACCGACTCGATCGACACGCTGTACTACAACCTAATCGGCTTCCCGCTGTTTAGTGTGCTCGAACAGACCCTGATCGGCTACGGCGTTCCGGCCTCGGTGCTGGGCGAGACGTGGTCGGAGCCGATGCATAACACTGGCGACTTCAAGGCGACCGCGGTGTTCGGCGATGCCATCTGGCACGTCAACGACCGCCTGAACCTGACCTTCGGCCTGCGCTATACGCGTGATGAGAAAACCTTCAGCTGGCTCAATGGACCGCGCGAAGCACCGGGTCTGGACCAAACTCTGGCCTTCCTGGCCTCGCCGCTGGCCAGCAACTTCCTGCAGCTGTTCTACGCCCAGCTCGACATGATCGATCCGCAGCTGAAGTATCTGTACACCAGCGACGTGATCTTCAACTACGCCGCATTCCCGGGCGTGGAGGGCCAGAAAATCACCAAGAAAAAAAGCTGGAGCGATATCAGCCCGCGTCTGGTGGTCGATTACCGCCTGAATGACGACATCATGCTCTGGGGTTCCTACACCAACGGCTACAAGGCCGGCGGCTTCAACAGCGTCGAGATCAATTCGCAGTTCGAAAACGAAGACGTCGACAATCTGGAAATCGGCATGAAGGGCTCCTGGGACGATCTTGGCCTGAGCGTGAACACCTCGGTGTTCCATTATGTGTACAACGACAAGCAGTCGATCCGGCTGGACAACAACAATGCCAGCGGCGTGCCGCAGTACCTGGTCGACAGCAGCGACGAGGAAGCCCTGGGCTGGGATCTGCAGGTGCTCTGGCAGGCTACTGACGGCCTCGGCCTGATGTTCAGCAGCCAGTACATCGACCAGACCTACAAGAAGTACATCAACTCCGACGGCGATGATCTGTCCGGTCAGCCGACCGGCCTGCCGGTCTGGTCGTTCGCGGCCGGAGGCCGCTATGTCTGGAATTTCGGTGATGCTTCGAAACTGGAAGTCAGCCTGATGCATTCCTACCGCGACGGCAACCGTTGCAATTCGGATTCGCAGAACCAGGGCACCTGTCAGGTCAGCCCGAACTTCACCGTCGGCGAAGACCAGAACAAAACCGATGCCCGCGTGCAGTGGAGCGCACCGGAAGACCGTTGGTCAGCCGGGGTGTACGTCAAGAACATGTTCGACAACCAATACATCGGCGGCGTCGGCGGGCTGACCCGCGATGTGTTCGGCACCACCCACACCACCCTGAGCGAGCCGCGCCAGTACGGGGTCGAGTTCCGCGTCAAATTCTGAGCCGGAACGCGCCCACAAAAAACCCCGCCACGGCGGGGTTTTTTTATACGCGTAGGCCCAGTCAGTGAATCAAGCCACTCTTGCGCAGGCCGTCGGCGTTGGCCTTCAGGATTTCGCGGATGGCCGCCTGGCTGCTTTGCGGATTAAAGGTCTGGCTCTTCGAAGACCACACCAGCTTGCCGGTGGCGACATCAAACACGCGGGTGTCAGCCTGGGCAATCACCTTGTTGGTCTTGGTGATCGACTCGCCTTCATAGGCGGCTTTCCAGCCGTTATCCCAATAACCATACAGGCCGGTGTCGGATTGCTGGCGATAGACATCGGCGGCCTTGTAATCCAGCTGCGGGGTCAGGCCGTCGAAGTGCAGTACCAACACGTAATCGATGGCGTTGCGCTTGATCTGGAAGCGGGTGGCTTCGGAGTCGGTCAGCATTTCGCGCTCGGGCAGTACATCCACACCCAAGACCGCGTCTTTTATCAAGGCCGCCATTTCGGTTTCCACTTCACGGCGCTTGGCGGCGTCTTTATCGCGGAACACCACCAGCACTTTCTTGCCGGGCGTCAGGGTCACCGACGGGTCAGACCAACTCGATTGCAACTGGGTGCCTTTGGTCGGGCCGGAGGAGGCGCAGGCGGCCAAAGTCAGGGCCGAAGCCAACAGCAGAATACCGGAGAGACGCATGGGAAGTTCCTGATTCATGGGGGATTCGGCCCATTATAGCGCCAAGCCCAGCGCCGGCGGCGGCACCGGAGGCACAAGCCCGGCGGGCCGTCCTGTTATAATTTAGAGTCTTTATTCACCGGCTCGGCCATGTCTTCGACCTCCCCGCTCTCTCCCGGCATCGACCGGGACTATACCCTCGACCACAAATACAGCCGCCAGCAGGGCCGCATTTACCTGTCCGGCGTGCAGGCGCTGGTGCGTCTGCCGCTGATGCAGCAGATGCGCGACCGCGCCGCCGGGGTCAACAGCGCCGGTTTCATCTCCGGCTACCGCGGCTCGCCGCTGGGCGGCTTCGATCTGGAACTATGGAAAGCCAAGAAGCATCTGGCCGATTCCAATATCGTGTTCACGCCGGGCTTGAACGAAGACCTGGGCGCGACCATGGTCTGGGGTACGCAGCAGACCAATCTGTTCGAGGGCGCCAAATACGACGGCGTGTTTTCCATGTGGTACGGCAAGGGCCCGGGCGTGGACCGCTGCGGTGACGTGTTCAAACACGGCAATGCCGCCGGCACCTCGCCGATGGGCGGCGTGCTGGCGCTGGCCGCCGACGACCACGCCTGTCGTAGCTCGACCCTGCCGCACGGTTCGGAACTGGAATTCGTGTCGGCGATGATGCCAGTGCTGAACCCGGCCGGCGTGCAGGACATTCTCGATATGGGTCTGCTCGGCTGGGCGATGAGCCGTTTCACCGGGCGCTGGGTCGGTTTCAAGACCATCGCCGAAACCGTGGAATCCTCGGCTTCGGTCAATGTCGATCCGCACCAGCTCGACATCATCATTCCCGAAGACTTCACGCTGCCCGCCGGCGGCCTGAACA
>CAJAPA010000111.1 GCA_903942465.1 uncultured Gammaproteobacteria bacterium
ATCATTGAAAAACGGACCCTGCACGCCCTGCGGCAGCGTATGCCGGATGTCACCGACTTTCTTGCGCACCTGGTACCAGAGCTCGGGAACATGATCGGAGGTCATCGCGTCTTTGGCCATGAACATCACCATCGACTCGCCGGGCTTGGAATAAGAGCGCAGGAATTCATACTGCCCGGTTTCCAGCAGTTTCTTCTCGATGCGGTCGGTGACCTGTTGGCTGACTTCAGCCGCCGTCGCACCCGGCCAGAAGGTGCGCACGACCATGACCTTGAAGGTGAACGGCGGATCTTCGGACTGGCCGAGTTTCTGGTAACTGAAAATGCCGACCAGTGCCAGCACCAGCATGGCAAATCGCACCAAGGTACGGTTCTTGATTGCCCAGGCGGAAAGATTGATGCTCATTGCGCTGCCTTGGCGGTGCCGGCCACAGCGACCGGCCGGTTGTCGGCATCGACCGCGCGCACGCTTTCACCGTCGCGCAACAGATGCACGCCAGCCTGTACGATCCACTCGTTCTGGGCCAGACCGGCGGTGATTTCCGCACTGCGCGCCCCGTAACGGCGGACGGCGACGCCACGTTTCTGCAGGCGACCATCACGACCGATGACCCAGACCGCCGGCTTGCCATTGCTTTCAGTCAAGGCCGACAAGGGCACCGACAGACCCTGGTTGCCGCTTTCCGCCATGTACACCCGCGCGCTCTGGCCGAGCTGGGTCACCGCTGCGACATCATCGAAGGTCACCCGCACGGCATAGGTACGGGTCAAGGCATCGGCCGAAGCGCCGATTTCACGGATTTTACCGTCGTAAACCGTACCCTCCTGTGTCCATAACTCCACTTTCACCGGCTGCCCTGCACGCAGATTCGGCAGATGCTGTTCGGCAACGGTGATGGCGACATCGCGGGCGCCGTCGGCGGCGAACGTGAACACCGGCTGGCCGGCGGAAACCACCTGCCCGGCTTCGGCCAGACGCTGGCTGATGACGCCGCTGACCGGTGCGCGGATGACCGCATAGCTGGTCTGATTAGTGTTCACCCGCGACTGCGCGACCGCCTGTTGGTAACGCGACTGCGCAGCCTGGGCCTGGGCTTTCTTGCTGTCGAAAAGGGATTGCGACACCAGCTGTTTGCCGACCAGTTCGCGGTAGCGGGCCAACTCGGCCGCCGCCAGATCACGGTCGGCGCGCAGGGCCTGCACCGAGGCATCGGCGGCCTGGCTTTGCAGCGCAAGGTCACTGTCATCCAAACGCGCCAGAATCTGACCGGCCTGCACACGGGCGCCGGCATCCACATAACGGGTGGCGATTTTACCGGCCACGCGGAACGACAGATTGACTTCCTCGCGGGCACGGACTTCGCCGGCAAAGACCTGGGATGCCGTACCGCTGGGTTGCGCCTGGGTCACCAGTACCAAGCGCCGGGTATCGGGCTCCGGGCCGCGGGAACAGGCGCTCAGGGTCAGCAACAGGGCGGTGGCAAAGCCAAAACGGCGAAGGGATTGGTGGCGCATGGGGCTATCCGAATTATTGTACTGATTGGTATACTATCATTATATTGTACTAATTGGTACACTAATGTGATGAATCTGCGAAATCCACAAAAACTCGGCCGGCCGAAAAATCCGGAAAAACGCCAAGCCATCTTGCAGGCGGCGGCCGAACTGTTTCCGGCCAAAGGCTTTTCCGGCGTCAGCATGATGGAAATCGCCGAAAAAGCGAACGTCTCGAAACTGACCCTGTACAGTCATTTCGTCGACAAGGAAGACCTGTACACGCAATCGGTGATTGACTGCTGCGAACAGCAGCTTCCGGCCAGCAGCTTCAAGCCCGCGCCCGGCCTTGATCTGGAACAGGCCTTGCGCGCCATCGGCAACGGCTTCCTTGACCTGATCATGGATGAAAAAGCACTGACCCTGCACCGGATGATCATCCAGCAGTCCGGCGCCGACGGCGACCATGCCGGCCTGTTCTTCAACGCCGGTCCGGCACGCATGCTGACCGAAATGCGCAGCTTCCTGGAACAGGCCTCACGCAGCGGCGCGTTGCTGATTGCGGAACCGCGTCTGGCCGCCGAACATTTTTTCTGCCTGCTCAAGGGCCTGGTCTACATGCGGGTGATGATGGGCCTTTGTCCGCCGCCGGCCAAAGCCGAACGCGAAAAACACGTGCAGGAAGTCGTTTCCCTGTTCCTGCGCGCGTACCGGCCGCAGACGGCCTGAGAAGGTGACTTTTGGCACGTTTTCAACCCGGCGCGAACGGGGATAATCACTTTCTGCACACAGGCAAAAGCCTTACAATAGGCGCTCTTGCCAGAGGATGAACGCAATGACGATGAATGTTGAGCACGCCCGCCACGCCATGATCGAACAACAGGTCCGCCCCTGGGACATCGTCGATCTGCAGGTGCTGGCCGCGATGTCGGCAGTTCCGCGCGAAAATTTCGTACCTCCGGCCTACCGTGACCTCGCCTTTGCCGACACCGAGCTGCCGATCGGCCATGGCGAAACGATGTTCAAGCCGGTGCTGGAAGGCCGCATGCTGCAGGGTCTGAAGCTGCAGCCGAATGACGAGGTGCTGGAAATCGGAACGGGTACCGGTTTCATCACGGCCTGCCTGGCCAGCCTGTGCCGCTCTATGGTCACCGTTGACCTGCATGCCGATTTCATTGCCCACGCCAAAGATAGACTGGCCGCGCTTGATCTGAACAATGTCCGTTACGAACAGGCCGATGCGTTGGCCTTCAATCCGGGCCAGCAGTTCGACGCCATCGCGGTCACCGGCGCCGTCACCGACGTCCCGCAGGCGTTTTTGGACTGGCTCCGCCCCGGCGGCCGCCTGTTCATCATCCGCGGACAGTCCCCGGTGCAGGAAGCGGTTTGCCTGACCCGCACTGCGCAGGGCTTCGATACCGAAAGCCTGTTCGAAACCGATATCCCCTACCTCGTCGGCGCACAGCCGGTCGACCGCTTTTCCCTTTGATGAAGGAATTCCGCATGCGTTTCAAAGCGACCCCCCTGGCCTTGGCCACCGCGCTGGCACTGAGCTGTTCGCCGGCCTTCGCTGTTGATCTGGTCCAGTCCTACACCCAGGCCCGTCAAAGCGATCCGACGCTGGCCATCAGCGAATCGCAGAACGCCATTTCCAAAGAAGGCGTGGTTCAGTCGCGCTCGAACCTGCTGCCGCAGATCAACGGCCGCATGAGCCTGAACAAAAACGATAGCGACGGCACGCTCAACAACAACACCGCCTTCAGCAGCTCGAGCACCCAGCAGCAGAACAGCGCCAGCCTGAGCCAGAGTATTTACAACTACGGCAACTACGCCCGGCTTTCGGGAAGCAAGGCGCGCGCGCTGCAGTCGGACTCGGAACTGGATTCGGCCAATGACAGCCTGATCATCCGTGTTTCGGAAGCCTACTTCAATGTGCTGACCGCCATCGACAGTCTGGCCGCATCGCGTGCCGAAGAACGTGCCGTGAAACGTCAGCTGGATCAGGCCGAAACACGCCTGGAAGTCGGTCTTGCGCCGATCACCGACGTGCATGAAGCCCGCGCCCGTTATGATTCATCGCGCGCCAATACCATTCTGGCCGGAAATGCCCTCATCGATGCGCGCGAAGCCTTGCTGGAAATCACCGGTCCGCTTTCGGAATCACGCATCAAGGGCCTGCCGAACGACTTCCAGCCGGTCGGTGAATCGCGCAAGGCGACCGAGGAACTGGTCAACGATGCCTTGGCCAACAATCCCAATGTGATTGCCCGTGAGAACGCCCTTAAAGCCGCCGAAGACGATGTACGTCTGGCACGCTCGGGCCACCTGCCCTATCTCGATGCCAGCGCCAGCTGGAGCGACAACACCCTGAAAGACGGCAATACCGGTCCGTTCTCGGCCAAGGATTCGACCTCGACCGGCGTCAATCTGGCGCTGGTGGTGCCGATCTTCACCGGTGGTGCCACCCAATCGCGGGTGCGCCAGGCCGTTTCCACCCGCGACATCGCGGCCGAGCAGCTGGAACAGACCAAGCGCCAGATCGCCCGTCAGGTCCGCAATGCCGACCGTAATCTGGAATCCGGATTAGCCGAAGTGGAAGCCCGCCGACTGGCGGTGGTGTCCGCCAAATCCGCATTGGAAGCCGGCGAAGTCGGTCTCGAAGTCGGCACGCGCACCATCGTCGACGTGCTCTTGGCACAACAGCAGCTGTTCACCGCCGCCCGCGAATATTCGCGTGCGCGCCACAACTATCTGGTCAACACTCTGCGTCTGAAACAAGCCGCCGGGACACTGGACGTCGCGGATGTGGAAACGGTCAATCGCTTTCTGACCGAAGACGCCGAAGCCAAGCTGCAGTAATACCGGCCGATCAGCCCGAACCGCCGAGGCACGGGGAAACCCGTGCCTTTGTTTTTTCCACGGCCCCGCGATTGCCTGCCACGCAGGCCAGATTTGCGGCCGCCATGGCATTTCGACGGGAATCATCCCCCAGAAGATCCAAGACGGCAGACTGCAAGGCCTTGGCATCCACGACCTCGAGTAGGCCGCCGGCGTCCTTCAGCGTACGGATGCTGTCCGCGAAATGGGCGGTGTGCGGACCGACCAGTACGGGCACCCCAGACGCCGCCGGTTCCAGGACGTTATGGCCGCCGATGGCCTGCAAGCTGCCCCCGACGAAAACCAGATCCATGCCCGGCATGAACGCACGCAGTTCGCCGAGGGTATCGATCAGGAAAATCTGCGCCGCCGCCGACGGCTCCGCCTCACGGCTCCGTCGATGCACGCGGAAGCCCTGCGCCTGGGCTGCCGTTGCCGCGACGGCGAAACGCTCCGGATGTCTGGGTGCCCACACCAGCAATGCCGCCGGCCAGCGTGCCAACACGGCACGATGCGTGGCGAGCACTGCCGCTGTTTCCTCCGGATGCGTGCTCGCGGCCATCCAGACCGGCGCATGCATCCACGAAGCACGGCGCCGGAGGCCAGCCTCCCGTGCCGCCTCATCCGGCACCAGATCCCATTTCAGATTGCCGGTAACCGAAACCGCGGCTGCAGGCGCTCCGGCCGCAACAAAGCGCGCGGCATCTTCAGCGCTTTGACACAAAATGGCCTCCGGCACCGACAATGCCGTGCGGAAAACTCCCCCGAAACGACGGTAACGGCGCAGCGAGCGCTCGGTCATGCGGGCGTTGATCATCCACAAGGGCATGCCGGCGGAATGCGTTGCCTGAAAAAGATTCGGCCAGATTTCGGTTTCCACGATCAGCGCGGCGCACGGCCGGAAGTGACTTAGGAATCGCTGCACAAGCCAACGCAAATCGAAGGGCAGATAGGCCACGGTGCAGGCGCGCAATCCCAGAGCCTGCGCGGCTTGGCGGCCGGCCGGAGTCTGGCAGGTAACCAACAGCGGCAATTCCGGGAAGTCCGCGCGCAAGGCCAGCAGCAGCGGTTTCAAAGCATGTACTTCGCCCATGGAGGCGGCATGGCACCACAGGGGATCCTTGCTGGCGGCCGCCGGATAGCGCGCGAAACGCTCGGCCAGATGCCATCGATAGGCCGGCTGCCCCAGACTGCGGAAAAGCAGCAGCATGATCACGGCCGGAAACGCCAACAACCACAGGACGGCGTATATCAGGCGCGGAAGGATGGGATAAGATACGGAAGCCATTTGATTAGCATAACCCAGGACACTCCACGTGCCTCAGTCCTCTTCCCGCCCCGCCCTGTTTGCGCACCTGCCGTCCTGGATCGGCATCGGTTGCGGATGGCTGATTGCGCATCTGCCCTGGGACTGTTACCGGCCACTGTCCTGGCTGCTGGCACGGCTGATGCGCCTGCTGATGCAGGAGCGCGGCCATATCGCCCGAACCAACATCCGCCTGTGCTTTCCCGAACTGGACGAAGCCGCGCAGGAAAAGCTCTGGCGCGACAGCTTCGATTCCATGGCCTTTTCGCTGTTTGAATTCGCGCGCGGCTGGTGGGGCCGCCTGCGGCCGGCCGATGCGGTAACGCCGATCGGCGGCCTCGAACGCCTGCAGGAGGCTCAGGCCCGTGGCAAGGGCGTATTGCTGGTGTCGGCGCATCTGATGACTTTGGAATACTGTGTCAAGATTCTGGCGCAGCATGCGGCCATCGGCGGCATGTACCGTCCCTTCGATTCGGCCGCATTCGAATGGAGCGTCAGCGAAGGCCGGCGCGCCTACACGTCCGCGATGTATACCCGTGATGAACTGCGGGCCGTTCTGCGCCATCTGAAATCGGGCGGCATTCTCTGGTTCGCGCCCGATCAGGAAACACGGCGCGGCGACAGTGTGTTCGTGCCGTTCTTCGGCAACCCGGCCTGGAGTTTGACCTCGACCCATCAACTGGCCAAGCTCAGCGGAGCCGCGGTCGTTCCGTTTTTCCACCGCCGTAAACCCGATGGCGGCTATGAGCTGGAGATCGGCGAAATTCTGGAGGATTTCCCGGGCGAGGATCCGGCTGCCGACACCGCGCGCGTCATGGCGCTGTTCGAAGCGATGATCCGGCGCTGTCCGGAACAGTATTTGTGGCTGCATGCCCGCTTCAAGCGCCAGCCGGACGGGACAAGCCCTTACTGAATCAGTCAATCAGACGGTAGGCCGCGCCGCAGTAAGGGCATTTGGCGCTGCCGTTGGCTTCGATCGGAATCACCACTTTCGGATGCTGGTTCCAGAGTGCCATGTCGGCAGTCGGGCAGGTCAGCGGCAGTTGCGCGCGCGACACTTCAATCACGGTATCTTTCGGCGTATTGGCGGCGTTGGCGGTCATGCGGTGCACTCCAGGATGAAACGCCATTTTACCCGTTCGGGCGGCAATCGGCAAAACAAAACCCGCCGGAGCGGGTTCTGTATGTGCCAGTGGCGGCGAAACCTTACTTGGCTTCGGTGGCTTCCAGCGTGATGCTGATGCGGACCTCGTCGCCGACCGCCGGCACATAGGCGCCCACGCCGAAATCGGAACGCTTGATCACCGTGCTGGCATCGAAGCCGGCAGCCGGTATCTTCTTCATCGGATGGTTGCCGATACCGTTGACCTTGACGGTAAAGGTGGCTGGCTTGGTGACGCCGTGAATGGTCAGGTCGCCGCTGACATGCAGCTCCTTGGCGCTGGCGACATGCACCGATTTGCTCTTGAAGCTGGCGGTTGGGTATTTAGCAACATCGAAGAAGTCGGCGCCCTGCAGATGCTGGTCGAGCTTGGCGACGCCGGTCGAAATCGAAGCGATCGGAATTTCGACGGCGATTTTGGACTTGGCCAGATCGGCGGTATCCAGCTCGAATTCGCCGCTGACCTGGTCGAAACGGCCGGTGATGTTGGAGAAGCCGAAGTGGCTGTAGGTGAACTGGACCTGGGTGTGGCCGGGATCGATGGCGTATTTGGCGGCATCGGCGGTGCCGGCAAATGCGAAAGCGGCGAGAGCGAGCAGAGCGTACTTTTTCATGGATTTTCCTTGCGGTGTGAACGGAGGGGTGTCGTTGAATCAGAGAATCCGGCAGGCTTCGCTGAAATCAAGGCGCGGCGAGCGCGGGAACAGCTGGGTCTCGTCGCCGTATCCGAGATTGATCAGGAAATTGGATTTCCAGGAGGTGCCGGCGAAGAAGGCATCATCGACCATGGCATTGTTGAAGCCGGACATCGGACCGCAATCCAAGCCCATGGCACGGGCCGCGAGAATGAAATAACCACCCTGCAGGTTGCCATTGCGGACCGCGGTGCTTTCGATCTTGGCCGGGCTGCCGGCGAACCAGCTGCGCGCATCGGTGTGCGGAAACAGTTTCGGAAGCTGCTCGTAGAACTCGAAATCGATGGCGACGATGACATTGACCGGGGCCTGCAGGGTCTTGGCACGGTTGCCTTCATCGAGTGCGGGAGCCAGTTTAGCCTTCGCTTCCTCCGACTTCACGAACACGAAACGTGCCGGGCAGCTGTTGGCGGCGGTCGGGCCCCATTTGACCTGCGCGTAGATGGCCTGCAACAGGGCATCCGGTACCGGCGTATCGCGCCAGACATTATGCGTGCGTGCGTTGCCGAACAGCTGATCGAGCGTGGCATCGTTGAAAGCGGTATTCATGACTTCTCCAAAAAAAAACGGCTCCGGCAAGCCGCACACCGGAACGACAGAGATCGGTGTTCATGGTACGGGAAATGCCACGATGCGGTAAGCGCAACAAATCAAATGATTGTTCCGATTATGGGATTATGGCCTGGACACGAAGATGTAGCCATGATCTTGCAGAATCTTACCGACCGCATCCCGCACCGCCTGCAGCGCCGGGGAGGACGCGACCACGCGCGGACGCATGGCCAGATGGCAGCGCAGGCTTTCGGCCTGCAGCACTTCGATGCCCTCCCTCAGGATTTCAGCCTCATCAGCCGTCAGCAGCCCGGCCTGCGCCGACGCCGCAACGAGCGCACCGCTGTCCCGGCATGCCGCCAGTGCGGGGTTTGTGGCGGCATGCCCCAGCACCAGGGCCTGCAGGAAAAACTCGATGTCGGTCAGCCCGCCGGGGCCGTGCTTGAGATCGAAAGCATCTGGGCGGCTACGGTCGAGTTCAGCCCGCATGCGCTGGCGCATGGCGGTGATTTCGCCATTCAAAGCCGCTTGATCACGCGGTGAGCACAGAATTTCCATACGCAAGGCTTCGAAGGCCGAAACCAGCGAAGCATCGCCGGCAACCGCGCGCGCGCGCACCAGAGCCTGCAGCTCCCAGACCCAGGCCCGCTGCTTCTGATAGGCTGCGAAACTGTCGAGCGTGCTAACCAACAGGCCCTTGGCGCCGTCCGGACGCAGCCGGATGTCGGCGTCATACAGGCTGCCCGAGGGAGTGGTCAGATCCAGCAGTGCGATCAGTTTCTGGGCCTGGCGCAGAAAATAACGGGATGCGTCCAGACTGCGGGCGCCGTCACTGGCCTGCACCGGCCCCATCCGGTTGAGGAAAACCAGATCAAGGTCCGAATTGAATGACAGACCGGAAGCGCCCAGACTGCCGTAGCCGATGATGGCGAAGGCCGAATCCGGAACCGCGCCGTGCTGCCGGAATAGTTCGGCGGCGGCAATCCGCTGGCAATGCACCAGCATCCGCTCGGCGAGCTGGGTCAGCAGGCGGCTGGCTTCGATGGCGGACATGCCGTGAAAGAGAAAATGGTAGGCGATCTTGAAGCCAAGACTCAGTTTGGATTCGTTCAGGGCAAGCAGGGCGGCTTCGGCATCGTCCGCGTGTCCGGCCAGCCGCGCCTCAATCTGCACCGGCAGTGTTTCGGCATCGAATCCACGCGCGATGATTCGGCTGTCCAATAACTCATCCAGCAACAGGGGATGCTCGATCAATTGCTGCGTCATCCACAGGCTTTCATCGAACACATCCACTACGCGCTGAAGCGCATTCGGCTGTTCGTCGAGCAGGGCGATGTAACTGCTCCGCCGGAGGGTGGCCTGCAGAAAGCTGATGGCATGGGCCAGACAGTCATCCGGGCGGCGCGACCTGCTGCAGGCCAGCGTCAACGCCGATGCCACGCGCTGCAGACGTTGTTTGGAGCGATCCGCCAATGCCTGCGCGGCGGCACTGTCGAACAGGGCCGTCAGGCGTTCGGCATGCTTACCGGCGTCGGCAAAACCCATGGTCTGCAGATCATCATCGGTACCGGAACCGGCCGCCTGCGTGGCCGGTCCGCCGAGCAATCCGGAAAACAAGTGTTCGACTGATGCACGATGCCCCTCCAAGGCAGCAAGCAATGCCGGTATATCGGCATAGTCCAGCCCTTGCGCCAAGCGTTGCCGGGCTTCGGGGGATTCCGGAATACGGTGAACCTGGGCATCCGCCAGCATCTGCACGCGGTTTTCCAGACGCCTCAGAAACAGATAGGCTTCATGCAGGATGACCGCCGCCTGCGGATCGATCAATCCGGCATCCCGAAGACGCATCAATCCTTCCAGCAGGCTCCGTACCTGCAGCTCCTTATGGCGTCCGCCATAGATGATCTGCAGCGCCTGCACATAGAATTCGATTTCACGGATGCCGCCCGGGCCCAGCTTCAGATCATCGTGTTTGTCGCGGCGCTGCACCTCGGCTTCGATTTTCGCCTTCATGTCGCGCAGGCCATCGATGGCGGTGAAATCGAGATAGCGCCGGTAGACGAACGGGCGCAGCATATCGAGCAGACGCCAACCGGTGGCGGCATCGCCGGCAACCGGACGCGCCTTCAGCCAGGCATAGCGCTCCCAGTCACGCCCCGCGCTCTGGAAGTACTGCTCCATGGCATTGAACGACAGCAGCAGCCGGCCGCTGGCACCGAACGGACGCAGACGCAGATCGACCCGATGGCAGAAGCCATCGGCAGTGACTTCATCGAGAAGATTGGCCAGGCGCTGCCCGAGCCGGGTGAAATAGGTTTCGGCAGCAATCGGGCGTGCGCCATCGCTCATGCCATGCCCGCTGAAGGCATACACCAGATCGACATCGGACGAAAAGTTCAGCTCGCCGCCGCCGAGCTTGCCCAGACCGAGCACGGTCATATGCTGTTCGGCCCCGTGCTCGTCCCGGACCGTGCCGTGACTCTGGCGCAACAGGGTATCAATCGCCGTAAACCCGGCCTGCAAGGCCTGTTCGGCGATCCAGGTGCTGGCGGCCAAGGTCTGTTCGACGCCGTCGATGCCGGCGACATCGCGCCAGATCAATTTCAGCGATTGCGCACGCCGCCAGCGGCGGATCCGGATCGGCCACTCGGACTCCGCGTCAGCGGGAAGGTGCAAGGGCTGCAGCGGTTCATCAAGGCTCGCCAACAACCCGGGCTGCTGGACCAACACCTCGACGGCAAAATCCGACACTTCGGCAAGACGCGCGAGTGCCTCGGGCGGCGGTGCATTGCGGGGGTGATCGGCCAGCAGTGAGGCCAGAACCGGCGGCAAGGCCTTATAGGACAAACGCCACCGCCATCGACAGGAACAGTCCGAGACAGATCATGTCGGATAAGCCCGACAGCACCAGATTGGCGGCCATGGCCGGATTGATGCCGAGTTTGCGCAGCAGCAGCGGCATGGCCGCACCCAACAGCCCGGCAACCATGCAGCTGAGCGCCATCGCGACGGCCACCAACACCGCCAACTGGGAGGGATCGCCCTGTTCCGGGTGCCGCGAAGCGATAATGAACATGCCGACACCGGCCAGAAGGCCGGTCAATACGCCGTTGACCAGACCGAGCCAGGTCTCCTTGAGCACTTGGCGTTTCACCGGCCGGGCCGGGTTGGAAAGACTGAGGCCACGCAGCGTACATGCCAAGGATTGCGCGCCGATGGTGCGGCACAGACCCGCCAGTACCGGCAGGAAAATGGCAAGCAAGGTGGCTTTGGCGATATCGTCCTGGAAGCGGCCGACAATGGCGCCGACCACGAACAGCATGAACAGGTGGATCTGCAGCCAGGGCTGGCGGAACTGGAACTTGCGCCACCACGGCGAGGCCCACTGCTCATCATGATCCACGCCGACCAGATAGCCGGGCTGTCCCGACAATTCGAAGGCCTGCTGCTGATGCAGGCGGTGCGTATGCACCTGGCCCAGCAAGACATTGTCGGCGTCACAGACCGGATAGGTCAGCGGCGGCTGCAGCGACAGCCGTGACAGCGCGTCATTGAGCGGCCATTCGGGGCGCAGACTGCAGGGCTCTCGCTGCATGATCTGGTCAAGCGTCTGGCCGCGTTCGGCGAACAGCAGTTCGCGGAAAGCCACGATGCCGAGCAGGCGGTTTTCGGGGTCGACCACATAGACCTGGTTCAATTCGCGCTGCGGCATCAATTCGCGCAGCAGATCGACGGCCATCGCCACCGAAGTGCCTTTGCGGAACGCCGCGACCGGCTCCTCCAGCTGGTTGCCCACGGTTCCCGGCGCATAGTGTTCGGCACGTAACCAGGCCGCACCGGTCGGGCAGGCAGTCATGATCGATTCGCGGATATCTTCGGGGAGCGCCAGCAGGATGGCCATGGCCCGGGCAGGCGGCAGATCACCGAGCTGCTGCGCGGCCAGATTCGGATGCTCGAGGTCGAGCAGACCGGCGGCCGTACGCGCATCCAACGCCATCAGGCGGGAACTGAACAGTTCGTCTTGGCGGACCACGGCGCTTCCTCAAAGGGTTTGCCATAGATTAACGCAGTTGTCCGGCAATGCCTACGGCACGTAAACCGGTTCGGTGATGGTGTAGCCACGGGCCTGCAGGCGGTCGAGCAGTCCGCCGGGCTTGATCAACTCGGCGATATTGACCACGGCCACGGTAGAACGGTTCTTCGCGGCGGCGGCATCCACGGCCTGCAACCAGGCTGTCAGTGCGCGCTGCTGCACATCGCCCAAGCCGGCACTCTGGCCGATGCCGGAACCGACCAAGGCATCGATGCAAGCCCCGGAAAAATCGGTTTGTGCGATGCGCCGGTATCCGGCGATATCGCCGACCGCCCAAAGCCGGCCGCGCTCGGCCATGAACTGCACATCGCGTTCGATGCTGTCCAAGGTTTTCTCGAAACAGGCGACATCGCTGAGTGCGCGTTTGTTGAACTCCTTGATGAATTTCTTCGGATCGCCGATATCCACGGTGATTTCCGGGCGCGTGACCGGCACATCGGCCTTCTTGGCCAGATCCTTGGCTTCCGGCCAGACAATGCCATCGTTGCTGAGTCCGGCTTTGCGGATGGCCTTCTCGTACAGTTCCTGCGCGGCGAAAATCGGACGCCAGCTTTCGATGTCCTTGTCGTTGCCGATGTACCTCTGCTTCATGACCTGCCAGCGCCGATAGGTTTCGGGCGGCAAAATTTCCTGAAGCGTACGGCCATCGGGATTCTTGCGCGCTTTCAGCAAGGACGGCACCAGGCCGATCTTGGCGAAGAAGCCGAGCTTGCTGTCGAGCTTCACCGACGGACCGCCAATCAATGCCTGCGATTCAGCAAGCCGGCGTTCGAGCTTGATGGTTTCCCATTCCATGCCCTTGGGCACCGGCCGGATCGAGGCCAGAATCCACACGGTGTTGCCGCCTTTGCTGGCCTGCCAGAAACCCGGACCGGGCAAGACGCCTTTGACTTCGACGGTATTGGCCACCACCACGGGCGGCGTGGCCGTAAGATCCTGCGACAGGACCGGTGCGGCGCTGATGGACAGCAACAGGGGAAGCAAGATGAGACGCATGGCGTTTCCGGAATGGCAATGATGCATTCTATGACAGGTTGATGTGAAGAATGTTGCAATGAAAAACCCCGCTTGGAGGCGGGGTTTTTCGTTGGCTTACGATAGGGGCCGGATCAGAAATCCATGCCACCCATACCGCCCATGCCGCCTTGCGGCATCATCGGCTCGTCTTTCTTCGGCGCTTCGGCCACCATCGCTTCGGTGGTGATCATCAGGCCGGCAATCGAACTGGCGTTCTGCAGTGCGGTGCGGGTGACTTTGGTCGGATCCAGGATGCCCATGGCGACCATGTCGCCGTATTCACCGCTGGCGGCGTTGTAACCGAAGTTGCCGGTGCCTTCCTTGACCTTGTTCAGCACCACCGACGGCTCTTCGCCGCAGTTGGTGACGATTTCGCGCAACGGCGCTTCCATGGCGCGCAGCGCCAGGGCGATGCCGACGTTCTGGTCGTCATTGATGCCTTTCAGGGTGCCGATGTTGGTCAGCGCGCGGATCAGGGCGACGCCGCCGCCCGGAACGATGCCTTCCTCGACCGCGGCACGGGTGGCGTGCAGGGCATCTTCGACGCGGGCTTTCTTTTCCTTCATTTCCACTTCGGTCGCGGCACCGACTTTGATTACCGCCACGCCGCCGGCCAGCTTGGCCACGCGTTCCTGCAGTTTTTCACGGTCGTAGTCGGACGAGGTTTCTTCGACCTGGGCCTTGATCTGCTTGACGCGGGCCTGGATGCCTTCGGCTTCGCCGGCACCGTCGATGATGGTGGTGTTTTCCTTGGAGACCTGGATTTTCTTGGCGCGGCCCAGATCCTTGATGGTGGCCTTGTCGAGCGACAGACCGACTTCTTCGGAAATCACGGTACCGCCGGCCAGGATGGCCATGTCTTCCAGCATCGCCTTACGGCGGTCGCCGAAGCCCGGGGCTTTGACGGCGCAGACCTTGACGATGCCGCGGATGGTGTTGACCACCAGCGTGGCCAGGGCTTCGCCTTCCACTTCCTCG
>CAJAPA010000112.1 GCA_903942465.1 uncultured Gammaproteobacteria bacterium
CTGCACGGACTTCCGCCGGGAATCCTTGCCGGGCTTGACGCTCAGGACTCCGACTGGAGCTGAATGCGGGCGAAATTGCGTTTGCCGACCTGCAACACGCCCTCGAAACCAGGCATGAGCAACAGCTGTGAATCTTCGACGACAAGATTGTCGATACGGACCGCACGCTCCTGGATTTTGCGGTTGGCTTCGGTATTGCTGCCGGCAAGACCGGCCAGACGCAATACGGTGGCCAGGCGCACGCCCTCTGCAGGAACGGTTAGCACCTTGATTTCCAATAGATTCTTGTCGGCTTCGCCGCGAACGGCAGCCTGCCAGCCCTGAATCGCGGCCTCGGCTTCAGCTGCGCCGTGGAACCGGGCGGCCAGCTCCCGGGCCAGCCGCAGCTTGGCCTCGCGGGGGTGCAGCTGACCCGCCGCGGCATCGGCCTTCATGCGCGCCAACTCGGCCATAGACACCTCGAAACTGAGCAGCTCGAACCAGCGCCACATCAGCTCATCACCGATTTTCATGGTTTTGTTGACGATGTCGATAGCCGGCTCGTTGATGCCGATGTAATTGCCCAACGATTTGCCCATCTTGTTGACGCCGTCCAGGCCTTCCAGCAGCGGCATGGTCAGCACGATCTGCGGCGGCTGACCGAAATGCTCCTGTAGGCCGCGGCCCATCAGCAGGTTGAACTTCTGGTCGGTGCCGCCGAGTTCGATGTCGGCCTTGAGCGCCACCGAATCATAGCCCTGCACCAGGGGATACAGGAACTCATGGATGGCGATGGGCTGTTGGCCGGCAAAACGCTTCGAGAAATCATCGCGCTCCAGCATGCGCGCCACGGTCATCTGCCCGGCCAGTTTGATCATGTCGGCCGCACTCATGGCATCGAACCATTCGGAATTGAAGCGCAGCTCGGTTTTGTCGCGGTCCAGCACCTTGAACACCTGGTCGGCATAGGTCTCGGCATTGGCCAGCACGTCGGCGCGCGACAGCGGCTTGCGGGTGACGTTCTTGCCGGTCGGGTCGCCGATCATGCCGGTGAAGTCACCGATCAGGAAAATCACCTGATGGCCCAGATCCTGGAACTGGCGCATCTTGTTGAGCAGCACGGTGTGACCCAGATGCAGATCCGGAGCGGTCGGATCGAAACCGGCCTTGACCCGCAGCGGACGGCCGAGCTTCAGGCGCGCTTCCAGCTCTTCCGGCTTGAGGATTTCCTGCGCACCGCGGCCGATCAGTTCGAGTATTTCCTGCATCTGCATGCCAACTTCGCTCCGTAAATGCGGTGGAAAACAGCCGCTTGCGCGTGCTTGCGTTAATACCGCGTTAATTGCATTAATTATGCCTGAATGCCTGAGGCTGGGGTTTGACGCGCGGTATCAGGACTGGTTATTTTAGCCCATTGCCCGAACGCTGTCCCCGAAGGACTTCCATTGCGATTGACCAAACACCTGAACACACTCCGCACCTGGGACCGCCCCCGCTGGCAGATCGCCGGCCTGATACTGCTGACCGGACTCATGGTGGCATCGCTTGTTCCGGCCCTGCAGTCGCCGCATACGCTGGCATTGACGCCGGCGCTGGTGCACAGCCCGGGTTTCTCGCGCAAGGCGCTGGATCTGGGCGCGTTCCGCTGGCAAAGCATCACGGTGGAAAAGGGCCAAACCGTCAGTGAGATCTTCGAACACATGGGGCTTTCCGGCAAGACGCTGCAGCAGGTGATGGCCAGTGCGGCCGCCCGGGACAGCTTTCGCCGCATCCGCGACGGCGACATTCTGGAGTTCGAAATCAACGGCTACGACCAGCTGCGTGCGATGCGCTTCGACCGCAGTGATCTGGAACAGGTGAGTCTGACGCTCGAAAACGGTACAGTCAGCGAACAAATCACGGTGCGGGAGCTGGAGAACCGTCTGATGGTGGCCAGCGGCGAAATCACCACCTCGCTCTATGCCGATGCCAAGCGGGCGGGACTGGATGGCAATGTGGTCAACCAGATCGCCAATGTCTTCAAGTACGACATCGACTTCGTCGAAGATCTGCGCGACGGCGACCGCTTCCAGGTCGTCTACGAACAGAGTTTTCTGGAAGGAAAGCCTTACCGACAGGGCCATATCCGCGCCGCCAGCTTCGTCAACCGCGGCAAGGAATTCACGGCATTCCGGTTCAACCATAACGGCCGCGAGGAATACTTCGACGCCACTGGCCGGCCGTTGAAGAAAGTCCTGATGCGGATTCCCATTGAATTCGCCCGCCTGAGCTCGACCTTCGGCATGCGCAAGCATCCCGTGCTTGGCCGCATGCGCGCCCACAAGGGCGTCGATTACGCGGCACGCACCGGAACCCCGATCATGGCCGCGGGTGATGGCCGTGTTGAGCTTGCCGGCTGGAAAAATGGCTACGGCAAAACCATCATCATCAACCACGGGCAGGGCCGCAGCACGCTTTACGGCCATATGTCTGCGTTCGGCAAATACAAACGCGGACAGTTCGTGCCGCAGGGCGCGGTCATCGGCCGTGTCGGCAGCACGGGTCTGGCCACCGGCCCGCATCTGCATTACGAATTCCGCGTCAATGGCCGCCAGGTCAATCCACTGAAGGTAACCATGCCGAAACCTGAGCCGCTGCGCGGCGCGGTCTTGGCCGAGTTCCGGCGCGTCACCGCACCGGCCGTGGCGATGATGGAACAGTCCGCAGCGACCGAGCTGCGTTGAACATGCCCTCCTCCCTTTACATCGGCCTGATGTCGGGCACCAGTCTCGACGGCATCGATGTCGCCTTGGTCGATTTCAATAATGGCGCGGAACTGGTCGCACACGGCCACCGCCGTCTGCCGGAAGCGCTGACCGACATCCTGCTGGCGCTCTCCCAATCGGATGCGCCGGTCAGCCTTGAACAGGTCGGTCAACTGGAAACCCTGCTCGGCGGAGCCTTTGCCGAAGCGGTGACCGATTTCTGTGCCGAGCACCGGTTGGCGCCGGAGTCGATCCGTGCCATCGGCAGTCATGGCCAGACCCTGCGTCATGATCCAAAAGGTGAAATCCCCTATACCCTGCAGTTCGGGGATGCCAACATCATCGCCGAGCGCACCGGCATCACCACCGTCGCGGATTTCCGGCGCCGGGATGTGGCCGCCGGCGGCCAGGGCGCGCCGCTGGTACCGGCCTTCCATGCCGCACTGTTCGGCCAGAGCGGGCGTGAGCGGGCCGTGGTCAATATCGGCGGCATCGCCAACATCACCTTGCTGCCGGCCGATGGCGGCATCACCGGATTCGACTGCGGACCCGGCAATGGCCTGATGGATGCATGGTGCCGCCGTCACTGGAATATCGCCTTCGATGCCAACGGCGACAAAGCCGCACTCGGCCTGCCTGATGACGAATTGCTCGAACGCCTGCTGCTCGATCCCTGGCTGCAGTTGCCGCCGCCGAAAAGCACCGGCCGCGATTATTTCCAGCTCGGCTGGCTCGACTATCACCTGCAGGGACTGCACCTGACACCTGAAAGCGTGCTGTGCACCCTCAATAGCTTCACCGCGCGCACCATCGCCGATGCGATTCAGCTGTCCGGCAGCGCGTGGGAGTCGGTTTTCGTCTGCGGCGGCGGGGTGCACAACGCCCTGTTGATGCGCAATCTGCAGGCCTTGCTGCCGTGCCCGGTGCAATCCACCGCTGCCCTGGGCGTTGATCCGGATTACGTGGAGGCGATGGCTTTCGCCTGGTTGGCCAAGCAATGCCTTGAAGGTGGGCCCGGCAATGTGGTCGGCGTCACCGGTGCGGCCGGACCGCGCATTCTCGGCGCGGTTTATCAGGCCTGATCGGTTCCGAAACCAATCCGCTTCCAGAGCCAAGCCAGCAATAGCAGGGCCGGAATCACCGATACGGCACTGATCAGGAAAAACGCCGAATAGCTGCTCTGCTCGACGATGTAGCCCGAGAACCCGCCGACGAACTTTCCGGGCAGATTCGCCAGCGACACCAAAAGCGCATACTGGGTGGCGGTGAAATTCTGATGGGTCAGGCCGGACATGAACGCGACCAACACGGTGCCGGCGAAGCCCTGGGCCAGATTGTCGGCGGTGATTGCGGCGAAGAACGCCCAGATTTCCGAAGGATGCTGCGCCATCAACAGAAAAGCGAGGTTCGACAGCGCGACGCCGACCGCGGCCACCGCCAGCAGCTTGCGGATATCGAACGCGGCAACGCACACGCCGCCGAGGAAGGCGCCGCCGATACCGAGCCAGACCCCGTAAAGTTTCGACACCGTGGCGATATCGGCTTTGGTATAGCCCGAATCCAGATAGAACGGACCGGCCAGCACGCCGATCATCTGATCCGGAAATTTGTACAGCCCGACGAACACCAGAAACGCCAGCGCCAGCAGCACGCCGTTGCGCGAAAAAAACTCACGGAACGGTTCGATGAAGGCTTCGGCCAGACTGACCTTGCGGATGGCGACACGGGCGGTGGGCTCGCGCGCCAACAGCGTGGCCGCGAGCGGCAGCAGCATCAGCAGCGCCATCACGGTGTACGTGGTTTTCCAGCCGAACAGTTCCGCGAAATAAAGCGCCATGGCGCCGCCGAGAATCAAGCCGACGCGGTAACCGAGGGTGTAAGTGGCCGCCAACGCGCCCTGCGCGTGAATCTCGACGATCTCTATCCGGTATGCATCCACCAGGATGTCCTGGGTGGCGCCGGCAAACGCGGCCAGCGCGACGAATGCAATCAGCGTGCTGAGATGCGCCGTCGGATCGGTGTACGCCATGGCCAGCAGCGCCAGCATCAGCAACAGCTGCGAAACCAACAGCCAACCCCGGCGCCGGCCGAGCAGCGGCAAGGCATAGCGGTCCAGCAGCGGTGCCCAGAGGAATTTCAGGACATAGAAGAAACTGGCGAAACTGAGCAGGCCGATCAGGCTGAGCGCCAATCCGATATCGCGCAGCCAGGTCGACAGCGTGCCGCCGACGATCAGCAGGAATGGCAGGCCGCAGCCGAAGCCGAAAAACAGCATGGTTGCCGCCGACGGCGTGCCGAAGGCGCGTTTGATGCCCTGCCAGCCCTTAAAGGATTGCGTTTCAGTCATCAGTCATAGTCCACGGTAAATGGTGCGTGATCGGAGAATTTCGGTTCGGCGGCGATGGTACAGCCGTGCAAGGCCGGCTTCAGGTTCGGGCTGACCATCTGGTAATCGATGCGCCAGCCGACGTTTTTGGCCCGTGCCGCGCCGCGCTGGCTCCACCAGGTATAGTCCTGCCCATCCGGTTTCAGGCTGCGGTAACTGTCGACCCAACCGTCCTGTGCGGTCAGGGCCGTCATCCAATCGCGTTCTTCGGGCAGGAATCCGGAGTTCTTGGCATTCGATTTGGCGTTGCGGATGTCCATCGCGGTGTGCGCGATGTTCCAGTCACCGCACAGCACGATCTTCCGGCCGCTGGCCAGCATGGACGTGAATTTCGGCCGGATCCAGTCCATCACTTCGAACTTGAAGCGCTGGCGCTCCTCCGCCGACGAGCCCGAAGGCAGATACAGCGAGACTACCGACAGATCGCCGAAACGGGCTTCGATGTAGCGGCCCTCCTCGTCGAACGGCGACCAACCTAAACCGGTAACAACCGCATCCGGTTCATTCCGGCAGTAAATGGCGACGCCGGAATAGCCTTTCTTGGTGCTGGCATCGCGGAAGAAGGCATGATAGCCCGCGGGCCGGAATTGACCGTCACCGAGCTGATGCTCCTGCGCCTTGGTTTCCTGCACGCACAGCACATCCGCGTTCTGTGCGCAGAACCAGTCGAAAAATCCCTTGCTGGCCGCGGAGCGGATGCCATTGGCGTTGAAACTGATGATTCGCATGCCGGTCAACTGCTGATAAACTTGTTCCAAGATTAGCCCAATGCGCGCGCGAAGTGGGGAAAATGCAACCGTACCAGCAGCAGTTCCTGGAGTTGGCCGTCCGCAGGCAGGTCCTGCGTTTCGGCGAGTTCACCCTGAAATCCGGCCGCATCAGCCCTTATTTCTTCAATGCCGGCCTGTTCGACGACGGCGACAGCCTGAATCAGGTCAGCGAAGCCTATGCCGCCCGCATCCTCGACTGCGGCGTGGCTTTCGACATGCTGTTCGGTCCGGCCTACAAGGGACTGCCATTGGCCACCGGCGCCGCCATAGCCTTGGCCCGACAGGGACGCAATGTACCGGTGGCATTCAACCGCAAGGAAGCCAAAAGCCACGGTGAGGGCGGCAGCCTGATCGGTGCGCCGGTCAAGGGCCGTGTTCTGATCATCGATGACGTGATTACCGCCGGCACTGCCATCCGGGAATCCATCGACATCATCCGCGCGCAGGGCGCGGAAGTGGCGGGCATCGTGATTGCGCTCGATCGCCAGGAGAAAGGCAAAGCATCGGCGCTTTCAGCCAGCCAGGAAATCGAACAGGAGTTCGGATTCCCGGTATACAGCATCGTCGGCCTCGGCGAACTGCTGGCCTTCGCCGAACACCGGGCCGAACTTGCACATTACCGGCAGGCGTTGCAGAATTACCGCAATCACTACGGGGTCTGAAATGCCGAACGTCAAACCGCTGCTGGCTGCATTCCTGGGTACCGCACTGATTGCCGGCGTTGCCGCACAGGAAAAGAAGATCTACCGCTGGGTCGACAAGGACGGCAAGGTCCAGATCAGCGACCAGCTGCCGCCGGACGCCGTTGACAAGGCGCGCAAGGAATACAACGCCAAAACCGGCTCGCTAAAAAATGACGTGCAGAGCCAGCTCTCGCCCGCCGAAAAAGCGGCTGCCGAGCAACAGGCACAGGCGGAAGCCGCGGCCATGGCGGAGGCCGAAAAGGCCAAGCGCATCGAGCAGGGCATGCTGGTCAACTACGAAACCGAACAGGACCTGCAGCGCTTCTTCGACGAGCGTACCGATCTGCTGAAACAAACCATCATCTCGCTGAAAGCCAGCATCCAGTCACGGCGTGCGGTGCTGATCAGCACCCTGAATGAATTGGGCGAAGCCGAGATGAACGGCCAGGCTCTGGATGCCGGCAAACTCAAAATGCTGGCTGAAACGCAGACCTTGGTGGCAAAACAGACCGAACAGAGGGACCGGCTCAATGTCAGCTACCGCGCCCTGCAGGCCGAGTTCGCGCTGACCCTGAAAAAATACCGCAGCATGAAGATGGAAGCCGACAGTCGGCGTGCAGCCCTGCCGGATGATGCCGTGTTGCCGACAGCGCAGCCCTGATTCAGAACGGAAGATTCAAGTCCGGCTTCAAGGCCAGCAATTGCCCGCGGAAAGCCTCTTGGATGCGTGACAGGGCGGCATCGTCATTGGCTTCGAAACGCAGCACCAGCACCGGCGTGGTGTTGGATGCCCGCACCAAGCCCCAGCCATCCGGCCAGTCGGCACGCACGCCGTCGATCAGGCTGATGCGCGCGCCTTCAAAGCGGGCCTGTTCAACGAACCGCGCGATGAATGCATGCTGTTCGCCCTCGGTGACTTCAGCCTTCAATTCCGGCGTCGATACCAGCTTGGGCAGTTCATCGAACTTGGCCTGAACGCCCTCGGGCGCGGCCGCCAGGATTTCGAGCAGGCGGGCGGCGGCGTAAATGCCGTCGTCGAAACCGTACCAGCGTTCGCTGAAGAAGAAATGCCCGCTCATTTCGCCGGCCAGCTCGGCATGGGTTTCCTTCATCTTGGCCTTGATCAGCGAATGTCCGGTCTTCCACATCAGTGGGCTGCCGCCGTTGCGCAGGATATGGCCCTGAAGCGCGCCGGTGCATTTGACGTCATAGATGATGGCCGCGCCCGGATTGCGGCTGAGCACGTCCTCGGCGAACAGCATCAACAGGCGGTCGGCGAAAATGACTTCACCGGAAGCGGTGACCACACCGAGACGGTCGCCATCGCCGTCAAATGCCAGCCCGATATCGGCGCCGTTGTGCTTGACCAGATCAATCAGATCGAGCAGGTTTTCCGGGTCGCTCGGATCAGGATGGTGATTGGGGAAGTTCCCGTCGACCTCGCAGTAAAGCTCCTCGACCTCGGCGCCGATGGCCCGCAGGACCCGGGGAGCGACCGAACCCGGTACGCCGTTGCCACAGTCGACCACTACTTTCAGCGGCTGTTCGATATGGACATCCTCGGCGATGCGCTCGATGTATGCCGGAATGATGTCCTGTTGGCGGATTGCTCCGGGCTTATCGGCACGGATGATTTTCTTGTCAATGATGCGGGTGAAGATGTCCATGATGGCATCGCCGGAAAGCGTGTGGCCGTCAATGACGATTTTCAGCCCGTTGTAATCCGGCGGATTGTGCGAACCGGTCACCGAGATGCCGCTGGTGAATTCACCGGTGTTGGCCGCGAAGTAGACCACCGGCGTCGGTACCTGGCCGATGTTGATGACCTCGATACCGGTCGAGGCGAGGCCCTCGCAGAGCCCGTCCGCCATCGCCGGCGAGGACAGCCGGCCATCGTACCCGACCACGATGCCGCGCAGGCCCTTTTCAACCAGAATGGTGCCGACCGCCTCGCCGACCTTGCAGGCGATACCGGCATCGAGATTGACACCGATGATGCCGCGGATGTCGTAGGCCCTGAAAATCGAGCGGTCCAGCGGAACCTTCGGCTGCAGCGATTCCTTGATGTTGAACTCCGGCGGGGGCGGGGCCTGGGCGGCAATCACGCCGGCCTGTTGCATCTGCTCCAGCGTCATATCCGCGCCATCGGCGTCCGCGACCTCGCTTTCCTGGCCGCTGCGTCGTTGCAGATACCCAGGCGCAAACAAACAGCCGATGCCGAGCAGGAAACAAAGCCCGCCGAGGACCAGTTCAGCGATGCCGCCGGCGCTGAACAGCCCTTTTTCCGCCAGTGGCGCGGAGGCCACCACCCGCCACGGGGTTTTGGCGATAGGGACCGCATTGATTTCCGCCGTACTGGCCAGGCCAGTATCGCCATGACTCAGTACATCGGTCTGGCCCTGACGCAGACCGAGATAACTGTGCTTTTCCTGGGTGACGTCGAGAACGCCATCCAACACGCCCATCGGCAGCTGCACGTACACCAGGCGCATGTCCGGCTCCGTGCCGACCGCTTTGGCCAAACCGAGTCGATGGCCGCCGCCGGCCTTGATGATGCGGACGGCAACCTGCGGGTCGTTGGTGGCGGCTTCCAGCAGCGCCAAGCGCCCGGCACCGAAACCGGCGACATCGTCATAGGCCGCAGCCAGTCCTGGGGCATGCACTTCGACCACTTCCGCCTCTTTGAAGCTGTCCTTGAAGATCTGCATAATGAAGACTTCGCCCGTATAGGCCGTCACCGGCTCTACCTTCTTCTGGGCCTGCACCATCAGGTTGATCAGGGCATTGCTGCGCGCGGCCACCGCCGCCGTAGCCGCATCACGTGCGGTGATGATGTCGCGTTCGTCCTTGTTCTGTGCGTAGAGGTCGACGCCTTTGAAGGCGAACCAGATCCCGAAAAGAGCAAACAGTACAGTGGCGGTCCGCCACGGATGCTGCCGCACCCAGGCGCGCATTTGTTCGATGCGTAAATTCAATGCGGACATAGTCAAGCGACTCCTGTATGACCGAATCCGCCGGCGCCGCGTTCGCTCTCGACGAACGTCTCGACCTGACGGAATTGCGCCCGCAGTACGGGCATGAAAACAAGTTGGGCAATCCGGTCACCGGGCCGGATGGTCTGCGGCGAGCCGCCGCGGTTCCAGAGGCTGACCATGAGCGGACCTTGGTAGTCGGCGTCAATCAACCCGACACCATTGCCGAGCACCAGTCCCTGCTTATGGCCGAGTCCGGAGCGCGGCAGAATGTGTGCGCAGACGCCGGCATCCCCGATATGGATGGCCATGCCGGTCGGAATCAGCTGGCAATCGCCGGGTTGCAGGGTCAGGGCCTGCTCGAGCATGGCGCGAAGATCCAGCCCGGCGGAATGCGCGGTCGCGTATTCCGGCAACGGAAATTCCGTGCCCAGCCGCACATCAAGGATGCGGAATTCGACGTTCAGGGTCTGGCTCATGGCAACTGCTCCCGCAGAATGTCCAGGAGCGCATCGGCGGCCTGGCGTTTGGTGGTGAGTGGAATGGCATGGCGGCCGGCACGGGTGAATACGGTCAATGCGTTGTGACTGCTCTCGAATCCCGATCCGGACTGACCCACGGCATTGGCGGCAATGGCATCGAGACCCTTGTTCCGCATTTTTTCCTGCGCATGCTCATCCAGACGCTCGGTTTCAGCGGCAAATCCGACGACCCGCTTCGGACGCATCGGGCTGACCGAAACAGCGGCGAGGATGTCCAGCGTGCGCTGCAGCTCCAGAGACGAATCGCCCTCGGATTTCTTGATTTTGCCTGCACTGACCGATTTTGGACGGTAATCGGCCACCGCTGCGGCAGCAATGAACGTGTCGATTCCGGCAAGCTCGGCCATGACCGCCTCGTGCATCTGCGCGGCGCTGCGGATATCAATCCGGCGAACGCCGGGTGGTGTCGGCAGCGCCACCGGGCCTGCAATCAGGACCACTTCGCCGCCCTGCGCGGCGGCGGACGCGGCGAGCGCGAAGCCCATCTTTCCGGAGCTTCGGTTGCCGAGAAAGCGTACCGGATCGAGATCCTCATACGTCGGACCGGCGGTAATCAGCAGACGTCGGCCCCGCCAAGGCTGCGGGATGTCCGCCAAGGCCTCGATCAACTGCATGGGCTCGAGCATGCGTCCCTCACCGGTTTCACCGCAGGCCTGTTCGCCACTGTCCGGCCCGTGGATGCGGAAGCCGCGTGCACGCAATACCGCCACATTGTCCTGGGTGGCCGTATTGGCCCACATCACCCGGTTCATCGCCGGCGCCAGATGCACCGGCGCTTCGCTCGCCAGACACAAGGTGCTCAACAGGTCATTGGCATGGCCGCCGGCGAAACGTGCCAAGGCATCGGCACTGGCGGGGGCCACCAGGATCAGATCGGCCCAACGTGCCAGCTCGATGTGGCTCATGGCCGCCTCGGCGGCCTCGTCCCAAAGACTGCTGCGCACCGGATACCCGGAAAGCGCCTGCAGGGTGGTCGGCGTCACGAAACGTTCGGCAGCGGCCGTCATCACCACGCGTACCTCGGCCCCGGCTTTGCGCAGACCGCGTACGAGCTCGGCGCATTTATAAGCGGCAATGCCACCGGTAATGCCCAGCAGAACATGCTTTCCGTTTAATGATGCCACCCAGTTTCCCCGACACGGTCTTGCGCATTAGCTTAACCGAAAAGCCAGCGGATTCCGACAGATGCGGGCAATTGAACGCGGCAAACTGCCGGTATGGACAAACCCGCACGACCGACATGGATAAGCCTTCAGAATAAGGCACTGGCGCACGGCATCGGCGCACTCAGCCAACATGAACTGCTGCAGCTGATCGGCGCACCGCAGCGCGGTCCGATGACGCTGCCGGAAGAGGCCTCCGGCAGTGATGCCCTGAGGGTGCTCAAGCAAAGCGCCATCGGTGAGTTCAGCCGCCACTACCATGTCGGCATCGGAACAGCCTGTAAATTGGCTGCCTGTCTTGAACTCGGCACCCGCTACTGGTGCCAGCCCCCGCGACCGGGACAGGCACTGAACGATCCCGAGCAGGTTCGGCATTGGCTGCGGACCGAACTGCGCGACCGACCTCGGGAAATTTTCGGCTGTCTCTATCTGGATGCGCGCCATCGCCTGATCCGTTACGAGGAGCTGTTTGCCGGGGGGCTCGACGGCGCCGATGTCCATCCGCGCGTGGTGGTCCAGCAGGCGCTTCGGCACCAGGCGGCAGCGGCGATCCTGGTGCATAACCACCCGAGCGGACACCCGGAACCGAGTGCGGCCGACCACGCCCTGACCGTGCGGCTGAAACAGGCGCTGGCATTGGTGGACATCCGTGTGCTCGACCACTTCATCGTGGCCGGCAATGCGGTCACCTCCTTCGCTGAACGCGGATGGCTTTGAATCCCGTCCGGATGCGCCTGCGGGCCGGTTCGGGCTACAATAACGGACTCCCATGGAATCCGAATCCCTCCTGTGAAAGAACATCTCCGCGAACTGGTGGCGCAAGCCCTACTTGATCTGCGCCGCGAGGGCAAAATCCCCGCCGATATGGAACTGCCCGAGTACGTCATCGAGCGCACCAAGTCGCGTGAACACGGGGATTACGCCACCAACATCGCCCTGCTGCTGGCCAAGCGCATTGGCATGAACCCGATGGCGCTGGCCGAAACGCTGATCGGCAGCATGGATGCGAATGACGAATCCAAGCACATCGAAAAAGTCGCCGTAGCCAAGCCCGGCTTCATCAATTTCACCATTTCACGGCGGTGCCTGCTGTCCACCGTCCGACGCGTATTCGAGGCCGGCGCCGAGTTCGGCCGTCAGCCGGCAGGTTCGCGCGAATCCGTCACCGTCGAATTCGTTTCGGCCAACCCGAACGGCCCGTTGCATGTCGGCCATGGCCGCGGCGCCGCCTACGGAGCGACCGTCGCCAATCTGCTGGAAGCCGCCGGCCACAGCGTCCAGCGCGAATACTACGTCAATGACGCCGGCCGCCAGATGGACATCCTCGCCATCAGCGTGTGGCTGCGCTATTACGAACTCTGCGGCGTGGCCGTGCGTTTCCCCGACAACGGCTACAAGGGCGACTACGTCATCGATATCGCCCGCGCGCTGCGCGCCCAGGAAGGCGACCGCCTGCGCTTCAGCGCCCTCGACATCTTCGAAGGCGTACCGGACGATGAAGGCCAGGGCGGCGACAAGGAAAAACACGTCGATGCCCTGATTGCCAACGCACGCCGCCTGCTCGGCGACGCCGACTACCGCCTGGTGTTCAACGCCGGACTGGATTTCTGCCTGACCGACATCCGCAACGACCTGCACGGCTTTGGCGTCGATCACGACAGTTTCTTCTCCGAACGTTCGCTTAGCGTCGACGGTTATGTGCAGCGTGCCGTGGAGATCCTGCGTGTAAACGGTCATCTATACGAGCAGGACGGTGCGCTGTGGTTTCGCGCCACCGATTTCGGCGACGACAAGGATCGCGTGGTCATCCGCGACAACGGGGTATCCACCTATTTCGCTTCCGACATCGGCTATCTGCTGTCGAAATTCGAACGCGGTTTCGAACGCGCGCTGTACATCTTCGGCGCCGATCACCACGGTTACATCGTCCGCCTGAAAGCGGCCGCCAAGGGTCTGGGACTGGATGAATCGAAAATCGAAATCCAGCTGGTGCAGTTCGCCATTCTTTACCGAGGCGGCGAGCGCGTGCAGATGTCGACCCGCGCCGGCAGTTTCGTGACCTTGCGCGAACTGCGCGAGGAGGTCGGCAACGACGCCGCGCGCTTCTTCTACGTGATGCGCAGCAACGACCAGCATCTGGATTTCGACCTCGATCTGGCCAAAAGCCATTCGAAAGAGAATCCGGTGTATTACATCCAATACGCCATCACCCGCTCCGCCGGCCTGTTCCGCAAGCTCCGTGAAAAACAGTGGAGCTACAACGACAGCACGGCCGTCGCCAACCGCGAGCTGATGGACAGCGACGCCGAAACGGTACTGCTCGGTGAGCTGATGCGCTTCCCGGAAATCATCGAATCGGCCGCCGTCAACCGCGGACCGCAGATTCTGGCGAATTATCTGCGCGAAACCGCCAACGCCTTCCATTCGTTCTACGAGAACTGCGACATCCTGAGCGAAGACGAAGCACTGCGAAGCACGCGCCTCGGCCTATGCAAAGCGACCGCGCAGGTACTGAGCAACGGCCTGGCCTTGCTCGGCGTTTCCGCACCGGAGCGCATGTAATGGCGAAGAAAGCCCAAGCCCGCCGTCAGGGCAGTAAAAGCACGCCGGCCTGGGCCTGGCTGCTGGCCGGATTGATGATCGGTGCCTTGGCATACTTCGGCTATCTGCAATACCAACGGCTGAGCGCTCCGCAGCCGGCCGATGTACCCGTACCGCAGGCCGGAAAAAGCACGAATGAAGAAACCGAGCCCGGCGTCGAGCCGCCTGCCAGCGGCACGGACGATGGCGTACTCGATACCGACTACAGCTTCTACGATGTCCTGCCGACACAGGAAACCGTCGATGTGCCCGCGGCCGAAGCGCCGGATCCGACGGCGCCTGCCGCAGACGGCATCGTGGCGAATCCGGAGGATACGTCAAGCAAATCGCCGGCTGAAGCGGCAAAGACCACCGAGGAGGCACGCTACCTGCTTCAGGCGGGCGCATTCGAGCGCAGTGCCGATGCCGATGACCTGAAGGCGCGGATTGCCCTTGCTGGTGAAACCGCGCGGGTGGAAACTGCAGAGGTCAACGGCAAAACGATGTACCGTGTCCGACTTGGGCCCTATCCCAACGTCAGAGCGGCGGAAGCGGCCAAGGCCAATCTGGCCGGCATCGGCATCGCCGCCGCCAGCATCAAAATCAAGTAAATCCGGATCAGCCGCCGCGTTTGAGACGGATTAGCGCCGAAGTATCCTCTTCGCCGAAACCGGCATCGACCAGTTTTCCGTAATCGACAAGACTTTGTTCGACCACGCTGTAACGCCGGCCGAGCGCCTCGGCCATGGCCTGCACGATGTGAAGATCTTTCAGCAGCAGCGCCGATTTGAAGCCGGGCGTGTAGGTTCCAGCCATCATGGTGGCGCCGCGCTTGTCGAGGAACCAATTGCCGGCGGCACCTGCAGCAAGCGTCGGCACCAGCGATTCCGGATCCAAGCCGAGGGCTTCGCCGAAAGCCAGACCCTCACAGACCGCCTGCGCGATGCCGGCAACCAGCACCTGATTGACGGCTTTGGTGGCCTGCCCGGCGCCGGTCGGCCCCATGCGGGTGACGCGCAGCGCGTAGGCCGACAGCAACTCCTGGGCGCGCGCCAGCACGTCGGCCTCACCGCCGACCATCACCGACAGCTTGCCGTTGCGCGCACCTTCAACACCGCCGGACACCGGCGCATCCAGAAAGGCGATGCCGGATTCAGCCAGCAGCGCGGCGGCGGCCAGCGCGGTTTCGCGGGCGACAGTGGAATGATCGATGACCAAGGCACCGGCGGCAAGAATACCGGCAAGATCCCGGCAGCACTGCAGGACGTCCGCATCTTTCGAAACGCACAGCACCACGGCATCGCACCCGGCGAAATCGGAGGGCGCCATCGCGGCCGTGACGCCGAGTTGTGCCGCCAAGGTTTCGGCCTTCGCCGGCGTGCGATTGCCGACTGCAGCCAGCAGTCCCTTGGCCTGCAGATGACCAGCCATCGGCACACCCATGGCGCCGAGTCCGATGAAGCCGACGCGGTGAATCGCATTCATATCAGACTCCATGCAGGGTTTCTTCAAGATAGGTGTAGCCGGTCAGGCCGCTTTCCAGGGCCTCCAGCGCCGCGGCAGAAGCGGCGTCATCGAGGCCGGCATGCTCGACCAGATGGCGGTAGCGCGCGCGAAGTTCGTCCACGCGGTAGCCGACATAATCAAGCATCACATCGGTGGTATCGCCTTTGCGCTGGCGCTCGATGCGGTAACCGCCGAGCGCATCCAGACTGACATTGGCAGTGTCGGTGTCGCCGAACAGATTGTGGATGTCGCCCAGGGTTTCCTGGTAGGCGCCGACCATGAACACGCCCAGACGGTAACTCTCACCCTGCTTCAGCGCATGCAGCGGCAGCGAATGGCCGAGCGTCTGCGACTGCACATAGGTATCGATCCGTCCGTCCGAATCGCAGGTCAGATCGGCGATGACGCCATGCCGCTCCGGACGCTCGTCGAGACGTGCAATCGGCATGATCGGGAACACCTGATCGATGGCCCAGACATCGGGAATGGATTCGAACACGGAAAAATTGACGAAGTATTTGTCGACCAGCCGTTCGTCGAGTTCGTCCAGCACCTCGCGGTGACTTTTGTCATCCGGATTCAGCTGCCTGCGCACGGCATGCGCGATGGCGTAGAACAGGTCATCGAGCAGGGCGCGGTTGTCGAGACCGAGCTGGCCGTGCGCGAACAGGGCCTGTCCTTCGGCAAGATAATGCTGGGCTTCGAGATAGACCTCGAGCGCGGTGCGACTGTCGATGCTGCGTACCAGATCGCGCAGATGCTTGATGACCAGCGGCTCGCCGGTGCGCGCATCCGGCACGGCACCGTCCGGTGCCTGCTCCACTTCGGAAACGTTGACCACCATCATCGCGTGGTGGGCGGTCATCGCGCGGCCTGCTTCGGTGATCATGCGCGGCTCCGGAAGGCCATGCTCGGCGCAGGCTTCCTGCAGAGGCTGGATGAGCGTCTGTGCGAACTGCTCGAGACGGTAATTGATCGAACAGGCGCCGCGTGAGCGCGTACCCTCATAATCGACGCCGAGGCCGCCGCCGGAATCCATGAAGCGGATCATACAGCCGGCTTTGCTGAGCTCGACGAAATAACGCACGGCTTCGCGCATGCCGGCGGCGATGTCGCGCAGGTTGGAAATCTGCGAGCCCATGTGGAAATGCAGGAGCTGCAGGCACTCGAGCTGGCCGGCGGCACGCAGGCGTGCGACCAGATCCAGCACCTGCCGGGGCGACAGGCCGAATTTGGCTTTGTCGCCGCCGGAGTTCTGCCACTTGCCGGCACCGAGCGTGGACAGGCGCAGACGCACGCCGATGCCCGGCATGACGCCGAGCTTGGCCGCTTCCTGCAGGATCATGTCGAGCTCCGAGGGCTTCTCGACCACGATGGTGGTGTCGAAACCGAGCTGCTTGCCGAGCAGGGCCAGATGGATGAACTCGCGGTCCTTGTAGCCGTTGCAGACGATGACGCTGCCGGGCTTGGCCAAGCCGAGCACCGCCATCAACTCCGGTTTGGAACCGGCCTCGAGGCCGAACTGCTCGTTGCCCGCAGAGGCCAGCACGCCGGCCACGCCGAAATGCTGATTGACCTTGATCGGGTACACCGCGGTGTAGCCACCTTTGTAGCCGAGATGGCCCATGCCCGCGTTGAACGCGCGTTGCATGGCCTGCAACCGGTGCGGCAGGATATCGGCGAAGCGCAGCAGCAGCGGCAGCTTGACGCCATCAGCGCAGGCGCGCTCGATCAACTCGGGTATCGGCAGACGCGGACCTTCGGGACCGAGCGGCTGCGCGCAGACGCGGCCGCGATTGTCGACATCGAAATAGCCTTCCGACCAGAACGGCAGGGAATACAGCTGTTTGGCGTCGTCGACCGACCAGGCGTTCATGGGCAGGAATCCTCGTTTGGGACGCGTATTGTACCCCCCGGGGCCGGTTATCGGATACAATGCGCCTCACTTTTTACCGCCTTCAGGACGCATCCGCCATGGCAGAATCCACATGGTTTTACGAGAACTTCGAGCACACCGGATCGGCCATCGGTTTCCGTACCGTACGCAAGCTGGACGAAGTGCAGTCGCCGTTCCAGAAGATCGAGATTTTCGAAACCACCGATTTCGGCAATCTGATGGTGATCGACGGCGCGATGATGGTCAGCACGCGTGAGAACTTCTTCTATCACGAGATGATGTCGCACGCCCCGATCTACACCCATGCGGCACCCAAAAACATCGTCATCATCGGCGGCGGCGACTGCGGCACCCTGCGCGAATGCCTCAAGCACGCCGAAATCGAAAGCGTCGTCCAGTGCGACATCGACGAGCAGGTCACCCGCATGGCCGAGAAATACTTCCCGGAGCTGTGCGAGAGCAACGGCGACCCGCGCGCCACCGTGATGTTCGACGATGGCATTGCCTACATGCAGAACGCTGCACCCGGCAGCATCGACATCATCATCGTGGATTCGACCGACCCGGTCGGCCCGGCCGAAGGCCTGTTCAACCGCGCCTTCTATGAAAACTGCTTCAAGGCGCTGCGTCCCGACGGTCTGCTGGTGCAGCAGAGCGAATCGCCGCTGGCACTGATGGACCTAATCCGGGACATGATCGGTGCGATGTCCGATGCCGGCTTCCGCGGTTTCCGTACCCTGCCCTTTCCACAGCCCTGCTACCCGACCGGTTGGTGGAGCTGCACCATCGCCGCCAAGGACGGCCGCGACCTTGCCGCTTTCCGCAGCGATGACGCCGCCGCCAAGACCTTCAGTACCGAGTACTACAATGCCGGCATCCATCACGGCGCACTGTTGCAGCCGGAATTCCTCCGGCGCGCCCTGAAACAGAGCTGAATAAAAAAGCCCCGTATGCCAGGGGAAGCATACGGGGCCAGGGTTTAAAGAAGGTGGCCGGGGAAAGCCAATCTCCTTCGGATGTCCCAGGGGAGAGACAACCAACAAGCCTTGCGCTTGTTAGGTGTAGTTAATCACAAAAATGGTTAATGTCCGGTGAATCAGGGCCCCGGAACTGTAAAATCTTTGTGAACTTTGCCGTCACCGGTTAATGTGACTCATTCCAGTTGGCTCCGGTGCCGGCCTCGACCAGAAGCGGCACCTTCAGTGCCGCCGCCGCCTCCATGCGCGCCTTGACCTCGACCAGCATCTGCGGCACGAAATCGGCATCGGCTTCGAACACCAGCTCATCGTGGACCTGCATCAGCATCAGCGCCTGCCGGCGGTGACCGCTGATCCATCCGGCGACATCGATCATCGCCCGCTTGATGATGTCGGCGGCGGTGCCCTGCATCGGGGCATTGATGGCGGCACGCTCGGCACCGGCCCGCTGGGCGGCGTTGCGGCCGTTGATTTCATTCAGGTAAAGCCGGCGGCCGAATACGGTTTCAACGTAACCATCGGCCTTGGCCTTGGCCCGGGTGTCATCCATGTAGGCGCGCACGCCCGGGTAACGGCTGAAATACAGACTGATGTAATCGGCGGCCTCGTTGCGGCCGATGCCGAGCTGGCGCGCCAGACCGAAAGCGCTCATGCCGTACATCAGCCCGAAGTTGATGGCTTTCGCGGCACGACGCTGATCGGCACTCACCTCCGCCAGCGGCACGCCGAACACTTCCGCAGCGGTGGCCCGGTGCACGTCCTGGCCGGAGCCGAAAGCCGCCAGCAATCCCGCATCATCAGACAGATGCGCCATGATGCGCAGCTCGATCTGGGAATAGTCGAATGACAGAATCTTTCTTCCCGGCGGGGCAATGAATGCCTCGCGGATTTTGCGACCATCCTCGGTTCGAACCGGGATGTTCTGCAGATTCGGATCGCTGGAGCTCAGCCGGCCGGTGGCGGCGCCGGCCATGTGGTAGCTGGTGTGCACGCGGCCCGTCCGGGGATTGACCATCTGTGGCAGTTTGTCGGTGTAGGTGCTGCGCAACTTGGCCATGCCGCGGTAGTCGAGGATCAAACGCGGTAACGCGTGATCATCGGCAATGGCCTCCAGCGCCTCCTCGTTGGTGGACGGCGCGCCGGTCGGGGTTTTCACTTTGGCATCGAGGCCGAGTTCATCGAATAGCAAGGCGCCGAGCTGTTTGGGCGAATCCAGATTGAAATTCCGGCCGGCGATGGCATAGGCGCTGTTCTGCACCTGCAGCATGCGTGCCGACAGGTCGGCGCTCTGGCGCTGCAGCAACACCGTGTCGACCAGGACGCCGTTCTCCTCGATATCGCACAGCACCTGCTGCAGCGGGATTTCCATGTTGCGGTACAGCGCTTCCAGCGCCGGCGCCCGCTGAAGCTGCAGCGCGAAATGCTGCTGCAGGCGCAGGGTGATGTCGGCGTCCTCGGCGGCATAGCGGGTGGCATCATCAATGGCGACCTGCGAGAACGGAATCTGCTTGGCGCCCTTGCCGGCAACATCGCTGTAGGCGATGGTCTGGTAACCCAGATAATTCAGCGCCATCGAATCCATGTCATGCCTTGCGCGGCCGGCATTGAGCACGAACGAGGCCAGCAGGGTGTCTTCACGCAGACCCTGCACGGCGATGCCGCAGCGGTTCAGCACATGCAGGTCGTATTTTCCGTTCTGCGCGCACTTGCCCTTGCCGGCATCGGTCAGCAGCGGTATCAGCCGCTTCAGTGCCTCGGCCATCGGCAGCTGCGTCGGCGCGCCGGGATAATCATGGGCCAAGGGAATGTACCAGGCCGCCCCGGGCTCAACCGCAAAACTCAAGCCGACCAGATTGGCCTGCATCGGGTCGAGCGAATCGGTTTCGGTATCGAAACAGACCAGCTCGGCGGCATTCAGCGTAGCCAGCATCGCGTCGAACGCCGTCCAGTCCAGCACGGCGCTGTATTCACCGGGCTTAGCTTCGGGCAGCAATGCCGCTTGCACATCGCTGGTCATCGGCGATGATGGTTTCGAGACCGGCGACACATCGGCGGTACCCTGTAGTTCCTTCAAGGCCTGCTTGAATCCGAAACGAGCATACAGGTCGGACAGATCATCCTTGTGCGGCGGCAACTGCAGCAGTTGGGTGTAATCCCGCTCCAGCGGAACATCGGTTTTGATGGTGACCAAGGTGCGGTTCAAGGGCAGGATGGGCAGTGCCGCACGCAGGTTCTCGCCGATCTTGCCGGTGAATTTTTCAGCATTGGCGATGACCGCCTCCAGCGTGCCGTATTCGGCCAGCCACTTGGCGGCGGTTTTCGGCCCGCATTTGTCGACGCCTTTGACGTTATCGACGGCATCGCCCATCAGTGCCAGAAAGTCGATGATCTGATCGGGGCGAACGCCGAATTTTTCCGGCACGCGCTTTTCATCGGTGACGCTACCGGTCATGGTGTTGGTCAGGGTGATGTGCGGTCCAACCAGCTGCGCGAAATCCTTGTCGCCGGTGGAGATCACCACATCGATGCCGTCCTTTGCCGCCTGAAGGGCATAGGTGCCGATGACATCGTCAGCCTCGACGCCGGCAACGCGGATCACCGGCAGACCAAGCGCCTGCACGATGGCAATCATCGGCTCGACCTGCGCGCGCAGATCATCGGGCATGGCGGCGCGGTTGGCTTTGTACTCGGGATACAGCGCATCGCGGAAGGTCGGGCCGGGCGCATCCAGCACGAACGCGATGTACTCGGCGTTTTCCCTCAGACTGCTTTTCAGCATGTTGACGATGCCAAACAGTGCGCCGGTCGGTGTACCATCACTGGCGGTCAACGGCGGCAGCGCGTGGAAAGCGCGGTACAGATAGGACGAGCCGTCGATGAGGACGAGTTTGGACATAACCGGAATCCTTCGTGATTAAGGTTATTATGCCACTTCAAGGTCCATTTCCCTGAGTACGCATGCCGATGGCGAATCTGAAACGCAGCTCCGACCAATCCGGCCTTGATCCGGTCGAACGCGCCTCGGAAGTGGTGTTCGGCACGCTGATGGCGATGAGCTTCACCGGCACGCTGTCGGTGGCTACCGCCGGGGAACAGGACATCCATACCATGATGCTGGCCGCCGTTGGCTGCAATCTGGCCTGGGGCCTGACCGATGCGGTCATGTACCTGATTGCGGAAATC
>CAJAPA010000113.1 GCA_903942465.1 uncultured Gammaproteobacteria bacterium
CAACCGCGAGGCCAACACGCTCGGCTCCAAGTCGGTCGATCCGAAAACCAGCCAGGCTTCGGTCGAGCTGAAAGTGCTGATTGAACAAATCCGCGAACAGGTCCAGAATCTCGAATGATGCAAGGCACTCTCTACATCGTGGCTGCGCCGTCCGGCGCCGGAAAATCCAGCATTGTCAATGCGGTACTCAAGCGCGTGCCCGATGTCGCGCTGTCGATTTCCTATACCTCACGCGCCCCGCGCCCCGGGGAACGCCACGCCCAGCATTATCATTTCATCGGCAAGGACGAATTCGAGCGCATGATCACCGGCGGCGAATTCTTCGAGTACGCGCTCGTTCACGGGGATTACAAGGGCACGGCCCGGCAATCGGTGCTGCCACAGCTCGAAAAAGGCCTGGATGTGCTGCTTGAAATCGACTGGCAGGGTGCCCGTCAGGTCCGCGAACAGATTCCCGGAGCCCGCAGCATATTCATCCTGCCGCCCTCGAAACAGGCGCTGGAAACCCGCATGCGCAACCGCGGTCAGGACAGCGAGGCGGTCATCGCCCAGCGTCTGGCGGCGGCCCGTGAGGAGATGAGCCACCACCACGAGTTCGATTACCTGGTCGTAAACGAATACTTTGATCAAGCCGTTCAGGAAGTTACGGCGATTTTCACGGCCCAGCGCCTGGCCACCGGGCAGCAGCGCCAGCGGCATGCGGCCCTCATTGAACACCTGCTGAGCGACTGAGCCCCTGCGATTTGGCTTTGCCCGGTGTTTCGGCTATAATAATCAGTTCATTTAACTTATTGATTGCCGGAAGATTTGCCCCGGCATCCGGAGACTGTATGGCCCGCATTACCGTTGAAGATTGCCTGGAAGTGGTCGATAACCGTTTCGAACTGGTGCTGATGGCCTCCAAGCGGGCCCGTCAGCTGGCCAAAGGCGAGCCGAGCACCATCGAGCATGCCCACATCGAGCACGAAAAACCGACCGTGCTGGCGCTGCGTGAAATCGCCGACCGCTCCATCGATAACGACGTCATCAATGCCGTTGACCGCGCCCAGCGCGAACGCCGCGAACGTGAAGCCCTGGAATGGGCCGCCGCGGAAGTGGTGGATGACGATCTGGCCAAGGCCGGCGACGAATAATCGTCCCTTTCACCGATCTCTGAAAATGCCGGCCATGTGCCGGCATTTTTTCGCGCAAAAATTCAGGAAATGCTTGTTCAGTAAGGCATTCTTGCGTAGGATTGAAGCATGAACTCCCCGCTGACGCCGCCGCTCGATCTGGATATGCCGTGCCCGGACCCCTGTCCGGAAGTGGCCGCGCAGCTGTTGCAGAAAGCCGGTACCTACCTGCCCCAGGACATGCTGGATAAAATCTTCCGGGCTTACCAGCTCGGCGCCCTAGCGCATCAGGGACAGGTCCGCAATTCCGGCGAGGCCTACATTACCCACCCACTGGCCGTGGCTGATATTCTGGCCGATCAGCGCATGGACGGCGAGGCGCTGTGCGCCGCGATTCTGCATGATGCACTCGAGGATACTGCATTGCCGCGCTCGTTCATCGCCGACTCCTTTGGCGAGAGCGTGGCGGAAATGGTCGAGGGCGTGACCAAGCTCGACAAGATCCAGTTCAACAACCGCCAGGAAGCGGATGCCGAAAGCTTCCGGAAAATGATGCTGGCGATGTCGCGCGATATCCGAGTCATCCTGATCAAGTTGGCCGACCGTCTGCACAACATGCGCACGCTGGAGTCCAAGAGCGTGGAGTCGCGCCGGCGCATCGCCCGCGAGACCCTGGAAATCTACGCGCCGATTGCGCAGCGGCTCGGTATCAATGTGGTCAAGGCCGAACTGCAGAATCTCGGATTCAAGGCGATGTATCCACTGCGCTATCAGGTCATCGCCAAGCAACTCGCCAACCAGCCGGTGCTCCGGCGCGAGGCGATGGCGACCATCGAGGCGCGTCTGGCGCAGCGCATTGCGGTGGAAAACATTCCGTTCCGCCTGGTCTCGCGGGTCAAGGGTCCGTGGAGCGTGTATTCAAAGATGCGCGATGAGCACAAGAAGTTCAATGAAGTGATGGACGTGTTCGGTTTCCGCATCGTGGTCAAGAAGGTCATGCAGTGCTATCACGCGCTCGGCGCCGTGCACACGCTGATGAAACCACTGGATGGCCGCTTCCGCGATTTCATCGCCATTCCCAAAGCCAATGGCTACCAGAGCCTGCACACCCTGTTGTTCAGTCCGCTCGGGTCGCCGGTCGAGGTGCAGATCCGCACCGAGGAAATGGACATCGTGGCCGAGCGAGGCATCGCCGCGCACTGGATTTATAAAAACCGCGGTGCCGCCAGCAGCAATGCCCAGGCCCGCGCGCAGAGCTGGGTCAACGGGTTGATCAACAGCGATGATTTCGCGCTGCCCTCGCTCGAGTTCCTGGAAAACGTCAAAATCGACCTGTTCCCGGATGAGGTCTACATCTTCACCCCGAAGGGCGAAATCCTGGCGTTGCCGAAGAACGCCACACCGCTCGATTTCGCCTATGCGGTGCATACCGATGTCGGCAACCACACCGTAGCCGCGCGCGTCGACCGCCGGCTGGTGCCGATACGCACCAAGCTGCTGAGCGGGCAGACTGTGGAGATCATCACCGCACCGTCGGCCAATCCCAATCCGAACTGGCTGGAGTTCGTGGTCACCTCGAAGGCCCGCACCTCCATCCGCCATTACCTGAAACGCATCGAACACGAGGATGCGGTCAATCTCGGCCACCGCATGCTCGACCGCGCCCTGGAACTGCTGGAAACCTCGCTCGACAATGTCTCCAGTGCCCAACTGCAGCAGTTCCTCAGCGACAACCGCTACCCGCGGCTGGAAGTGCTGCTGGCGGATATCGCTCTCGGCAACCGCATGCCGGATCAGATCGCACGGGCGCTGCAGCCCAACCAGTCCTCGCTGCTCGGGTCGGATACGCCGATCGCGCGCCAGGAAGAGATTCTGATCAACGGCAGCGAGCGCGGCGTGCTCACGTTCTCGACCTGCTGTTATCCGATTCCGGGCGACGACATCATGGGTTACCTCACCGCCGGCAAAGGCGTAGTCGTGCACCGGCTCGACTGTCCGAACATCATCGACTACCGCAAACGTCCCGAACGCTGGGTCCCGATTGCCTGGGACCGCCGGGTGGAAGGCGACTTCCGGGTCGAAATGCGCTTTGAAACCGAAAACAAGCCCGGTGCGCTGGCCAAGATCGCGGCCGCCGTCGCCGAATGCAATTCCAACATCGATTCGGTCAATTACAAGGAACGCGATGCCCGCATATCGGTCATGGTGTTCTGCATCGAAGTGAAAGACCGCAAGCATCTGGCCGAAATCATCCGGCGAACCCGGCGTCTGAACGTGGTGTATTCGGTCGAACGCCTCTAACCTCCAGGAAACATCCATGTCACGCACCATTATCCAAACCGACAAAGCCCCGGCTGCGATCGGCCCGTATTCCCAGGCCGTTCGCGTCGGCCAGACCGTCTATCTATCCGGACAGATTCCGCTGCTGCCCGATCTGGGCGTGTTGCTCGAAAGCGGCATCGAAGCGCAGACCCATCAGGTGTTCCGCAACCTGACGGGGGTCTGCACGGCGGCCGGCGGCTCGCTTGCCGACATCGTCCGGCTCGGCATCTTCCTGACCGATCTGGATGACTTCGCCGCGGTCAATGCCATCATGGCGGAATACATGCAGGTGCCGTATCCGGCGCGATCCACCGTACAGGTGTCGGCACTGCCGCGCGGCGCCCGGATCGAGATCGATGCCGTGATGGTGCTGGGCTGAATCCCGGCGGTGAAGCCTGAATTCGGCGCACAGGCCCGGCAACCGATTTCGGTATTGCACGGCGTCGGTCCGGCCATCGCAGGCAAACTGCATGATCGCGGCATTGATACCCTGCAGGACCTCTGGCTGCAGTTGCCCATCGCCTTCGAAGACCGCACGCAGATCATCACGCTGGATGCCTTGCAGCTCGGCCAGACCGCGCAGGTCGAGGTGCGGGTCGCAGCGGTCGAGCGGGGCTTCCGCTTTCGGCCGATGCTGAAAGTGACCGTGCAGGACGAATCGCTGCGCCAGCTCAGTCTCCGTTTCTTTCATTACTCGTCAAGTCAGGCCAGTCAGTTTCAGGTCGGACGTCTGCTGCGCTGCTATGGACAGGTACGCTTGGGCGCGAACAGTTTCGAGATGGTGCATCCGAGTTACCGTTTCATCACCGAAGACCAGACTGGCGTATGCCGGGATCGGCTCGACCCGGTCTATAGCAATATCGACGGCATCGGTGCAGCGACGCTCGGCAAGCTGGTGCGGCAGTCACTGCGGCATCTGCCGCCGGAAGCCGATCTGGAACTGATCCCCGAAGCACTCTTACGGGATTCCGGCTTGCCCGGATTCGGTGCCGCATTGACGGCCATCCACGAGCCTCTGCCCGGCACCACCTTGGCCGAGCTGCGCACGGGCCGGCATCCGGCAATGCAACGCCTCGCGCTGGAAGAACTGCTGGCGCATCATCTCAGTCTGCGCAAGCAACGGCTTGCAGTGAAAGCCAAGGCGGCACGCAGGATCGATCCGCCGGCATCCACCCTCGAACCGTTTCTGGCCGGATTGCCCTACCGCTTGACGGCAGCACAGC
>CAJAPA010000114.1 GCA_903942465.1 uncultured Gammaproteobacteria bacterium
CAGTATTCATCTTGGATTTGAAGCTGAGCACCCCGATGCCGTCGCCATCATGCCAGAGGCGAACGGAATCGTCTTCGTAAGCGGTTTCACCGGGCGCGAAGCGTTCACCCAGCAGCGGATCCGGAAAGCGTTGGCGGGAGTAGACCGGATTTGTCGAGCGCGGCAGCACTTTTGATTGCGATGCGCTGTAACTGCCATCCGCACCATGAACGCCATCGATGGCGGCTACCCAGGCGGGCAGTGGAGCCTGACTCATGCTCTTGCCGGCGGCAATGTCTTCTGAAATCCACGCGGCGACCTGTTTCCAATCGGCGGCCTGCCAGAGTTCAAGCGGTCCGAGGTTCCAGCCGTAGCCCCAGCGGATGGCAAAATCGAGTTCACGGGCACTGGCGGCGATGTCGGCCAGATGATAGGCGCAGTAGTGGAAAAGATCCCGGAAACAGGACCACAGGAATTGCGCCTGAGGATGGGATGAGGACCGAAGTGCCTTGAACTTGGTCTGGGGATTGCGGTCTTTCAAGATCGCAAGCACCTCAGGATCAACGTGTCCGGCACTCGGGCGGTACTGCTTGCTGGCCAGATCCAGCACGTGGATTTCCTTGCCGACTTTCTTGAAAATTCCCACTCCGGTTTTCTGCCCCAAGGCCTTGGCGTCAATCAGCGCCTGCAGGAATTCGGGTACGGTGAAGTGCGGATGCCAGGGATCGGCGGGCAGGGTGTCGGCCATGGTCTTGATGGTCAAGCCCATGGTGTCGAGGCCGACCACGTCGCAGGTGCGGTAGGTCGCTGATTTCGGACGTCCGATGAGCGGGCCGGTCAGTGCGTCGACTTCGTCGAGGCCCATGCCGAACTGGGCGGTGTGATGCAGGGTGGAAAGAATCGAAAACACGCCGATCCGGTTGGCGATGAAGTTCGGCGTATCCTTGGCGGTGACGACCCCTTTGCCCAGCGTACTGACCAGAAAGGCTTCCAGCGCCGACAGCACATCCGCGTCGGTTCTGGCGCAGGGAATCAGCTCCACCAGATGCATGTAGCGCGGCGGGTTGAAGAAATGCACCCCGCAGAAGCGGTGGTGCAGGGATTCATCCAAAACTTCCGAAAGCGCGTTGATCGAAAGTCCGGAGGTATTCGAAGCCAGAACCGCCTTGGGACCGACAAACGGCAGAATCTTCGCGTACAGGGATTTCTTCCAGTCGATTCGCTCGGCAATGGCCTCGATGATCAGATCACAGCCTTTCAGGCGCTCGAGATGATCATCGTAGTTGGCTGGCTCGATGTTCTGAACAACGGACTTGGTGGCCAGCGGAGCAGGGGACAATTTGCCCAGATTGGCCAGTGCCTTGCCGACCACGGCATTCTTGTCGGTACCTTCGGCCGGCAGGTCGAAGAGGATGACCGGCACGCCAGCATTGGCCAGATGGGCGGCAATCTGCGCACCCATGACGCCGGCGCCGAGGACGGCGACTTTCTTGAAACGGTAATCGGACATCGGAATACTCCAGTAATCAGGCTCTGAGGCCGGCTTGTGCGAAGGTGATGAGGTGCTGCGCGGCTTTCTCGCAGTGGGCTTTTTCGGTCACGCCGGGCTGACGCCGGATGAGGCCGAAATCAGCCATGGCATAGGTCAGTGCCCCGGCGGTGAAGTCCATCCGCCAGTAAAGTTCTTCTTTGCTCAGTTGCGGCAAACAGATCGCGATGGCTTTGGCGAACTCGCGCAGGACCTGACCGTAGTTCTCGGACAGGAAATTACGCAGACCATCGTTTTTCTCGGCGTAGGCTCTGGCAAGCACGCGCACGAAAGAGGCACCATGCCTATCGAGGGTCAGTGCCAGCGCAGGCTGGATGAAGGCGAGCAGGATGCCGTTCAGATCGGCAGGATCCCTGGCGATGGTTTCGGAGAGGGCGCTCAGGCGTTTTTCGCTCATTTCATCCATGCGGTGCTTGAACACTTCATGCACCAGATTTTCCTTGGAACCGAAGTGGTAGTTGACCGCGGCGATGTTGACATCCGCTCTGGAGGTCACCTGCCGCAGGGAGGTGCCCGCGAATCCGTGCTGCGCGAACAGGTCTTCAGCCGCATGCAGAATGCGTTCTTTCGTGTTGAAATGGTTCGTCATGCCTTCCTCGGAACGAATTAAACGATTGTTTCAATCGTATGCTTGCAAGAGTTCCGGGTCAAGTCTGTGCGGTAGATGCTTGAATTTCCATTGAAAGCTGGCAATGCGAGCGGGCGCTGAAGGCTAAAAAATGCTAAAATGGCCGTTTCCCCAACCATCAAGAACCGGAGCAGCTCCATGGCCATCGAACGTACCATTTCCATCATCAAGCCCGACGCCGTCGCCAAGAACGTCATCGGCCAGATTTACAGCCGTTTCGAGAACAATGGCCTGAAAATCGTCGCCGCCAAGATGAAACACCTTTCCCGCCGCGAGGCCGAAGGTTTTTATGCCGTCCACCGCGAGCGTCCGTTCTTCAATGCCCTGGTTGAATTCATGATTTCCGGCCCGGTGATGATCCAGGTTCTGGAGGGCGAGAATGCCGTGCTCAAGAACCGTGAACTGATGGGCGCCACCAACCCGAAAGACGCCGCCCCGGGCACCATCCGTGCCGATTTCGCCGAGTCGATCGATGCCAATGCCGTGCATGGTTCCGACAGCCTCGAAAACGCCGCCATCGAAACCGCCTACTTCTTCGCCGCCACGGAAGTCAGTGCGCGCTGAGCCATGACCGACGCGGCCAAAGTCAATCTGCTCGACCTGGACCGTGACGGTCTGGAACGTTTTTTCGCCGACGAACTCGGCGAAAAGCGTTTCCGCGCGCATCAGGTGATGAAGTGGATTTACCACCGCCACGTCTGCGATTTCGCCGAAATGAGTGATCTCGGCAAGGATCTGCGGGCCAAGCTGGAGGCGCGGGCGGTAGTGATGCCGCCGCCCGTGATCCTTGACAAACCCTCCGCCGACGGCACCCACAAGTGGCTGCTCGGTATGGATCAGGCCAATGCCATCGAGGCCGTGTTCATCCCCGACAAGGGCAGGGGCACGCTCTGCGTTTCCAGCCAGGTCGGTTGCGGCCTGAACTGCCAGTTCTGCTCGACCGCGACCCAGGGATTCAACCGCAACCTCAGCACCGCTGAAATCATCGGCCAGGTCTGGGTCGCCGCCAAACATCTGGGCAATGTGCCTCACAGACAGCGCAAACTCACCAACGTGGTGATGATGGGCATGGGCGAACCCTTGCTCAACTTCGACAACGTCGTCCGTGCCATGAGCATCATGCGCGATGACTATGGCTTCGGTCTCGCCAACAAACGCGTCACCCTGTCAACCGCCGGTCTGGTGCCCATGATCGACCGCCTCTCAGAGGTCAGTGATGTTTCCCTGGCTGTTTCGCTTCACGCACCGAACGATGCACTGCGAACCGAACTGGTGCCGCTGAACAAGAAATACCCGATTGACGAACTTCTGGACGCCTGCGTTCGTTACGCGATGCGCAAGCCGCGTACATCGATCACCTTCGAATACACCATGATGCAGGGCGTGAATGACCTTCCCGAACACGCCCGTGCTCTGGCCAAGTTGATGCGGCGGATCGATGCCAAAGTCCAGCGCGCCAATACCGCCAAGGTCAATCTCATCCCGTTCAATCCCTTCGCCGGAACCCGGTTCGAACGTTCCGAAGAAACACGCATCCGCGACTTCCAGAAACTTTTGCTCGACGCCGGTGTCCTAACCATGGTCAGAAGGACACGCGGCGACGATATCGATGCCGCCTGCGGCCAGCTGAAAGGGCAGGTGATGGACAAAACCCGCCGTCAGGCCGAGTTCAAACGGAAATCGCACATCGACAGCATCACTCGGATAAACTGAAGCCATGGACCCCATTCAAAACCCCCTGTTCCGAGAGCCCATCGGCATGACCTTCCGGGCCAAGCGCGAACTCATGGACCTGAGCGTTGAAGATGCCGCGAAAGCCCTCAAATTCGGAACCCATCTGATTGAAGCCATCGAACACGAGGAATGGCAGAAACTCGGAGCCCCGATTTATGCCAAGAGCTATATCAACTCCTACATCAAGCTTCTGGGGTTGAGCGAGGACATCCGCAATGAAATCCCGGGCATGACCGCCGCGCCCCAACTTAAAGCCATCACCTATGCAAAAATCGAGCCGACACGCCGCTCGCCGAAATGGGTGCTGCCGACGGTCAGTCTGATCGCCGTGGCGGCTCTGCTGGTCTACCTGAATCTCCGGCAATCGCCTTCCGAGGCACTGTCCCTTGATGCGCTGGTCGAGCAACCCGCCACTCCCGAGAACCAGGCGATACAGGCCGCCGTCGTCATCGATGGCCAGAGCAATACTCCGGAGACCGCTCCCAAATCCGAAGCACTGGCCGCGGCTCCCGTCAAAGCCACTGAAATGCTTATACGCAGCAGCCAGCAAAGCTGGGTCGAAGTGCGTGGCAAAGACGGTTCGGTTCTGTTCAGCGGAACACTCGGCGGGACCGCCGAGTTCCGACAGGACCCCGCCAAAGTCGGTAAAATCACCGTTGGCAATGCCAGTACCGCGGAAATCAGTCTGGATGGCGTCAAGCTCGACATCTCGCCCATGATCCGCGACGAAGTGGCCCGCTTCACTCTCTCCGATGACGGAAAACCGACAGCTGCCGATCCCGCCCCGACTCCAACCCTCCCGAACGAATAATCAATCCTTATGTCCGACCAATACGACGAACACGAACAGAGCGAACGCGTCAAACAATGGCTGCTGAAGAACGGGTCTAATCTGCTGACCGGCATCCTGCTGATCATCGCCGCCATCAGCGGCTGGCACTGGTGGCAGGGTCGGCAGGCCCAGCAATCCCAGGAAGCCGGTACCCAGTACCACACCTTCGTTCAAGCGATTGAAAAACCCGATACCGCCAAAGCCATTGTGCTCGGCGAGGCCATCATCACCAATTACGCGGATTCCGACTTCGCTTTTCTGGCCGCCTTGCGCCTTTCCCGGGTGCAGGCTGAGCTCGGCAAATACGATCTGGCTGCAGCGGCAATGGACAAAGCCGCCATGGTGGCATTGAACGACCAGAACCGTGAATTGGTCAAGATCCGGAAAGCCCAGCTGCTGTTGTCGCAGGGCAAAACGGCTGAGGCCACCATAGCCGCCGACGCCATCAAGGCCGTCGCTTATCCGGCTTCATTGGCGGAATTGAAAGGCGATCTGGCCATGGCCTCCGGGAAGTCCGATGCCGCCGCCGATTTCTACCGGCAGGCTTTGCAGCAACTCAGTGCCGATGCCGGATCACGCGGACTGATTGAAATAAAACTGACCGATGCCGGCGGAAACGCTGACAAACCCAAGGAGATCCGCTGATGGTTCGCAAACTGATCGTACTCTGCGCCGCGCTGACGCTGTTGCAAGGCTGTTCGACCCTCACCGGAATCTTAAAGTCGGACAAGGAAAAGGCATCCGCACCGGCAGCGCTGAGCGATATCAGCAATCCGATCGCGATCCGAAAGCTCTGGTCCATTTCGGCCGGGCAGGGCGAGGCCGAACTGGCAATCCGCCAGAAGCCGGTCGTGGACGGAAATACGGTATATGCCGCGGATTCGGCCAACCAGCTTGTAGCCATCGACAAGGCCACCGGTAAAATCAAATGGAAGGCCGCGCCGAACAAAGACGCAGCCTCCGGCGGCTGGAAATTCTGGCAGAAGCCGACACAGCCGTTTGCCCTGACCGGGGGTCCTGCGGTGTATTCCGGTCTGGTGGCTCTGGGCGGACGTAATGGCGAAGTATTCGCTTTCAATGCTGCGGATGGCTCGGTACTTTGGAAAACCATGGTCAGTTCGTCTGTGATCAGCGCGCCGTTGATCACCTTCGATACCGTGATCGTGCGCGCCAATGACGGCAAGGTATTCGGTCTGGATTTGTCCACCGGCGAGAAACGCTGGCAATTCGACCGTGGTCTGCCGACGCTCAGTGTTCGCGGAAACAGCGCACCGGTACTCGGGCCCGGCCTGATATTCGTGGGTTATGAAGATGGCACGCTGATTGCATTGCGCCAACAGGATGGCCAGCGCGTCTGGGAACAACTCATCGCCAAGCCCGACGGCCGGACCGAATTGGACCGGATGTCGGATATCGATGGTGAAATCCAGGTCGGTGACCGCGAGGTTTTCGCCAGTTCGTATCACAATTCCACCATGGCCATCGCCTTGAATAACGGCCAGCCCATCTGGGTCCGCGAAATCGGAGGATACGCCGGTGTTGCCATGCTTTCAGACCGCATCATCGTCGGAGACCGCGATAGCAATCTGTGGGCTCTCGACCGCAACAGCGGTTCCGACCTGTGGAAGCAAAGTGCGTTTCTGCGCCGCAGCGTCACCACGCCGGTCGTTCAGGGCGCCTATGTCGTCGTTGCCGATGCCGAAGGCTACGTGCACTGGCTGGATTCCGCGAGCGGAGATGTCAAAGGCAGGGTCAAGGTCGGTGGTGCCGTGCGCGGCAGCCCGGTTGTTTCCGATGACGGCATCCTGTTCATTCAAAACGTCGACGGTCAATTGTCCGCGTTCAGTCTGGCGCAATAAACATGCTGGATATGGTGGCATTGGTTGGGCGCCCGAATGTGGGCAAGTCCACCCTGTTCAATGGCCTGACACGGACTCGTGATGCGCTTGTGCATGATGAGCCCGGCGTCACCCGTGACCGCCATTACGGCATCTGCCGCCTGAACCCGGAGCATCCGTTCATCGTCTGCGATACCGGCGGCTTGTCCGGCGATGACGAGGGTCTGGCCGGAGCAACGGCAAAGCAAAGCTGGCAGGCCGCTTCCGAATCGGCGGTCATCGTATTCGTCGTCGATGCCAAGTCCGGGCCGGAAGTACTCGATTTCGACATTCTTACCGGTCTGCGCAAGCTCGGCAAACCGATGGTGTTGGCCATCAACAAGACCGACGGTAAAAATACCGAAGACGCCATCCATGATTTCGCCAAATTCGGTTTCGCCCATGTGCTTCCGATGTCGGCCGCGCATCAACGGGGAGTTCCGGAGCTGCTGGAAATGCTTTCCGCGCTTTTGCCCGAGCGCCAGCCTGAAGAGCCGGTTCAAGACGACGGAGCACTGCGTCTGGCCTTCATCGGACGTCCCAATGTCGGCAAATCCACGCTGGTCAACCGTCTGCTCGGGGAGGAGCGGGTCATTGCCTCCGATGTGCCGGGCACCACCCGCGATTCCATTTCGGTCGATCTGGAACGCGATGGCCGCGACTACCGTCTGATCGATACCGCCGGTCTGCGCCGGCGCGGAAAGATTGAAGAAGCCGTCGAAAAGTTTTCCGTATTCAAAACCCTGCAATCCATCCAGGACTGCCAGGTCGCCGTGGTCATGCTTGACGCCGGCGAAGGTGTTACCGAACAGGACGCCACCGTACTCGGCCACGTGCTGGAAGCGGGCAGGGCGCTGGTCATCGCCGTCAATAAATGGGACAACCAGAGCAATTACCAGCGTGAGCAGACCAAATCCCTGCTCGAACGGAAGCTTTCATTCTGTACCTGGGCACCGATCGTGACCATTTCCGCCAAACACGGCACCGGCATGGCCGAGCTGTTCAAAGCCATTCACAAGGCGTATGACAGTGCGACCCGGGTATTCAGCACGGCCGAAGTCACCAAAGCCATCGAAATCGCCTATACGGCGTTTCCGCCACCGGTGGTACGCGGACATGTCGCCAAAATGAAGTACGGGCATCCGGGCGACACCAATCCACCGACCTTCATCGTTCACGGCAACCGCCTGAAAACACTGCCGGACAGCTACCGCCGTTATCTGGAAAACTTCTTCCGGAAACGCTTCAAGCTGATCGGCACCCCGATCCGTTTCGTCTTCAAAGACGGCGACAACCCGTATGAAGGCAAGAAAAACGTGCTGACCGACCGCCAGCTTGAAAAACGCAAGCGCCTGATCCGGCACCATAAACGGAACAAATAAGCGCATGCCGGTCACGGACATTTCCCCGGCTCAAGCCCGCGAACTGCAACGAAACGGCTGCTTATTGATTGATGTGCGGGAACCCGAGGAGTGGGCTTCCGGCATGGCCGAGGGCGCCCGGCCCATCTCCAAATCAGAGCTTGAATCCCAAGCCTGTCACCATCTGGAATCCTACGGCCAGGCGGCCATTTTGATCTGTGCCGGCGGCAAACGATCGGATGCCTGCGCCGTCGAACTCAGCCGCCAGGGATACAGCATGCTTTATTCGGTGAAAGGCGGAACCCAGGCTTGGGTTGCCGCCGGTCTTCCGGTTATCGCCTATAGCGCCAGCGATTTCGACCGGCGTTATGCCCGACAGATGATCCTTCCCAATGTCGGACGGGAGGGGCAGCAGAAACTGTCCAATTCCAGGGTTCTCATTGTCGGGGCCGGCGGACTCGGCTCGCCCTGTGCGTTCTATCTGGCCGCTGCTGGTATCGGGCATATCACCATCGTGGACGATGATCTCGTTGATTTGAGTAATCTCCAGCGGCAAATTCTGCATAAAAACAGTAACATCGGTCAAAATAAAGTAAATTCAGCGAAAAGTACCTTAAATGACCTAAATCCTACAATTAGCATCGATATCCACAAAGACCGAATTACGGATTTCAATATAAGTAATTACCTTAATAATATTGATTTAGTCATTGATGCTACAGATAATTTTAAAACGAGATATGCTATATCCGATGCCTGTGCACGTCATGGCACTCCCTGGGTCTATGGTGCCGTACACCGGTTTGAAGGGCAGGTGAGCCTGTTCACGGCCTCCATCCCGGACGGTCGTGGTCTTTGTTACCGATGCCTGTTTCCCGAGTCGGTCGATGGGCCAGATGCGCCCAATTGCACCGAGGCCGGCGTTATGGGCGTTGCACCTGGTCTGATCGGTGTTTTGCAGGCCTCAGAAGCCTTAAAACACATTCTGGGAATCGGCAAATCGCTTACAGGACGATTGCTGAATATCGATTTGCTGTCCATGACCATGCACGATACCCAAATGCAGCCTGATCCTGAGTGCCCGATGTGTGGCAGTAATGGCGGAGCAGGTGACCCGTAAACCCTTGTTTATAGGTCATAACGCACACATATCGGTATACTATACTTCGCATAATGTATATTATGTAAGATAAGATTGTCTGCCAGTAATGTTTCCTGGGATAAGCCCTAAACTGTACCTATGCAAACACCTCGCCCAAACTTCACCCTGCTCATTCTCGGCGCGACCGGTATGGTCGGTTCACAGTCCTTGAAACTGGCGCTGTCCGATCAACGGGTTTCGCGGGTTATCGCGCCAACACGACGTCCTATCGCCGCGCATCCCAAGCTGTTCAATCCTGTGGTTGATTTCGAAAGTTTGCCTGTAGCCGACTGGTGGAATGTTGATGCCGCTGTCTGTGCGCTGGGAACGACCATCAATCTGGCAGGCAGCAAAGAAGCTTTCAGAAAGGTCGATGCTGGTTATGTTTTGACCAGCGCCCGATTGTTACGGGATGCCGGTTGCGCGCGTTTCGTGCTGAACTCCTCGTTGGGCGCGGAAGAGCGATCACGGAACTTCTACCTGAAAGTCAAAGGCCAAGCCGAAGCAGGTCTGATGTCTATGAATTTCGAGGCGTTAACCCTGGTACGCCCGTCCTTGTTGGATGGCGGACCACGCCCGGAACGTCGCTATGGCGAGGAACTCGGATTATGGCTTGGCGGGCATCTGGGGCGCCTGATTCCGGCGAAATACCGGCCGGTGCAGACGAGCACCGTTGCCGCTGTGATGCATGAGGCCGCCTTATCGGACCGTCAGGGCCTGTACCTCATCGAATCCGACGAGCTGCAGCATTACTCGACCGGAAAATCATAGGCCTCGTCCGGCAGAGGACCGGCTTTCCAGGTGAAGTGCCACCACTCCAGGGGGTAATTGACGAAGCCTTGTGCCGCCATCGCCTTTAGCAGCAGATCACGGGACTCTTTCTGGGCCGGACTTGCACCGGACCAATCGGTATTGGCCTGAATGCCGAAATAATCAAAAGGTGTTCCCATGTCCACCGGCCGACAGGGTGCGGCACGGCAATCGAGCAATCCGATATCCGCAGTGGCACCTTTGCTGTGCCCGGATTTCTCGGCAATGTAATCCGGAACCAGCAGCGATTTATCCAGTTCCGGATAGTACAAGGCCTTGCAGGCCGGGTCATCCGGCGCTTTGGCCCAAACCATGAATTCGGCCACCGCGTGTTTGGGCCGGTAGCAATCGAAGACTATCAGGCCGTAGCCCCTGCCCCGCAGATCGCTCTCGACGGCGGCCAATGCCCGCGCGGCGGGGTCATGCAAAAGGCACTTGCCTGCCCGATACCCATCCACCGGCTTACCGGTGAAGTTCTTTGCCGTGGCATAACGGATATCCAGCGCGATACCGGGTGAAAACGCACGGACATCCACCAACGGCCTCGGCGCCGTGACGGAGCCCGGGGTGGACATCAACAGGAACAGAACTGCAGTTTTCATCCATCTTCCGTGGGTGGCATCGGCTTTCTGATTATACTGTCCTTATGCAGAATAATTTCCCG
>CAJAPA010000115.1 GCA_903942465.1 uncultured Gammaproteobacteria bacterium
CCTTTAATGAGTCTCGACCATGAACAAAAGCGCCCTGGAAATCTACCAATCCGAGCTGGAGAGCATTGAAAAGCAGGGCTTGCTGAAACAGGAGCGCATCATCACCGGCGCCCAATCCGCTGAAATCCAACTCGCCGACGGCCGGAAGGTTCTGAATTTCTGTGCCAACAACTACCTCGGCTTGGCCGACAATGCCGAAATCATCCAATCCGCCAAGGATGCCCTCGACACGCACGGCTTCGGCATGGCCTCGGTCCGCTTCATCTGCGGCACCCAGGATCTGCATAAGACCCTCGAGGCGAAGATCGCCGCGTTCTTCGGAACCGAGGACGCCATTCTTTATGCCGCCTGCTTCGATGCCAATGGCGGACTCTTCGAACCGCTGCTCGGCGAGGGCGATGCCGTCATTTCCGACGCGCTCAACCATGCTTCGATCATCGACGGTGTAAGGCTGTGCAAGGCCAAGCGCTTCCGCTATGACAACTGCGATATGGCCGGGTTGGAAGCGCAGCTGCAGGCCGCCGATGCCGCCGGCTGCCGTATCAAACTGATCACCACCGACGGCGTATTCTCGATGGACGGTTCGATTGCGCCGCTTGGCGAGCTGACCGCACTTGCGGAAAAGTACAAAGCCCTGGTGCACATCGATGAATGCCATGCCACGGGCTTTCTGGGCGCAACCGGACGGGGTTCTGCGGAAGTGCACGGGGTCATGGACAAAATCGACCTGTTCACCGGCACGCTGGGCAAATCGCTCGGCGGCGCGCTGGGCGGCTTCACCACCGGACCGAAAGCGGTCATCGAACTTCTGCGCCAGCGTTCACGGCCCTACCTTTTTTCAAATTCGCTGCCGCCGCCGGTGGTTGCCGCCGGCATCCGCGTTTTCGACATGCTGGCCGGCGCCGACGCTCTGCGCTGCAAGCTTCAGGAAAACACCCGATTCTTCCGTGAAGAAATGACGAAAGCGGGCTTCACCATCAAGCCCGGAACCCATCCGATCGTCCCGGTCATGCTTTTCGATGCAGTGCTGGCCCAGGAGTTCGCCCGCCGCCTGCTTGATGAGGGCATCTATGCCGTTGGCTTCTTCTTTCCGGTGGTGGCCAAGGGACAGGCACGTATCCGCACGCAGATGAGTGCCGCGCACAGCCGGGAACATCTCGAGCGTGCGGTTGCCGCCTTCACCAAGGTCGGCCGCGAACTAGGCGTGATTCAGTAAAGCCAGCTCATTCTCGGCCAATTGCCGCCACTGTCCTTTCGGCAGATCGCCGAGCGGCAAGCCGCCGATGGCGGTGCGGATCAAACGCAACACACCGATGTCGAAGCCCTCGAGCAACCGCCGGATCTGCCGGTTGCGGCCTTCATCAAGCACGACTTCCAACCAGGCATGTTTCTCGCCGTGGCGAAGCAGAGCAATGCGCTTGGCGGAAAGGAACCCGGTATCGGTGAGAACACCCGAACGCAGACGCCGGAGCAGAGCGTCATCGGGAATGCAGTCGATTTGTACATGATAGGTTTTGTCCGGCCCGGTTTCCGGACTGGTGATACCCGCGGCCCAAGCCGGATCATTGCAGAACAGCAGCAGGCCCTCGCTGGCTTTGTCGAGCCTGCCCACCGGCGATAGCCAAGGCATGTCGGCGGGAAGACAATCGTAGACGGTTGCCCGTTGGCGTTCGTCCGAGCGCGTTGTCACCAGTCCCCGGGGTTTGTTCAGCATGATGGCCATGAACGGACGGGGTTCCGCACCGCCCTCCCCGGTTTCGATACGATCCTGCCCCATGCGCACCGGATACTCCGGTTCCCGAATGGTTTTTCCATTGACCCGAACGGCACCGGCAAGAATCAGACGCGACGCCTCGGTTCGGGAGGCCAATCCCATTTTCGAGAGCACACGGGCAAGTCCATGGCGTTTGCCGGAGTTGGATACACGGTTCATCCGTGTAGAATAAGTCAATCCTCAGGAGGCCGCCATGGCAGAGCATACCGCTGAAATCCGCTGGACCGCGACCGCGCATCCCGACCAGCCCGATACCTTCTCCCGCGACCATATTGTGCGGCTGGAAAACGGCCATGAATTGCTGAACTCCTCGGCGCCGGCCTACTTCGGCAATCCGGCAGCAGCCAATCCGGAAACCCTGCTGTTGGCGGCGCTGGCCTCCTGCCACATGCTGACATTCCTCGCCATCGTCAGCAAACGGGGATATTCGGTCGCTGATTATTCCGATAGAGCGGTCGGCATTCTGGGCAAGAATGCCGAAGGCCGTATGGCCGTGACCCATTGCACCTTGAATCCGGTGGTCGGGTTTTCCGGCGGCATGCAGCCGGACGCCGCGGAGTTGCGGAAATTCCATGAAAGCGCGCACCGCAACTGCTTCATCGCCAACACCCTCAGCTGCGTGGTCGAAATCACCGGGTGAACCTTCACGGCGGTATCACCGCCCCGAAACCACAATGCCGCCATGATTCCGAAATCCGACCGCACCGCGTCCATCCTCGCCTGGTTCGACAGTGAAGCCGAAAAATCCTCGCATCGGCAGGGCACTGCCTGGCTGAGGGTGCTGCCATTCATCGCCCTGCATATTGCCTGCCTTGCCGTGTTCTGGGTGGGGTATTCAAATACCGCCCTGATCGCGCTGGTGGTGACGTATGCCGTTCGCATGTTCGCCATCACCGGGTTCTATCACCGGTATTTCTCCCATAAAACCTTCAAGACCCATCCCTGGGTCGAAACCGTGTTCGCTTTCATCGGCGCCAGCAGTTCCCAGCGCGGCGCCCTGTGGTGGGCCGCCCATCACCGCAAACACCACCGTCATTCCGATACTGAAGAAGATCTGCACAGCCCACGGCATGGTTTCTGGCAGAGCCATATGGCCTGGTTCCTCAGGCATGAAGCCTTCGCGACGGATTACAGCGTCATCCAGGATTTCGCGAAACGGCCGGCACTGCGCTGGCTGAACCGCTTCGACATCGTGGCGCCATTCACCCTGGCCGTTCTTTTGTTCGGCCTCGGCACGCTGCTCGAACGCTTTGCGCCCGGACTCGGCACCACAGGTCCGCAACTTCTGGTCTGGGGATTCGTACTCTCGACCGTGCTTCTGTTCCATGTCACGGTCAGCATCAATTCCATCGCCCACGTCTGGGGACGGCGCCGCTATGATACCGGCGATGACAGCCGCAACAACGCCCTGCTGGCCCTGCTGACCTTCGGCGAAGGCTGGCACAACAATCATCACCATTACCCGAATAGCGCCCGCCAGGGTTTTTTCTGGTGGGAAATCGACCTGACTTATCTCGCTCTGCGCACGATGCAGGCGCTCGGCTTGGCGTGGGACCTCAAACCTGTGCCTGCCCACGTCAAACGGCTGCCGACATGAGAATCGCAGTCATCGGCAGCGGCATTGCCGGTATCAGCGCGGCTTGGGGCCTGTGCAGAAAGCATGAGGTTGTGCTGTTCGAAAAGGAAAGCCGACTCGGCGGCCACACCCACACCCATGACATCGCCATGGGTGGAAGAAATTACCGCATCGATTCGGGCTTCATCGTCCATAATCCGGAAAACTATCCGCTGTTCAGCGGGTTCCTGAAGGAACTGGGCGTTCCGACCAAAACCACCGAAATGAGTTTCGCGGTTCACAACCGCGCGATTGGCATGTTCTACAACGCACACGATCTGGGCGGCCTGTTCTGCCAGAAACGCAATCTGCTGTCGCCGGCGTTCTGGCGCATGCTGCGGGATATCCGTCGCTTCTATGCGGAGTGCCCCGCTCTCCTGGCCTCGGATCAGGAAGGTCCGGCTTTGGGTGAGTATCTCGACGCCAACGGATACAGCGCCTACTTCATCGACAATCACCTGATTCCCATGGCCAGCGCCCTGTGGTCGTCACCCAGCCAGCGCATCCTGGACTTTCCGGCCAAATATCTGGTGGCCTTCATGGCCAACCACCATATGCTGCAGATCAGCGATCGTCCGCTCTGGCGGGTTCTGGAAAACGGCTCCCGCAGCTATATCGAAAAGCTTTCCGGATCATGGCCGGTATCCGTCCGCCTCAATGCTCCCGTTCAGCATGTGCTGCGCGGCGATGATGCCGTCACCATCACCACACCGCTCGGAACCGAACAATTCGATCAGGTCATATTCGCCTGCCACAGCGACCAGGCCTTGATGGCAATGGGTGATGCCGATAACAGCGAGCAGTCCATCCTCGGCGCGATGCGTTACCAGGCCAACGAAACCGTACTGCACTGCGATGCTTCGGTACTGCCACCCGACCGGCGTGCCTGGGCGGCCTGGAATGCTGACATTCCGGCAGATCCTTCAGCACCGTGCACAGTCAGTTACTGCATGAATATCCTGCAGGGCATCGACAGTCCCGAACCGTTCATCGTCAGTCTGAACCAGCGCAGCCAGATCGATACAAATAAAATTCTCGCAGTCATGAAGTATCACCACCCGGTCTATGACCATGCCATGGTCCGTGCGCAGTCCCGACGCTACGAAATCCAGGGCAGACGCCGGAGCTGGTTCTGCGGTGCCTACTGGGGATTCGGTTTCCACGAAGACGGATTCCGCAGCGGCCATGAGGTTGCCGAAGGCATTCTCGCCTTATGAGTCAGGCACAGACCGATGCGATATACGTCGGACATATCGGTCACCGCCGTTTCACCCCGAAACCGCATGCTTTCCGCTACCGGATTTTCCAACTCTATCTCGACATCAGCCGCATCGAACAGACGCTGAAGCCCTTCTGGTTCTGCTCTACGGAAAGATTCAACTGGCTCAGCTACCGGCGTAAGGACTATTTCGGAGATTGCGCGCTGCCGCTGGATGCCGCTGTTCGGCGGCATGTGCAGAATGAAACCGGAACCGCGCATGAAGGACCGATCTATCTGCTGACCCATTTGCGGGTATTCGGCCATGTGATCAACCCGGTCAGTTTCTATTACGGCTTTGCCCCGGACGGGAAGACCCTGCAATGGATTCTGGCGGAAATCACCAATACCCCCTGGGGCGAACGGCACAGCTATTTTCTGCCCATGCACTCCGCGGGCTCTGATGACGGCACTGGTCACTGGCATTTTCCGAAGCATTTCCATGTTTCGCCGTTTTTGCCGATGGATCTCGACTATGACTGGCGGTTCGGTTGTCCCTATCAGCGCCTGGATGTGTACATGCGGGTCGACAAGGCCGGCGTGAAGCAATTTGACGCGACCTTGACCCTGAAACAGCGACAATTGACGTTGCAGAACCTGCTGCGCGAGCTCTTTTTGCAGCCCTGGATGAGCGCCACGGTGGCGTTCGGCATTTACTGGAATGCACTCCGGCTCTGGCTCAAGCGTGTTCCGTTCCATCCCCATCCCAAGGCCGACCATGATCCGAACTGACTCCGATATCCTCACCAGCGGCCACCGGCTGAGCGGTATCGATGCTCTGGTGCGCAACCAGGTGCTCGCCAAACTCGGCAAACTCCAGCATGGCCATATCCAGATCGATGGGGACGGCACACGCCGGTCTTACGGCGATACAGCCCTGCCCGGCTTCGGCACGCTGGCCATCGGCGATGGCCGCTTTTACGGCAAGCTTGCCTTGGGCGGCTCGGTCGGTGCCGCCGAATCGTACATGGACGGGGACTGGCAGACGGATGATCTGGTCGGCCTGATGCGCCTTCTGATCCGCAACCGGAACCTGCTGGATGCGATGGAAGGCGGTGGCGCCCGTTTCGCCGGATGGCTGATGCAAGCCGCGCATGTGCTGCGGCGCAATACCCGCAGCGGCAGCCGGAAAAACATCGCCGCGCATTACGATCTGGGCAATGCGCTGTTCGAGTTGTTCCTCGACCCCAGTCTGATGTATTCCTCGGCGGTGTTCGACCGGGACGGCATGACGCTCGAGCAGGCTTCCCAACGCAAACTTCAGTTGATCTGCGAAAAACTGGCGCTCGGCGCCGAAGACCATTTGGTGGAAATCGGTACCGGCTGGGGCGGCATGGCGATTTATGCCGCCAAGCATACCGGATGCCGTGTCACCACGACCACGATTTCCCAGGAACAATACGATCTGGCCAAAGCACGGATCGCGGCCGAAGGCCTGCAGGACCGCATCACCCTGCTGTTCCGTGATTACCGCGACCTCGACGGTCACTACGATAAACTCGTGTCGATCGAAATGATCGAAGCCATCGGCCACCAGTATCAGGACACCTACTTCGCCAAATGCGCCAGCCTGCTCAAGCCCGGTGGTAAAGCACTGATCCAGGCCATCACCATCGAAGACCACCGCTACCAGCAGGCGCTCGACAGCGTCGACTTCATCAAACGCTACATCTTCCCGGGAAGTTATATTCCCTGCGTCAGCAGCATGGTCGCCTCCGCGGCGCAGGCCGGACAACTTCGTCTGCTCGATCTGCAGGACATCGGTGACAGCTACGCCAAGACCATCCATGCCTGGCGCGAACGTTTCCTGTCCCGGGAAGCCGACGTTCTGGCGCTGGGCTATGACCGGCGTTTCCTGCGCATGTGGGATTTCTATCTGGCCTACTGCGAGGCCGGCTTTCTGGAAGAATCCATCAGCGACGTGCACTTGCTGCTGGGCAAGGAAAGGTATCCCGGATGAACACAGCCAAGATGCCTGTCTGGTCCTGGACCGTGCTGAATGTCCTCGGTTTTCAGGCCGTCTGGCTGGTGAGTGTCATCGGTGCAGGGCATGGCCTCTGGTGGCCGGGCCTGGTCGTCGCGGTTCTGTTTGCGGTGCTTACGCTGGCATTCACCCCGGAACGCAACCGGGATCTTCGTACCCTGAGCATCGCACTCCCGCTGGGATTCCTCATGGACAGCATTCTCGTGCAGTCCCAGAGCCTGCAGTTCGCCAGTCCATACCCCCTTCCCGGTCTGGCGCCGGTTTGGATCATGGCGCTCTGGCTGGGTTTCGCGCTGACCCTGAACCACTCGCTCCGCAGCATCTACGCCAAAGCATTGCCCACCTTCCTGTTCGGGTTGCTTGGCGGCCCGATTGCCTATGGTATCGCCACCATGCGTTTCGAGGCGATGTCCGTCCAAGGCGGCACCCTTGAATGCGCACTCTGGATCGGCCTGGTCTGGGGCATCGGACTCAGCGTGATCCGCTGGCTTGACCTGCGCAGTACCTCCACAGAAAAAGGACAGACCGCATGAGCCTGTTGTTGACCGTCGCCCTCATTTTCGGATTCAGTGCCATTGCCATGGCTCTGGTCTGGATGCTCGCCCTGAAAATCCGCAATATCGGCATTGTCGATGTGGCATGGGCCGGTTTGATGGCCATTGCCGGTGTTTTCTGCGCCGTCATGGCGGAAGGATCGGCTCTGGCGCGCATCTCGGTTGCCCTGTTTGCCGGTCTCTGGGGTCTGCGTCTTTTTCTTTCGCTGTTCGTGCGGGTTCGCCATGAACCCGAGGATGGCCGCTATCAGGCGTTGCGTGCGGCCTGGAACGGCAGTCCGGCGAAACTGTTCGTATTCTTCCAGGGGCAGGCGGTCATCGTGGCCCTGTTCAGTCTGCCGTTCATCGCGGCCGCCAACAATAAGGCCGTCAGTACCGATTTCTGGTTCTTTGCCGCCGTGGCGGTGTTTGTCCTGAGCGTTGCCGGTGAATCACTGGCGGACCGGCAACTGGCCACGTTCCGGAACAATCCTGCAAACCGCGGTAAAACCTGCCGCAACGGGTTGTGGGCCTGGTCGCGGCATCCGAACTACTTTTTCGAATGGCTGCACTGGTTCGCCTACCTGTTCCTCGCGATCGGCAGTTCGCAGTTCTGGCTGAGCCTGATCGGGCCGGTGGTCATGCTGGCCTTCCTTTACCGCGTCAGCGGTATCCCGTGGACCGAAGCCCAGGCACTGCGCTCGCGCGGCGATGACTACCGGCGCTATCAGAGTGAGGTCAGCGCCTTCTTTCCCCTGCCCCCGTCGCCATCCAAAAACGGAGCCTTATGAGCCTCATCGATTTCGCTGAACGCGGCCTATTGCCGGATGCGCTCATCCGCCATGGCATTCGGCAACTCTGCCGTCAACGATTGCAGGACGAAGGCATTGCCGATGCCGGAAGCGCGGACGCACGATTCAACCAGCTGATTGCCGAGTTGAAATCGAGTCCGATCGCCATCGAGACCCAGGCGGCCAACGAACAGCACTACGAACTTCCGACGGAGTTTTTCCAGCTTTGTCTGGGTAAACGCCTGAAATATTCATCGGCATTTTATCCCGAGGGCAACGAGTCACTCGATGCCGCCGAGGAGCATATGCTGCGGATGTACGGCGAACGCGCGGAATTGGCCGATGGCCAGGACATCCTGGAGCTCGGCTGCGGCTGGGGCTCGCTGACACTCTGGATGGCCGAACAGTATCCGAACGCACGCATTACCGCCGTCTCGAATTCGGCCACGCAGCGGGCCCATATCGAGGCGCGTTGTGTGGAACGCGGATTCGGCAATGTCACAGTGCTGACGCGCGACGTCAACGTGCTGGATTTCGAAAGCGACCAGTTCGACCGCTGCGTTTCGGTGGAAATGTTCGAGCACATGCGCAACTACCGCAGTCTGTTGAACGGCATCAGCCGCTGGCTGAAACCGGACGGCAAACTGTTCGTGCATATCTTCGTGCACCGCTACCTGATGTATCCGTTCGAGACCGGCGGCGATGACAACTGGATGGGCCGCTACTTCTTCACCGGGGGCCTGATGCCCTCGGCAGATACCCTGCTGCATTTCGCCGAGGATCTTTCCGTCGAGCAGCGTTGGCTGGTTCCGGGCCGCCACTATGCCCGCACCAGCAATCAATGGCTGGAAAACCAGGACCGCCACCGGACGCGGATTCTGGAAATCCTTACTGAAACCTACGGCTCACAGAACGCTGCAATCTGGTCTCAGCGCTGGCGCATGTTCTGGATGGCCTGCGCCGAGCTGTTCGCTTACAACGACGGCAACGAGTGGATGGTGGCGCACTACCGCTTCACCAATAAAAAACCCGGCTGAGCCGGGTTTTTCATCTTCATCGTCGGTCGTTTCAGCCGCCATCTTTTTTGGCATCAGCCGGTGGCGCTTCCACCGGTTTGGCTGGAACAATCCGGATGCCCTGTGCTTTCATCCAGGCATCGAAATCCTCCGGCGTCATTTTCTTGCCGTCCTGGGTCATGTTGAAACGTACCTCTTTCGGTTTCGGCGCCTCGGCGACCGCCGGCGTTTCCACAACCGCAGGCTTCGGTGCCAGCGGCTTCTTCTCATTGGAACGTTTGGCCTGTTGCTGGGCTGACGTCGGTGCGGCTGCCGGCTTCGGCTTGGCTTCAGTATTGGCTTTCTTGGCGGCGACGTCCGCTTTTTTAGCTGCGGCCTGAGTTGCTTCGGCCGCTTTATTGGCGGCCTCGATTGCGCGCTGTCCTTCGATTTTTGCAAGATTCGCCTCTTCCTGCGCGAGGGCTGCATTCATATCGAGAGACGCGAGCATTGACAGGTCTTTCGGCGCATCTGTAATCAAATTACCGCCGGCAAAAGCCTGGGTGATCTGGATTATCGGCAATGGTCCGGAAGTTACTTTTAGCGGGTTTTTATCCAACAACATGAAGTCCGCAGATTGACCGGGCTGCAATCCAATGGATCCCGGCTGCATTGCACCCTTCAACACCCTATAGGTATCCAGTGGGAAGCGTTTTTTGGCAGAACTGTTGCTCAGAATCACACTTCCTCCAGCTTGAACCAATACCACTGGATTGTCGGGAAACGCTTCATTCAAATCGGTCTCGGTCAATGCAGGCGATGTTCCAAAAGCACCCGGATCGAATCCGGCGCAATAAAGACCGTCAACATCGGATGACTTTCGATTCTTCAACGCGACAGTAAGTGCTTCAATGAGCTCTTTGGATGTAGCAGGCGTGGCATCACGCCAGCAATTCGGGGTGCTGGGCATATTCTCAGGAGCCATCACCGCCGGCATGCCGGAGGACACAATGGCAGGAATGACGGTAGAACCCTGCAGATTGACCTCTATGGTTGCTTTACCGATCAATTTGTCAGCCTCGGCTTTGCTACCAGCGAAGCTGATTTTTCCGTCCTTGACCGCCAGCGCTTCCACATAGGTGGGCTGCTCACCGGCCATGGTCAGGATGTCGCCTCCGGAATACACCGCATCGGCAGCATTATCGGGGTCGCGTGAGCACCCCGCAAGCACCGCAACGGCAAGCAGCAGCGGCATGCGTGAATGCTTCAGGACATTAAGGCATCGGATAGACATGTTCGTTTCCTTTTGGGACAGGATGAAGTGACGCGCTGCAGCCACCGGACATGTCAACTATACCGAGTCACCGGCGCGTAGACAATAAAAAAGCCCGGCCGAAGCCGGGCTTTTTCGTGACGCTTTGAACCGCTTAGTTCTGAACGTTCAGTTCGGTACGGCGGTTGGTTTCGCTCTTACAAGCCGGCGAGGTTTGCTCGGTGGCTTCCAGCGGACGGCTTTCGCCATAACCGTTCGGACCCGCCAGACGGCCGGCATCGATGCCTTTGCTGGTCAGGTAGTCATACACGGTTTGCGAACGGCGCTGCGACAGGCCTTGGTTGTAGGTGTCTTTGCCGCAAAGGTCGGTGTGACCGGCGACTTCAACACGCAGTTCCGGATACTTGGCCAGCACGGCAACGGCTTCATCAAGAATCGCGACTGCGTCAGGACGCAGGGTGGCTTTGTCGAAGTCGAAGTTCACGCCTTTCAGGTCGATGCTCAGCTTGACCGGGCAGCCGTCGGCGCCGATGGTTTGGCCGGCTTCCGAGTTCGGGCACTTGTCGTTGCAGTCATTGACGCCGTCATTGTCACCGTCGAGGGTGTCGCAGGTCGGGGCGGCAACCACCGGAGCGGCCAGGTCACCCAGCTTCACGAGGATCGAAGCAGCGGCATACAGGTCGACGAAACCGCCGATGTCACCAACGAATTGGTCGTTTTCGGTGTGGCTGTCGTAGCGGGCGCCGGCTTCCACGCGGAAGTCAACACGCTTGCGACGATCGGTTTCAATACCGGCACCGAGCTTGGCGGCCCAATCGGTACCGTCATAAGCACCGTTGGCGACGTCGTGATCGGTTGCGCCGATACCGCCGACCAAGTACGGATCCCATGCACGGCCGTCTTTGGTGAAGTAGTAACGGGCGTTCAGGAACAGGGAGTTCAGATCCCAGTTCAAGTCACCGTTGATCGGATCGATGTCCAGGGTCGGGCTGGCTTGGTCATAGGCCAGTTCCAGACCGAAGTTTTCGGACAGACGCTTGCCGATGCCGACGCCGTAAAGTTCGGAATTGGAGGCATCAAGACGGTCGCTATCGGTGCCGAGAACGCCGAGGGTGCCGGAAATGTACCAGCGATCATCGAATTCCTGGGCAGCAGCAGCTTGCGAGAAGCCAACGGCGCTGAGAAGAGCAAGGCCAAGTAGATTTTTCTTCATTTTACATCTCCATTTTACATGTGGAAAATTGCTACAAATCGATACAGGCGTAAGCGCCCGCAGTGTCAACGACCGTAAACCCTGTTCGAATCGTTAACGTCAAAATAACACTTTCAGGATAAATTGCAAGCCTTTAGCGGAAAAAGTTCCCATAATCTTCACCCATCCTTATTTCTAAATTACCCCCGTTTCCCCGACACTTACTGCCAATCCTAGCCCTATCACCCCGAATAGAACTGTGACGCAGTCGACATTTTTAGGCTCAGCCGCGCCCAATCCATAGCCGGTGGCCTGTCCTCAGCCCCTGATGGGGATACCCCCTGTTTTTAATCGGTTTTTTAACTATACTGCTGAGTATGGTCAGCGGAATACTCGCGCCCTCAATCCCATAAAGGTCTAACTGCATGAGCTCCCCTGAATTCCCGAATCTGTTCCAGCCGCTTGACCTCGGGTTCTGCACCCTGCCCAACCGCATTCTCATGGGGTCCATGCATACCGGCCTGGAAGACAAGCGTACCGACTATCCGAAACTGGCTGCCTACTTCAGGGAGCGTGCCGAAGGCGGTGCCGGACTGATGGTCACTGGCGGCATCGCGCCCAACATCCGCGGCTGGCTCAAACCCTTTGGCGGCAAACTGAGCTGGCGGCTTGAAGTGGCCCCGCACCGTCAGGTCACTGACGCAGTGCATGGGGCCGGCGGGCGAATTGCCATGCAGATTCTGCATGCCGGGCGCTACGGCTACCACCCGCTCTCCGTCTCCTCAATGGCCAAAAAGGCGCCCATCAATCCGTTCACGCCTCAGGCCCTCAGCGCACGCGGCGTCGAAAGAACCATCCGCGATTACGTTCGCAGCGCCGAGCTGGCGCGCGAGGCCGGTTATGACGGCGTCGAAGTCATGGGATCTGAAGGCTACCTGATCAACCAGTTCGTCTCACCGCAGGTGAACGGCCGCGCTGATGGCTGGGGCGGTGATGCCGCAAAGCGCCGGCGTTTCGCGGTCGAAATCGTTTCCCGGATGCGTGAGGCCGTTGGTCCGGATTTCATCATCATTTACCGTCTGTCCATGCTGGAGCTGGTACCCGAAGGTCTGGCCTGGCCGGAAATCGTGGAACAGGCCAAAGCGATCGAAGCGGCCGGCGCAACCATCATCAACACCGGCATCGGCTGGCATGAAGCCCGGGTACCGACCATCGCCACGTCGGTGCCGCGCGCGGCCTTTGCCGGAGTGACCGGAAAGCTGAAGCCTCACGTTAAACTGCCCCTAATCGCCACCAACCGCATCAATATGCCCGATGTCGCCGAGCGGATTCTTGCCGAGGGCCAGGCTGACATGATTTCGATGGCGCGCCCACTGTTGGCAGACGCCCAGTGGCCGAACAAGGCCAAAGCCGGCAAGACGAATCTTATCAACACCTGCATTGCCTGCAATCAGGCCTGCCTGGACCACGTGTTCGAAAACAAAAAAGCCTCCTGCCTGGTGAATCCACGCGCCTGCCGCGAAACCGAATTGAATTACTTACCAATCACGTCGAAAAAACGCATCGCGGTCGTGGGTGCCGGCCCGGCCGGACTGAGTTTCGCCACCGTCGCTGCCCAACGCGGCCACGATGTCACGCTCTTTGATGCGGCTTCGGAAATCGGCGGACAATTCAACTACGCCAAGCGCATTCCCGGCAAAGAGGAGTTCCACGAGACCCTGCGCTATTACGGCAATCTGCTGGCAGAAACCGGCGTTAGCGTGAAACTCGGGCACCCCGTGGATGCGACCCAGCTGCAGCAGGCCGGATTCGACGAGATCGTGATTGCCACCGGCATCACGCCACGCGGTCTGCGCCTGTCGGGCAGCGATCATCCGAAAGTCCTCGGCTACCTTGACGTGCTGCGCGATAACGCACCGGTCGGCAAATCGGTGGCCATCATCGGCGCCGGCGGCATCGGCTTCGATGTTGCCGAGTTCCTTCTGCATAATGAATCAGCAACTCTGGATACACAGCGCTGGATGCAGGAATGGGGCGTCGACTCCTCCTTCGAAAGCAAGGGCGGTCTGTGCAAGCCCGAACCGCATGAAGCTGCGCGGCAGATCTGGTTACTTCAACGCAGCGCCGGAAAACCGGGGGCACGATTGGGAAAAACCACCGGATGGATTCACCGCGCGGCGCTCAAGATGGGCGGCGTACAGGCCTGGGGCGGCATTGAATACGTGGCTGTCGATGATGCCGGCCTGCATATCAAAAAGGATGGCGAGGCCATGGTGTTGCCGGTCGATCATGTCATCGTGTGCGCCGGCCAGGAACCCCAGCGTACGCTGCATGAGGCATTGCAGAGTCTTGGCCTCAATTCGCACCTCATCGGCGGCGCCGAGCAGGCAGGTGAGCTGGATGCCAAACGCGCCATCGCCCAGGGCGCGGAACTGGCGGCTCGGCTCTAAGTGGCTACTTCCGCCAGTAGCGTTCCATTTCCAGATAGGTAAACGACGCCGACCAAGTGATCAGAACGAAACCGGTCAGCGACATGGTGCCGGAGATGAAACGAATGGGGCCGACCGGCACGAGATCGCCGAATCCGAGTGTATTGAAGGTCACCGCTGAAAGATAGACCGCATCCAGCAGATGCAAGGGATCGGCACCTTTGATGAATCCGGTCTCGGGGTAATGCAGTGTCAGCCAGATGGTGATGCCGAAAATCCAGATTTCGGTGACGTGCAAGGCCAGCACCGAGAAAATCGAATACAGCACTTTCCGCCGCGAATGCAGTTCACGGCGCTTGGCCAGCCAGTTCGAAATCAGCGCCAGCCCCTCATAGTGCACAAGGACGGAAAGACTGACCGCCAGAGTGGTCGCGCAGACCACCACGGTATTGGCTTGCCAGTCCTCGTAAAGCG
>CAJAPA010000116.1 GCA_903942465.1 uncultured Gammaproteobacteria bacterium
GCCACGGAGCCGTCGGTCAGGAACGGTTCCTGGGCGACGTAACCGATGGCGGCACGCAGTTGCGATTTTGCCAGCATGCGCAGATCTTCGCCGTCGAAACGGATTTCACCGGATTGCGCTCCAATGAAACCGAGCGCCAGTTTGATCAGCGTGCTTTTGCCGCTGCCGGTACCGCCGACCAGCGCGATGGTGGCGCCAGCAGGAATGTTCAGGCTGACGCTGTGCAGCACCGGTGTGGCGCCGTAGGCGAAGCCGACCGCATCGAACGCGAGCGCGCCGCGCACCGGCGCTTTCACCACCACCGTTCCGTCGGCCGCCGGTGCGATCTCCAGCAGATCCATGACCCGGTCGACCGAGGCCATGGCCCGCTGGTACAGATCGGTCATGTCGGCCAGACGCGTCATCGGCCACAGCAAGCGTTGGGTCAGATACACCAGCGCCGAATAACTGCCGACCCCGAGTTCGCCCTTGAGCACCAGTGATCCGCCGTACAGCAGGGTCATCACGAAACCGGCCAGAATCGCCATGCGGATCACCGGGGTGATTGCCGCCGAATAGCGGATCGCATCGCGGTTATGTTCGCGGAAGCCGTCGCTGGCCGCGCGCAGGTGTTCGGCTTCGAAGTTTTCGGCGGTATAGGCCTGGATGGTGCTCATGCCCTGCAGATTGTTGGCCAGCCGGTTGGACACGCCGGCGGCGGCTTCGCGCGCCGCGGCATAACGCGGATACAGGCGCTTCTGGAACCAGAAGGTGCCGAACAGGATGAGTGGAATCGGCAGCAGGGCCAGCACCGCGGTGCTGGCGGTGAGCGAAAAGAACACCGCGCCGACCAGGAGCGAAGACACGCCGACCTGGATCAGGTCATTGGCGCCGGTGTTGAGGAAGCGTTCGATCTGGTTGACGTCTTCATTCAGTGCCGCCATCAAGCGGCCGGAACGTTCTTCCTGGATGAAGTCCGGCGGCAGGCACTGGATGTGTGCATAGGCATCCAGACGCAGATCATGCTGCAGGTTCTGCGCAAGATTGCGCCAGACCAGACGATGCAGATATTCGAACAGCGATTCGCAGACCCATACCACCACGGTAAGACCGACCAGCAGCCAGAGCTGCTGCATCGGATCGGCGATGCCCAGACGCGCCAGGAACGATTCGCGCTGGTTGACCACCACATCGACCGCGACGCCGATCAGGATTTCCGGCAGCACGTCGAACGCCTTGTTCAGCACCGAATACAGCACGCCACGGCGTATCGCCGTGCGGTAGGGTTCGGCGAAACGGCGCAGGCGTTTCAGGGGGTGGGTGGAAATCATCGGCGGGCGCACTCTTTTTGCGGTTACACTGGGCTTATGTTAATCGCTTTCAACAAGCCCTACGGCGTGCTGACGCAATTCACCGACCAGAGCATGCCACCGCGGCCGACGCTGGCCGGGTTCGGGTTGCCGCAGGATGTGTATGCCGCCGGCCGGCTCGACATCGATTCCGAAGGCCTGCTGCTGCTGTCCGATGACGGCGCCCGCATTGCACAGATTTCGTCGCCGAAATTCAAATGGCCGAAAACCTATCTGGTGCAGGTCGAAGGCGTTGCCGATGAAACCCATCTGGCCCAGCTGCGCATCGGTGTGGTGCTGAATGACGGACCGACCCAGCCGGCCACCGCACGCCTGCTCGAAAAGGCGCCCGATTGGCTGTGGCCGCGCGATCCGCCGGTAAGGTTCCGCAAGAGCGTGCCGGAATCCTGGCTGGAACTGACCATCAAGGAAGGCCGCAATCGGCAGGTGCGCCGCATGTGCGCCGCGGTCGGTCTGCCCTGCCTTCGCCTGGTGCGCATCTCGGTGGGTCCGCATCGGCTTGACGGCTTGGCGCCGGGGCAATGGCGCAACGAAGCCGGATGAATCAAAAACCCGCCGATCGGCGGGTTTTTTATCTAACGCACGGAATCAATCAGGGCGAGGTTTCGCGAACGAACTCGAAGGTATCGCTGCTGTCGTCGAACAGACGCAGGGCGGCCACGCGGCCATCTGCCCCGGTCCGGAACACCACATCGCTGCTGCCGTAGCGACCATCACCGAACGCAACCCGGAAGCGCTCGTAATGCCAGTGCCGGAGGGTGCCGGCGTTTTCCGGCAGAGGCCCGAATGCGATGTGCATCGCCTCGCCCTTGCGGCTGATCACCACATCGCCGTACACCCTGTGCAGATAACGGCCGGTGTAATCGGCAAGCGCATGCGTTGGCGAGGTTCCGGCAACGCGGGCTTTTTCTTCCTTGGCGTCCATCGCCTTGGCTTCGGTTTTCATGCCGCCGTAGAGGGCGAGAAACTCCGTGCTCCAGTCACGCGGTTCTGCGCCGGTGTAGACATCGAACAGTTTCCACATCAGGGCATGCCGGAATTCGGCATGGTCGAGATTGCCGAAAATGGCGATGCCCAGATGTTCGTCCGGCATCAGGCCGATGATGGCGGTGCGTCCGTCCATCGAACCGGTGTGCATGGCCACGAAGCGGCCGCGGTAATCCTGCTGGAACCAGCCGTAGCCGTATGTCGTCCAGTGCGGTTGGGTGAGTTTGGCGGTGGGATAGAACTCATTGACGGGCACCATTACCTGCGGCTTCAGCAACGCGCGGAAATTGGCCGAAGACACCAGGCGTTTTCCGCCGGCACAGCCGTCGTTGAGCAGGAAGTCGAGCCATTTCGCGGCATCGGCTGCGGTGGTCCAGGCCGCGCCGGCGGCCGGCACGGCATCCACCGGCGATTCGTTAATCGCGCGGATGCGGCCGTCGATCTCGAAATACGCACGGGAAACGTTGCCATCGCGCATGGCCAGCATCGCAGCCAGAGTCGGGCGCGAACGGTCCATGTCCAGCGGGGTCAGAATGCGTTTCTGGATGACCTGCTCCCAGCGTTCACCAGCGGCGGCTTCAATCACTTCTCCGGCCACCTGGTACATCACGTTCTGGTAGGCGAAACCGTCGCGCAGGGAATATGACAGCGGCACATCGCGCAGGCGTGCGATGATCTGTTTCGAATCCAGATCGCCGCGCGCCCACAGCAGATCGGTGTTGCCCAGGCCGCTGTTGTGGGTCAGCAGATCGCGCACTTTCAGATCACGGGTCACGAACGGATCGGACAGCGCGAAGCCGGGCAGGTGTTTGGTGACCGGGTCGTCCCAGGCCAGTTTGCCGTCATCGACCAGCATCGCCACCGCCAATGCGGTCATCGCCTTGGTGGTTGACATCATGCCGAACAGGGTCTGTGCATCGACCTTCTGCGGCGTGCCCAGCGCACGCACACCGAAACCCTTCACATACACCGGTCGGCCGTTCTGAACCACCGCCACCGACAGTCCGGGCAGCTGCCAATCTTTCAGGCCTTTTTCGATATAGGCATCCAAGGCGGCGGTATCCATCACGGGTGTCGCGGCCGTGACCGGCGCCGGGCAGGCATCGCCTTCGGCGTTTACCGTCAGCGACATCAGCAGTGTCAGGGTGAAAGCAACAAAGGGAGCGCGCATCGATTTTCCCTGCAGGACCGAATGAGCATTCAGCCTATCAGGTTCCCCGTGGCTTGGCGCGGTGGGTGGCCGGTGCATTCCACGGATCTTCCGGCCAGGGGTGGCGCGGATAACGGCCTTTCATTTCCTTGCGTACTTCCGCATAAGTGCTGTTCCAGAAATTCTTCAAGTCCTGGGTGATCTGCAGCGGCTTGCCACCCGGGGAAAGCAGATGCAGCATCACCGTCACCCGGCCGTCGGCAATGCGCGGCGATTCGGCCAGACCGAACAGTTCCTGCAGCTTGACCGCCAATACCGGCGGACCGTCTTCGGCATAGGCAATCGTGCGTTCGATGCCGGACGGCACTTTCAAGGACGTCGGCGCCAGCCGGTCGATCTGCTGGCGCGTGTTCCAGTCGAATAGGCCAAACAGCGCATCACCCAGTGCCGCCGCATCCAGACTGTCCAGGCGCGATTTACCGCGCAGCACTGGTTGCAGCCAAGCTTCCAGCGTCGCCAATAGCGACGATTCCGATAAATCCGGCAATGCCAGTTCCGGCAGCCATTCGCGCAGGCGGCAGACCCGCAACCGGAATTGCTGCGCTTTCTCGGTCCAGGGCAGAATGTGCAGACCTTTCTGGCGTACCAGAGCACACAGCGCGGCGGCCGCCTGCTCGGGATCGACCTTTCCGCCGGACTGGCTGGACAGCACAATCTGGTCGAAACGGCGCTCGCGGCGGGCGATCAGGGCATTGCTGCGTTCATCCCAGCGCACGCTGTCGCTGCTGACGAAGCGTTCCGGAAAATCCTGTTCGAGGCGATGCAGATCGAGCGGTGCGGCCCGCAGAATCAGGGCTTCCTTGGCCTCGAATTTCAGTTCACTGGCGCATAGCCAGAGTTCGCCGTAGAGCGTACTGTCGGGATGCATACGCGCCATGCGTCCGCCCGAGAGCTGATAGCGCAGCGGATCGTGTTCGTGTTGTTTGCCGATGCGATCGGGAAACGCATGCAGCAGCACATCGCCGAGCGCATGCGCCGGCACCGACACCGGAGGTGGTGTTTCGCAGCGCAGCCGGCGACGCCATTGCGCTGCGGCGGCATCGATCAGTTTCAGGCCGCTGCTGCTGGCGCCATGCGACGTGCGACGCGCCCGCAGATCGGCCAAGGCCTGCCAGCGCGACTGCCAATCGTCGCGGCGGGCACCGATCAGCGGATCACGCGCTTCGATCAGTGCGGCCAGATCGCAGGCCAGGGCTTTTTCGGTGTCGTCATGCACGGCCAGCAACATCGCGGCCATGCGCGGATGTGTGCCCAAGCCGAGCATGCGCCGACCGAGCGCGGTGATGCGCC
>CAJAPA010000117.1 GCA_903942465.1 uncultured Gammaproteobacteria bacterium
GCCGCGCATCTTGCCGGCGATGGCGGTGATGGCCGGCAGGGCGATCTGTCCGCAACCGCATACCGTGTTCTCGGCCAGATCGCCGAGCGCATAGCGGATCAGGGTGCTGTGCCGGTTGAAATAGTCGGTCACCACCACCTGTCCGGGTACGCCGGGCGGGCAGACCTGGCCCTCGGCATCGAGAATCTCGACCCCGAGCTTGTGCGCCATGATGTGGTAATTTTCCGGCCGGTGCGGGCAGCGCAGGGCGATCATGCCGAGCTCGACCGAACTGTAGGTGACGATTGGCACGGCATTGGGAAAGACCTGCCGGATCAGATCGTCCATATGATCATCGTAGGCTTCCGACATGGCGGTGACCCGGCGGATGAACGGCAGGGTTTCGCCGCGCTCGATCAGATGCCGGCACAGGCGCTCGAGATTGGTCGGGTAGGAAATCAGCGAGACCGCGCCGCGCCGCGCATGCTGCTCCTTGATGAAAGCGAGCTGGTCGTCCAGCGGGGAATCGACCTCCAGGGTGTGGTCGTTGGCGGCATGGGTGGCCAGCGCGACGATTTTCATATGCACCATCGGCCCGCCATACCAACGGATCAGGCGTGCCGTGTCCTCGCCTTCAAGCGTGCCGCGCTCGGGCTGCCAGGACACCCGTACCGGCATCGAGGTGGACCCCGAGGTATGGCCAAGACCGGGGTGGCCGTTCAGCAGCAGATCATTGTGTTCCTGCACCATGGCCCGGGTGATCACCGGCAGCGGCCGGGTGATGTCGGTGTGGAAGCGCCGGTAAAACGGATGGTGCTGCTGCGCCCACTGCACGATGCGCGCGAAGTGCGCGGCGGCATAGGGCCGGTCGCGGAAGCTTTCCGGAATCCAGACCGCGCTCATGCCGGATCCTTCAGGCCGACGAACTCCATGTATTTGCCACCGGGCAGGCGCGGAATATCGGTGCACCAGTCGAACGCCAGTTCGGTAGCGGCGCCGAAATGGGCTGCGAACAATTCCCGCATACGGGTTTCAAAGGCCGCCGTATCAGCACCGTCCCGGGCAATTACCCGCAGCAGAAAACGAGCGGGCTGCTCCTGTATCACCTGATACTGGCGGACTTCGACGGAATCCCGGATATGCGGTGATAGTTCGGTACTGAACACGTAATGGCCATCGGGATGGCGCAGCAGGCCGCGCTGCTTGCCGAGCAGCCGGGTCAACGCCGGCAGATCGATCTTGCCGCAATTGCAGCGCACCGGCGCCGCCAGATCGCCGATGGCGTAGCGGATGAACGGCATGGCACGGTTGACGTAGTCGGTGATCACGATCTGGCCGACTTCGCCTTCTGCGCAGGGCCGGCCCTCGGCATTCAGGAATTCGACGCCGAGCTTGTGCGCCATGATGTGGTAGTTGTCCGGATTGTGCGGACAGCGGCCGGCGATCATGCCGGTCTCGGTGCAGGAGTAGGTGGCGGCGATGCGGGCGTTCGGAAAGGCGTCGGCAATGCAGGCCTCCTGGCTCGGCTCGAACAGTTCCGACATGCACACCAGGCGCTCCAACTCGGGAATCGTCTGCCCACTCTGCCGCAGATGCTGGGCGAGCTGCATCAGATTGGTCGGATAGCTGATCAGGGATTTCACCCCGTGCCGGTGGATCTGCTCGTGCAGGAAGGCGAGTTGCTGCGGCACCGGACTGGCGACCTCGAAACTGTTTGGCTTCGCATCATGCGCTATCAGTGCCACGATTTTGGCATGCGGCAGCACACCGCCGAACCAGCCGGCATAGGCGAGGTTGTCCTTATGATCCAGACGGCTGCGCGGCGCGCCCCAATGCACACGCACCGGAACAGAGGTCGCGCCGGAGGTTTTGCCGGTGACCGCACGGCCGTCGAGCAGCTCATCGTTGTGGGCTTGCAGGATTTCGCGGGTCAGCAGCGGCGGCACACCACCGCCGGCATGGAAATGCCGGTAAAACGGCGAATGCACGCGTGCCCACTGCGCGATTTGCCGGAAATGGCGTTCGGCATACGGGCGACCGCGGAAAGATTCGGGAATGTCGAGGTCGGACATGGCGGCCATCAGGAATTTATTCCATCATCTGCAATGGCGCCAGCAAAAGCAAGCGGGGCATCCGCTACAATATCCAGATGATTCGGAACGCCCCTGAGCGCACCACGAAAACCAGCGCCTATTGGCAATTGATCCGCGGCGACCGTCCGGTCGGCACCCTGCTGCTCCTGTGGCCGACATTATGGGCGCTGTGGCTGGCCGCTGAAGGCTTTCCGCCGCCGGAACTGCTGCTGATCTTCGCTGCCGGGGTCTGGCTGACGCGTTCGGCCGGCTGCATCATCAATGACTATGCCGACCGCTGGCTGGACCCCCAGGTCGAGCGCACCCGCACCCGGCCCCTGGCGCGCGGATCCCTGAGCGGCCGTGAAGCGCTGACGGCGTTTGTACTGATGATGCTGGTCGCATTCGGTTTGGTGCTGATGACCAACACGCTCACCATTGGGCTCAGCATCGCCGGTGCGGTATTGGCCGCGACTTACCCGTATTTGAAGCGGCACACCTATTTTCCGCAGGTCTATCTCGGCATCGCCTTCGGCTGGGGCATTCCAATGGCCTTCGCCGCGGTGCAGGGCCGGATTCCGCAAAGTGCCTGGCTGCTGTTTCTGGCCAATCTGCTGTGGACCACCGCCTACGACACCTGGTACGCCATGGTCGACCGCGAGGACGACCTGAAGGCCGGCGCCAAGTCATTGGCGATTTTTCTCGGCGACATGGATCTGCTGGCCATCGGCGTGATGCAGGCCGGCTTTTTGACCAGCCTGGTACTGCTCGGCCGGCAGTACCATTTCAGTCTGCCGTATTTCATTTGCATTGCCCTGGCCGGCGTGGTGATTCTGTGGCAGTTCAAAATCGCCGCCCTGCGCCACCGGGAAGACTGCTTCCGTGCGTTTCTGAGCAATCAGTGGGTCGGCCTGCTGGTGTTCATCGGCTTCGTGTTGACGCTTTTTTAAGTCACCCGCGCCAGACACCAGACGTCCACCTGTTGCACACCGGCAGCGAACAAGGCCTCCCGCGCCGCACGGCAGGTGGCACCGGTGGTGAACACATCATCGATCAACGCCACATGCCGCGGCAGGGGCATCACGGCCCGGAAAGCGCCCCGCACATTGGGCTCGCGCTCCGGGGAAGTCAATGTGGACTGCATCGCGGTGTCGCGATGGCGGACCAGAGCCGAGGGCAGAACCGGCAGACCGCGCCTGCGGCCCCAGTATCTGGCCAACTCCAGCGACTGGTTGAAACCCCGCTGACGCAGTCGGCGGATGTGCAAAGGCACCGGCACCAGCGCCATCGGCCGGCTGTCGTCGAAAGCCGGCTCGCACAAGCGTGCCAACAGGCGGCCGGCACCGAGCTGGGCCTGGAATTTGAAATGCCGGATCAGGCCGTCGACCGGATTGCCGTAATCGAAACCCGCCAACACCAGACCCTCCCCGAACAGCTTGGGCGGCGGCCGGCAGGGCAAGGCCCGATGGCAGAGCAGGCACAGGTCCCACTCCGGCAGCCCGGGGTTGCCGCACAGACGGCAGATCGGCGGAAAAATCCCGTAATTCAGGCGCTTGCAGATTCGGTCAACAAGATTCATTGGCGCAGGGTTGACGGGCTGGGGTATCCTGTACAGGTTCTCGCACCCTGCCCACCGCTACTATCGGAAACTTCCCATGACCGCTGTCATCCGACATGACTACACCCGCGCCGAAGTGCTCGACCTGATGAGCCTGCCGTTCGCCGAATTGATGCACCGTGCCGGCAGCGTGCACCGCGCGCATTTCAATCCGAATCAGGTGCAGGTCTCCACGCTGCTCTCGATCAAAACCGGCGGTTGCCCCGAAGACTGCGCCTATTGTCCGCAGGCGGCACGCTATAACACCGGTCTGAAAGCGCACAAACTGATGGAAGTGGACGAAGTCTTGGCCAAAGCGGCACAGGCCAAAGCCGCCGGCGCGACCCGTTTCTGCATGGGCGCAGCCTGGCGCAGTCCGAAAGACCGCGATCTGGAAAATGTCGCGGCCATGGTGCAGGGCGTACGCGCGATGGGTATGGAGGCCTGCGCCACGCTCGGCATGCTCAACGCCGATCAGGCCAAACGCCTGAAAGACGCCGGGCTCGATTACTACAACCACAATCTCGACACCGGTCCGGACGAATACGCCGACATCATCAAAACCCGCGACTACCAGGACCGGTTGGATACCCTTGAAAACGTGCGTGAAGCCGGTCTGAAAACATGCTGCGGCGGCATCGTCGGCATGGGCGAATCGCGCGAACAGCGCGCGGCCCTGTTGCAGACCCTGGCCAATCTGCCGGAGCACCCGGGCTCGGTGCCGATTAACCGTCTGGTGCAGGTGGAAGGCACACCCTTGCACGGCACCGCCCTGCTCGATGCTTTCGAGTTCGTGCGCACCATCGCCGCCGCCCGCATCCTGATGCCGGCGTCGGTCGTTCGCCTGTCGGCCGGCCGCGCGGAAATGAGCGAAGAGCTCCAGGCCCTGTGTTTTCTCGCCGGCGCCAACTCCATTTTCTACGGTGAAAAACTGCTGACCACCGGCAATCCGGATGTGGAGGCCGATCAGGCGCTGTTCGCCAAGCTCGGCATCGAGGGCATGCCGGTGGTGGAACAAAGCACGACCGTACATGCCGATGTGCTGTGCGGGGACAGCTGCGCCGCCTGAACCATGACCCTGATCGAACGCCTGCGCCGGCGCGCTGCGGAGCGTGACGCCGCCCATTCACGGCGCAGCCGGCACGTGCAATCGCAGCGCAGCGGCATGCTGGCCGAATGCGACGGCAAAAGCCTGATCAATTTTTCCAGCAATGACTATCTGGGTTTCGCCCAGCATCCCGATGTGATCGCGGCTTTTCAGCAAGCGGCGGCACGCGATGGGGTCGGCAGTGCCGGTTCGGCATTGGTCACCGGTCATTTCGCCGTACACCATGAGTTGGAACAGCAGGCGGCGGCCTTGTTCGGCTATGAAGCGGCCTTGTTCACCGGCAGCGGCTATCTGGCCAATCTCGGGATTCTGCAGGCCGTGCTCGATGACGAATCCGTATGCGTGCAGGATAAATACAACCACGCCTGTCTGCTGGACGGCGCCCGCTTTTCCGGCGCTGACCTGAAGCGCTATCCGCATGCCGATATGGTTCAGGCCGAAGCGCGCTGCGCGGAAGCCAAAACCGATACGCTGTTTCTGGTCAGCGACGGCGTGTTCAGCATGGACGGTGATGCCGCCGATCTTAAGGCCCTGCATGCGATTGCCGAGCGCCATCGCGCCACGCTGATGATCGACGACGCCCATGGCGTCGGCGTACTCGGCGAGAGCGGGCTCGGCAGCGCACAGGCGGCCGGTCTGCGCGCCGCCGATGTGCCGATTCTGGTGGTGCCGGCGGGCAAGGCTTTGGGCGGGCAGGGCGCCCTGATTCTCGCCCAACGCGACATCATCCAACACCTATTGGAAACCGCGCGCCCGTATCTGTTCAGCACCGCACCGGCACCGGCGATGGCGGCGGCACTCTCGGCCGCGCTGCACTTGCTGGAAGCGCAGCCGCAGCACCATGCGAGACTGCAGGAAAACATCCGGCATTTCCGGATCCGTGTCGAAACTGCCGGCCTGCCGATGCTGGACTCGCATACCGCGATCCAACCGCTGATGGCGGGCGACAACGAACGCGCGCTGCAGTGGAGCGCGCAGCTGCGCGATGCCGGATTCTGGGTCAGCGCCATCCGGCCACCGACCGTGCCGCAAGGCAAATCACGGTTGCGTATTACCTTGACGGCATTGCATACGAAAGCTCAGATTGATGCGCTGGTACAGGTGCTGGCAGAAATCACCGGAGGCCACGATGGGCACGGTTGAATCTGTTGAAGCCAAACCGCATCTGATTCTGCTGCATGGGTGGGCGATGCACGGTGGCATCTTCGCGCCCCTGTTGCCGCACCTGCAGCGCCACTTCAAAGTGCGCTGCATCGATCTTCCCGGACACGGCAGCCAGCAGGACAGCACGCTGCCGCTGGAATTTTCGCCGTTCTGGCAAGGCCTGCTGCCGACTCTGGAGCGCCCGGTTTACGTGCTCGGCTGGTCGCTCGGCGGTCTGTTCGCACTGCATGGTGCATTACTTTTTCCGGAACACTTCCGCGGCCTGATTCTGATGAACGCCAGCCCGAGTTTCGTGGCCCGTCCCGAGTGGCCGCAAGGCATGCCGGCCACGGTATTCCGGCAATTCGCCGCGGATCTTGCGCAGGATTACGATGGCACGCTGCGCCGCTTCTTCATGCTCGAGGCGCAGGGCTCGGAACATCTGCGTGCCGATCTTCGCCGGCTGCAGGCCAACGCTTTCGAGTTCGGACGACCGGACCCGGAGGTGTTGCGCCAGGGTCTGTATCTGCTGGAAAACACCGATCTGCGCACGCAGCTGCCGCAGCTGCACGTGCCGAGCCTGTGGCTGGCCGGACGCCGCGACCGCTTGGTGAATCCAGCGGCCATGCAGGCGGCGGCGGAAATGGCCGGCGGCGAGTTCCACTGCGACGAACATGGCGGGCATGCGCCGTTCCTGACCCATCCTGAAGCAGCGGCCGATGCCATCCGGATTTTTGCGGAGGGCGTGCATGCCTGAGAATTTATTCGACCGTCGCGGAATCAAAAACCATTTCGCACGGGCCGCCGAATCCTATCTGGCAGCGGCGGCCTTGCAGAAGGAAGTGGAAGCCCGCCTGCTCGAGCAGGCCGATTATCTCGAAGCCGCACCGAAACGCATTCTCGATCTCGGCTCCGGGCCCGGACGGGCGGCGGGCATTCTGAAAAAACGCTGGCCGAAGGCGGAAGTCATCGCCATGGACATCGCGCTGCCGATGCTGCGCCAGGTGCCGCAACAGACGCGCTTCTGGCGGCCGATAAAACGCGTGTGCGCCGATGCGCTGCAACTGCCGTTCCATGACCGCAGTTTCGATTTCATTTTTTCCAGTCTCTGTCTGCAATGGGTGCATCCGCTGCCGGATGCGCTGCATGAGATCCGCCGCGTTCTGTCGCCGAACGGTCTGTTCGCGTTTTCCAGTTTCGGACCGGACACGCTGATGGAACTGCGCGATGCCTATGCCGGCATCGGAGAAACTCCACCGGTGTCGCCGTTTGCGGCCATCCAGCAGATCGGCGATGCGCTGCAGGGCGCGGGCTTCCGCAACAGCGTGCTCGATCGCGAACTGTACACCATGCACTACCCGGATCTGCGTGCACTCATGCAGGAGCTGCAGGCCATCGGCGCGACCGACGCGCGACCGCAACGCCCGCGTGGCCTGGCCGGTAAAAACCGCTGGCGCGCCTTGAACGCCGCCTACCCGATCCGGGATGGGCGTATCGCCAGCAGCTGGGAAGTCATCAGCGCCATGGCCTTCCGGCCGGAGCGGGATCCCGAGTTCCGCGAAGACGGCATTGTGGCGAGCATCGATGCCAGCCAGATTCCCCGGCGGAGACGTCCATGAAACTGCGACTGATGATCGCCCTCTTGCTTGTACTGCCCGCCATGGGCAGTTCCGCCGCCGACCCCGACCCGGCGGCGCTGCAACAGCAGGCCGAGGCCGCAGTGACCGAAACCCGGAAACGGCAGCCGGCGTATGCACTGCTGGCCGAACAGCAGGCCGGCTTTCTGGTGAACTGGCGCGAACAGCTCCGTCAATTCATGGCCGTCAACGGCAGCCGCAACACGCAGAACGCCAGCCGCGCCATCGCCACGGCATTGGGCCTGAATGCCAGTATCGCGTATCTGTCGCGCAGCGATGACGCGGCCATCGACGCCCTGCTGATGCAGCAACGACGCCTGATGACCATGGCGCAGACCGATGCCCGGCTGTGCGGCATTCTGCTCAATACCACCACCGCGCGTCTGGATGAAAACGGTCATGCGCCCTGGCTGCTGCGTAAACCCTACAGCGCCCTGCTTCCGGATCTGGAGTCGGCACTCTCCGGCATCGTGATCAGCGCCCAAGGCCGCCCCGCAAGGACGCTACCCGAAGCGCAGAGCCAGCAATTCACCCAGCGCATCGCCGCGCGCGTCGGCGAGCGCCATGGCCGCGA
>CAJAPA010000118.1 GCA_903942465.1 uncultured Gammaproteobacteria bacterium
CGCCAGCTTCGCCCGCCGCCACAAGAAGCGCAAACTCAAATCTGAAATCAACGTGGTTCCCTACATCGACGTGATGCTGGTGCTGCTGATCATCTTCATGGTGACCGCGCCATTGTTGAACCTGGGTGTCGATATCGACCTGCCGAAATCGAATGCCAAATCCATCGAACAGAAGCAGGAACCGATCGTGGTGGTGGTCGATGCCGCCGGCAGCTACACCCTGAAGATGCAGGATCTGCCGCAGCAGAAAGTCGATGCCGCGGTACTGGCCGCGAAAGTCTCGGCCTTCGTCAAGAACAACCCGGACGTGGCGGTGTTCGTTGCCGGCGACCGTTCGGCCAGCTATGACACGGTGTATCAGGCCATGGTCCTGCTGCAGCAGGCCGGTGTCGAGAAAGTCGGCCTGATGAGCAACTCGGCCGACTGAGCGATGGCGCAGCTTCCGCAGCAGAATTGGCAGGCATTGCTTTACACCGTGGCGCTGCACGCCGGCTTCATCGGGCTGGTCTGGCTGGCGTCGGTCTGGGTCTTTCCGCAACAGGAACAGGCTAGTCAGGGCGAGCCGGTTGCCGCGACGCTGTCGATTTCCGCCGAAGACATGGCGCGTGCGAAAAAAGCGATCCGGGCTGCGGAATTGGCCAGTGCCAGCCAAGTGCAGCCAAAGCCGGAGCCGCGGCCGCAGACCAGTACCGAACCCCTGCAGGAGACCGCGCAGGACTGGGTCGACCGGCCTGACCAGACCGTACAGGAAGAAATCAACCGAAACGCGCTGCTGCCCAGCGATGCGCTTGCGGAACAGAAACTGAAACAGAAGCAGGGCCAGGTTGAATTGACCGACGACATCAAGAAAGACACGACCGAGGAAAACCGCCAGCGCCTTATCAAACAGCAGTTGGCCGAGGTCAAACGGCAGCGAGCGCTGCTTCAGGAAGAAATCGAGGCCCAGAAGCTCGACGCGCTGGCAGCCGGCGCCGGGGGCACTGCGGCCGGGAAGTCGCCTGAACGTGCATCCGGAGGCGGCGGTAACGCGACCTCGGCAACCGCCAAGTACCTTTCCGCCATCAATGCCACTGCCCGCGCGAACTGGAATACCGTCCAGATTCCGCAACAGACCCGTTGCCAGGTCGAGTTCACCCAGATCCGCGGCGGCGAAGTGATCGATGTGGCCTTCCGGACCTGCGCTTTGGATGCCCAGGGCCGTGAGTCGATTGAGCGCGCCCTGTACAAGACCCCGATGCCTTACGCTGGCTTTGAAAGCGTATTTCAGCGTAAAGTAAGTCTAACTTTCTGTTATCCCGATGAGGTCTGCCAATGAGAAAAATCCTGATGACCTGCCTGCTGGCCTGGCTTCCCTTGCAGGCGATGGCGCAGGCGCTGGATGCGGGCGTGGTGGTCGGTAACGAATCGGCCCTGTCGATTGCCATCGTGCCGATGCCCTATCAGGGTTCCCGCACCGCACCGGCGCACGAGGTCGCCAAGGTCATCCGTGATGATCTGAACCAATCCGGTCAGTTCAAATCGCTGGAAGAAGCGGCCATTACCGAAAAGCCCCTGCGCGGCGCCGATGTCCGCTTCGCCGAATGGAAGAAGCTGAAGCAGGATTTCCTGGTGGTCGGGCGCATTGTCGATGGCGCCGATGGCAATTTCAGCATCCAATACGAATTGATGGATGTCGCCAAGCAGCAGTCGCTGCTGTCGCTGAGCATGCCGGCACGCGCCAGCAACGTGCGCCGCGCCGCGCACCAGGTTGCTGACCAGATCTATGAAAAAATTCTCGGTGTGCGCGGTGCTTTCGACACCCGCATTGCTTACGTCACCGCCACCGGTCTTGGCCAGGGCATCGAATACCGGCTGATGGTCGCCGATTCCGACGGTTTCAATCCGCAGACGCTGGTACGTTCGCGCGAGCCGCTGCTGTCACCGGCCTGGAGTCCGGACGGCAAGCGCATCGCGTATGTCAGCTTCCAGAAGGGCAGTTCCGCGGTTTACATCGTCGAGCTCGCCACCGGCGTCGGCGCGACCGACCCGGTGTCCAGCGCCAAGGGCATCAATGGCGCTCCGGCATTTTCACCGGATGGAACCAAACTGGCGTTGACCCTGTCGAAGTCCGGTAATCCGGAAATCTACATCATGGACATCGCCAGCCGCTCGCTGAAACAGGTCACCACCCACTTCGGCATCGACACTGAAGCGGTCTGGATGCCGGACGGCCAGTCCCTGCTGTTTACCTCCGACCGTGGCGGCAAGCCCCAGATTTATCAGGTTTCCGCCAGCGGCGGCGAAGCCAAACGCGTCAGCTTCTCGGGCGAGTACAATGCACGTGCCACGGTGTCGTTTGACGGCAAGAAGATCGCCATGGCCCAAGGCGCCGGCAATGTCTACCGAATCGCCGTGCTCGACCGCAGTTTCGGCGGCAGCGGGCGCTGGCAGACCATTTCGCCGGGCAATCTGGACGAGTCCCCAAGTTTCGCCCCGAATGCCAGCATGATTCTGTATGCCACCAAGCAGGGACGCCGCGGCGTGCTTTACGCGGTATCGGCTGACGGCCGTGTGCGCCAACGACTGGTGCTGTCCGATGGCGATGTCCGCGAGCCGGCCTGGTCGCCCTACCGTTGATTCCTGATTTCCCTTTCCGTGCCAACCCGAGGTTCCCATGAAAACCCAAATGAAAATCGCCTTACTGTTGACAGTCGTATTGCTGTCGGCCTGTAACAAAAAGGTCAAGGAAGAAACCGTCGATCCCAATGCCGGAAGTGACACTTCCGGACAAACCAACCCCGGTGACCAAGGCAGTGCCATCGTCGAAGAAGGCGCATTCGGGCCGTCCGATCTGGACAGCAATACCTGTCTGCGCCAGCGCGTGGTTTATTTCGACTACGACCAGGACATGCTGAAGCCGGAATACCAGGCCATCGTTGCCTGCCACGCCAAGTATCTGCGCGACCGTCCTGCGGCCCGCATGCGTCTGGAAGGGCATGCGGATGAGCGCGGTACCCGGGAATACAACATGGCACTCGGCGAGCGCCGCGGTAACGGCGTCAATGCCGCGTTCAGTGCCAATGCCGCCGATACCGGCCGCATTGAAGTGGTCAGCTCCGGCGAAGAACGTCCGGTCTGTCTCGACAGCGACGAATCCTGCTGGTCGCAGAACCGCCGCGTTGAAATCAGCTACAGCGTGAAGTAAGACATGCGCCTGTCTTTCGCCCTGTTGTTTTTGTTGGCCGCCGTGCCGGCACAGGCGCAGCGCACCAGCCTGGCCGACCGTGTTTCGGCCCTGGAAAGCCAGGCGGCGACGCAGACCCAGGGTGCCGGCCAGGCCAATATGGAGCTGCTCAACCGCACAACGCAGATGCAGGATGAAATCCGCGCACTGCGGGCCATCATCGAGCAGTTGCAGAACGATCTGGAACAGGCGCGTCAGCGCAACCGCGAGCAATACATCGATATGGATTCACGGGTCAGTGCCCTGGAGGGCGGCAACGCCAAACCGGCCTCTGCCGCACCCGTACCCGTAGCCGCAGCCGTCAAACCGGTACCGCCGGCCAAACCCGCACCGGCTGCGGCCGGTGAAAACGCCGTCTATCAAGCCGCCTACAACAGCCTGATCAAGCAGGGTGATGCGGTCACCGCCGCCGGCCAGTTCCAGAGCTTTCTGCAGACCTATCCGGACAGCCGTCTGGCGCCCAATGCCTGGTACTGGCTGGGTGAAAGTTATTACGCCACGGCCAGTTACGAGTTGGCGCTGAAGAGCTTCGGCATTCTGCTTGAACGCTTCTCCGATTCCGGAAAAGCCCCGGATGCCCTGCTGAAATCGGCGTACTGCCACCTCGAGCTGAAAAACACGGCGCAGGGCAAACAGCAGCTGGAGCGCGTGATCGCGCTGTATCCGGAGCATCCGGTGGCCGACATGGCGCGTAGCCGTCTGCGCGGGTTGAGCCTTGGCCAGTGATTCCAAGGCCGGTAACGCGCCGCGCCTGAAATTGACGGAGATCTTCCTGTCGCTGCAGGGGGAAGCACGCAGTGTCGGGCTGCCGACGGTATTCGTGCGTTTGACCGGATGTCCGCTGCGCTGCACATACTGCGACACTGCTTATGCCTTTTACGGCGGCGAGTGGTCGGATATCGATGACATCGTGGCCAAGGTCGCTGCTTTCGGCGTACCGAATGTGTGCGTCACCGGCGGCGAGCCGCTGGCCCAGAAACGCTGCATCCTGCTTTTGGATGCCTTGGTGTCCGCCGGATTTTCGGTGTCGCTGGAAACCTCCGGCGCCATCGATATCAGCCCGGTCGATACCCGTGTTTCCCGCGTGGTCGACATCAAGACCCCGGATTCCGGCGAGTCCGGCCAGAACCTGTGGAGCAACATCGCGCAGCTGACGCCGCACGACCAGCTCAAATTCGTCATCTGCTCACGTGCCGATTACGAGTGGGCCAAGGCCGAACTGGCTGCGCGTCGGCTGAATGAATGCTGTGAGGTTCTGTTCTCCCCCAGTTACACCCAGGTCACGCCACGGGAGCTGGCCGACTGGATCGTCGCCGACCGCCTGCCGGTGCGTTTCCAGATGCAATTGCACAAACAACTGTGGGGCGAGGAGCAGGGGCGATGAAAAGGGCGGTGGTACTGGTTTCGGGCGGCATGGATTCGGCGGTCACGCTGGCCATTGCACGCGCCGAAGGCTTCGAATGTTTTGCCCTCAGCGTCAATTACGGCCAGAGGCACGAATCGGAGCTGCAGGCCGCGGACCGGGTCTGTGCCATGCTCGGCGCCGCCGCCCACAAAGAGGTCCGGGTCGATCTGCGCAGCTTCGGCGGTTCGGCGCTGACCGCCGATATCGCGGTACCCGAATCGCCGACCAGCGGCATTCCGGTCACCTATGTGCCGGCCCGCAATACCATCATGCTGTCGGTGGCCCTGTCCTGGGCCGAGGTGTTGGGTGCCCATGACGTCTTCTGCGGCGTCAATGCCGTGGATTACTCCGGCTACCCCGACTGCCGCCCCGAATACATCAAGGCCTTCGAAATCATGGCCAATCTGGCTACGCAAGCCGGTGTAGAGGGCAAAACCCTGCGGATCCGGACGCCGATCATCGCGCTCAGCAAGGCCGATATCGTGCGCGAGGGACTGCGTCTCGGCGTGGATTTTTCCCAGACGGTGTCCTGCTACCAGGCCGATCCGGCCGGTCTGGCCTGCGGCAAATGCGATGCCTGCAGGCTGCGTGCTGAAGGTTTCCTGTCTGCAGGCGTGCCGGACAGCACCCGGTATGTGGCACATTGAAACCATTTTAGTTATAATGAGCGTCCGTTCGATGGGTCGTTAGCTCAGTCGGTAGAGCAGAAGACTTTTAATCTTTTGGTCGAAGGTTCGAATCCTTCACGACCCACCATTTCGGACGACGCTGACGGGTCGTTAGCTCAGCTGGTAGAGCAGAAGACTCTTAATCTTTTGGTCGAAGGTTCGAATCCTTCACGACCCACCATTAATAAAGCACCGCATGCCGGTGTTTTTTTGTTTTTGGTCTGAAGTCATCTTCTTAGAACCCTCCATTAGCGGCGAATCATGTGACAGAGGCTAGGCCCATGTTCACGCCGTGTGAAGTTGCCAATGCCTTTGGCACCGATAGTCGCCAAAAATGTTGTTTTGGCCCTAAATTGCCTTTAAAGTAGTGGCTTCATTCCGCATTCAGGAAAACGACAATGGTATTCAAACGCATTTTCATGGCCGTGCTGATGCTTGCGGCGGCGCAACCGGCGCTGTCGCAGCCCGTTCCGGTTGAGGATTTCTGGAAGCGCTCGAGTTTCCGTGAAGTCAAGATTTCTCCCGATGGCCGTTATCTGGCAGCGACCGTGCCGTTTGAGAAGTTGACCGCGCTGGTCGTAATGGATCTGGCCAGCAAGCAAGTCACCGGTTCGTTTAAACCTCAAGAGAAGGCCTATATCGGTGAATTCTACTGGGTCAGCAACAATCGCCTGCTGTTCACCTCCTCGGTTCGTGAGGGCGCCAATGCCCGTCCGTCCTGGACCGGCGCCTGGTACGCCATGAATGCCGACGGATCGAATATCGGTACGGCCTATGGCCGTGGCTATTATGCGCAGATTCTCGATACGCTCAAGGACGACGATAAATTCGTTCTGGTGCAGTACGCCTCGGATACCGGATCCAGCACTTACGGTCGCATGAACGTTGAAAACGGCGATATCCGACCCACCTTCAAAAAACCGCCGAAAGAAGGTTACGGCCAGTTCGTGAGCGACAACGCCGCCAAGGTACGTCTTTTCATCAATGCCAAGTCCTACAAGGAATCAAAGGTTTATGTCCGTGCCAGCGAAGAAGCCGAATGGGTCGTGATTCATGACCAGAAAGCCACCGAGCAGGATTTCGAGTTCAAGGCTTTCTCTGCCGATAACGAACTGCTGTATTACACACTGAGCCAGAAATCCGGTCCAAATGCGGTATTCACCTACAATTTCAAGAACGGCGAGAAGAAGCAGATTGCCCGCGACGACAATGTCGACCCGGGTGTGCTGATGTCGTCCCCGGTCGACGACAGCGTCTATGCCATCCGCTATGAAGATGGGTTTCCCCGTTACGAATTCATCGACAAATCTAATCCTTTCGCACGCAACCTGATCAAGCTTCAGGCATCCTTCCCGGACACTGATGTATACCCCGTATCCGCAACCAGGGATGGCAATAAAATCATCTATGTGGTCGAGTCCGATAACGTGCCCGGCGAGTTTTATCTGTTCGACAACACCACCCAGAAGGCTGAACATCTGGTGTCACGTGCTTCCTGGATTGATTCGTCAAAGCTGTCGCTGATGGACCCGATGAAGCTCAAATCCCGTGATGGTCTCGACATTGAGGTGTTCGTGACCGTACCTAAGGGTTCATCCGGCAAAAATCTGCCGCTGATCGTGAATCCGCACGGGGGGCCATTCGGACCCTACGACAGCTGGGGCTATAACCCGGAAGTGCAGATGCTGGCCAGTCGCGGCTATGCCGTGATGCAGGTCAATTTCCGGGGCTCCGGTAACTACGGCAAGGAGTTCCGGGAAAAAGGCTACCGTCAGTGGGGTAAAACCATGCAGGACGACTTGACCGATGCCACCCGCTGGGCGATTTCCCAGGGCATTGCCGACCCGACCCGCATCTGCATTTACGGCGCGAGTTACGGTGCCTATGCCGCGCTGATGGGTGCGGCCAAAGAGCCGGCGTTGTACCGCTGTGCGGTCGGCAATGTCGGCACCTATGATTTGCCGACCCAGCTGAATTATTCAACCAGCGGCGGCGGCGGTATGAATCCGGCTAAGGCGTTCTTCGGCGATGTCGCTCAGGATGACGTGGCGAAGTTTTCGCCGGCTCGTCTTGCCGGCAACATCAAAATTCCGATCATGCTTTTCGCCGGCGAAAAGGACACCACCTGCCCGCCCGAGCAGAGTAAAATGATGTATACCGCGCTGCAAAACGTCGGCACCCCGGTCGAACTCAAGATTTATCCGGGTGAAGGTCACGGCAACGTACTCAAGGAGAATCAAATTGATTATGCCAACCGCCTGCTGGCCTTCTTCGAGAAGAACCTGAAGGAAGGTACGGTGACCGCCGGTCCGCTGAAACCGGTCAAGTAAACGAAACGGCGCCGCAAGGCGCCGTTTTTCATCGGGGCAATCCGATAAAATGGCTTCATGTCCGCATTCCCCAGAACCCTCAGCCAGGATCAAGGCCGGCTGCACCGTCTGCAGGCCGCCGCCAAACGAAATCCGGCCGATGCGGAAGCAGCGCAGCGCCTGGCCGCCGCGCTTTCGGAAAGCCGCGCTGCCTTCGGGGTCCGCGCATCCGGATTGCCCGGGGTACAGGTCGATGAAAACCTGCCGGTCGGTCAGTATGCCGATCGGCTCCGCCAGCTGATCACCGATCACCCGGTTGTGGTGGTGGCCGGTGAAACCGGTTCGGGCAAGACCACCCAGATTCCGAAAATCTGCCTGAGTGCCGGCCGCGGCATTGCCGGCATGATCGGCTGCACCCAGCCGCGCCGCATCGCGGCGCGAGCCGTGGCCAACCGCGTTGCCGAAGAGCTGCAGACGGCCGTCGGCGGCGCCGTCGGTTTCCAGGTCCGCTTCAACGAACAGGTCGGCGAGCGCACCTACCTGAAATTCATGACCGACGGCATCCTGCTGGCCGAGATCCAGAGTGATCCCTGGCTGTCGCGCTACGACACCCTGATCATCGATGAGGCGCACGAGCGCAGCCTGAATATCGATTTCCTGCTCGGCTACCTGAAATCCCTGTCTGCCCGCCGCCGTGATCTCAAAATCATCATCACCTCGGCGACCATTGATACCGCACGCTTCGCGGCGCATTTCGCCGACGCGCCGGTGCTGGAAGTGGAGGGGCGCAGTCATCCGGTCGAAGTCCGCTACCGGGACTTACAGCGTCCCGGAGATCAGCCCGCCCGTGAGCGTGCCGATGATTTGACCCTCCCCGAGAAAATCGTGGTGGCGGTGGACGAGATCACGACGCAGGACGGACTCGGCGACATCCTTGTGTTTCTGCCCGGCGAGCGCGAAATCCGCGAAACCCATCTGGCCCTGTCACGGCGAAAATACCGAGCGACCGAAGTCCTTCCGCTTTATGCCCGCCTTTCGGCCAAAGATCAGGACCGCGTGTTCCATCCCGATCGGGGGCGTCGCATCGTGTTGGCCACCAATGTCGCGGAAACCTCGCTGACCGTGCCGCGCATCCGCTATGTCATCGATCCGGGCTTGGCGCGGGTCAAGCGTTATTCGCCGCGGCAGAAGATGGACCGCCTGCAGATCGAGCCGATATCGCAGGCCAGTGCCAACCAACGCAAGGGCCGCTGTGGCCGGATTTCATCGGGCATCTGTTACCGACTGTACAGTGAAGACGATTTCAATCAACGCCCGGAATTCACCGACCCGGAAATCCGCCGGGCTTCGCTGGCCGGCGTCATCCTGCGCATGCTGCATCTGCGTCTCGGCGCCCTCGAGAAGTTTCCGTTCATCGATATGCCGGATGCGCGTGCCATCAATGACGGCTGGCAGAACCTCGCCGAACTCGGCGCCATCGATGCCCAGCGCCAGTTGAGCGTCATCGGCCGTCAGATGGCGCGTCTGCCGGTGGACGTCAAACTGGCACGCATGCTGGTCGCCGCCAACAGCCATGATGTCCTGCATGAAATGACCGTCATCGCCGCCTTCATGGGCATAGCCGATCCGCGCGAACGGCCGGCGGATGCCAAAGAAGCGGCGGACAATGCGCACCGTCTGTTCCAGGATGCCTCTTCCGAATTCCTCGGCGTCATCGCGCTTTGGCGGGCTTACCGGACGGCTCATGAAGACCTGAGTCAGAGCCAGCTGCGCAAATGGTGCGAGCGTCACTTCCTGTCCTATCTGCGCATGCGCGAATGGCGTGAATTGCATCGGCAACTGCTGATTAGCTGCCAGGAGCTGCAATGGCCGTTGACCGCCTGGGATGCCATCGAGGCGAAGCTGCTGGCACAGGCCAGTGATGCCAAAGCCATGGCGCAGCACTACAGGCTGATCCACCGTGCGCTGTTGGCCGGCCTGCCGACCCAGGTGGGGCATCGCAATGACAAAGGCGGCTTCGATGCGCCACGCCAACGCCGTTTCAACCTGTTTCCGGCCTCGCCGCTGGCCAAACAGCCACCGTCCTGGTGTCTGGTCGGCAATCTGCTGGATACCCAGAAAGTCTGGGGGCTGATGGCGGCGCGCATCGAGCCCGACTGGCTGGTTGAAGAATGTCCACATCTGCTCACGCGCACCTACCATGATCCGCACTGGTCGCGCCGGCAGGGCCGGGTGGTCGGGCATTGCCAGATCAGTCTGCTCGGTCTGTTGCTTGTGGCCAAAAAGCCAGTGCATTACGGCGGATTGTTTCCCGAGGAGGCGCGTGGCATTTTCATCCGGCAGGCACTGCTGACCGGTGAAATCAACACGCGTTCGGGGTTCGTGTCGCGCAATCTGCAGATGTTGGCCAAAGCGCATGACGAGGAAGCCAAGCAGCGCCGCAGCGGACTGGTGGTCGATGAGCACTGGCAGGAACGCTGGTATCTGGATCGGATACCGCCCGAAATCTGCTCCTCGGAATCGCTCGACAAGTGGTTCCGTGCCTTGCCGGAAGCGAAAAAGCAGGGTCTGCTGTGGCAAAGCAGCGATCTGATGCTGGCCGAGCAGAGCGGTATTGCCTTGTTTCCCGACTATTACGTGCTCGGCAGCAATCGTCTGGCCTTGCATTACAGCTTCGCGCCGGGCCAGGCCGATGACGGCGTCACTCTGGATGTGCCGATTCATCTGTTGAATGCCTTGGATGAGTCGCGTCTGAGCTGGCTGGTGCCCGGACTCCTTGAAGAAAAAGCCGCCGCCTTGATCCGCGCATTGCCCAAAACGCTTCGGCGCAACTACGTGCCGGCACCGGATTTCGCCCGGGCGTTCCGTCAGGCCTTTCCCGAGGCCGATGCCGATGCGCTGGAAGGCGTGCTGGCACGGTTCCTGACCCGCAGCACCGGCGCTCCGGTCAGCGCACTGGATTTCAGGGAAGCGGTTCTCGAGCCGCATCTGCAGATCAATCTGCGGCTGGCCGACCGGAACGGACAGGTTCTGGCGCAGTCCCGCAATCTGGCGGAATTGCAGCAGCGCTATTCGGCGCTGGCCGAGCGGGCGTTTTCCGAACAGGCCGGGCAGGGCTTTGGCGAGGCCGCGTTGGCTGGTTTTCCGGAAAGCCCCATTGCCACGGAATTGGCCACGGCCGAGGGTCTGATCGCCTATCCGGCCCTTGTGCTGGAAGACGGCGCGGTGCATCTGCGTGCCGTGGCCTCCCGGCCCGAAGCGCAGCGTCTGCATTCGGCGGCGGTCCGTCATTTCCTGATGGAAAATCTGCGCGACAAGCGCAAGTCCGCGGCCAAACAGCTTCCGGTCGAGCCGCGTCTCGGGCTGCTGTATGCCACCCTGGAATCGGCCGAACGGCTGCGCGCCGATTGCGTGCAGGCCGCCTGCAATGCCCTGATGCAAGAGGATTATGCCGGTATCCGCAGTCGGGCTGAATTCGAGGCGGCGGCCAAAACGCTTTCCGCTGCCTTATTCGGCGAGAGCATGACCGTGCTGGCGCTCTTGCAGGACTGCATGGCCACCACCGCGCGCATCCGCGCGCAGCTCAAGCCCGAACTGATGGGTTGGGCCAGCGGCAATCTGGCGGATATCAAAGCACACCTGGATCGATTGGTGTTCCCGGGCTTTCTGGCGGCACATCCGGCGGCGTTTCTGAAGCAGTTGCCTCGTTATCTGAAAGCTCTGCAGCTGCGTCAGGAGCGCGCCTTGCTGGATCCGATCAAGGATCAGGTGCGTCTGCTGGAGGCCAAACCGTTCAACGACGCGGTCGTCCGGATGCTCGAACGACAGGTGGATAAAGCCGAAAGCCACCGCTTCCGTCAGGACGTTGAAGAGCTGAATGTGCAGATTTTCGCGCAGGAATTGGCATTGAAGGGTGCGGTTTCCCGCAAGCATCTTTCCCGCCAGATGAGCCTGCTTATTTGATGCGTCGGACCTTGACCCAGCTGTTGTAGCCTTCGACCTGAAGCTTCCATCCGGACATGTAGTTGTGCACCAGACGCACTTTCGGGTTGGTCAGCTTGCTGGTGAACAGTTCGCCGGGCGCCGCCTGCATCCAGACTTGGCCGTTGGCCAAGGTGAATTCGGTATAACCGCGCCAGCCGCGGAACTCGCCGACCAATGCACTGTTGATATCCGAAAAATCCTCGGCCGGTTTTTCAACCTGCTTTTCGACCACTTTTTCGACCACAACGGTCTTGACCCCGGTGATCCAGTTGTCGAGCTGTTTCAGTTCGTCGGCGCTGAGTTTGTCCAGACCGGCAGCCTTGAACCGTTCCGGCCCCATCCGTTCGCGCAGGGATGCGGCATCGGTCGATTGCGCCAGCGTGCTGCCGCCAGCCAGAAGAAGCAGGGTAAAAAGAAGAAAAGGTTTCATGCCGGCTCCCGGATTTTTGTCATACTGTCCTAGTGTAATGTATTTTTCCGGACCCCCGTGCCCAAAGCCGCCGCCAACCTGACCCAACGACTCGCCGCCTGGCAGCAGAAGCCGGAATTCGCGGCGGTGACGGCAAGTGCCACCCGGAACTTGGATGCCGCCGGCCTGGAGGAGTTGCTGGCCCTGTGGGATGTCCTCTCGGGCCTGTCCGCCGACCCCGACATGCTGCTGGCGGCCGCCGTTTATCTGGCACCGTCCCTGCAGACCGAGCATTTCACCCTGAAACCCGAGCAGCTGCGTTTGCTTGAGGGCCTGTCCGCTTCGCGCAAGGTCTGGGATATCTACCGCCAGCACGGCCGCAGCGGCAATGCCGAGGGACTGCGCCGTCTATTGCTGGCCATCATTCTGGATCTGCGCGTGTTGATCGTGTTGCTGGCCTGGCAGCTGGTGCAGATGCGTAAAGCGGTTTCCTGGCCGGAACCCGAGCGGCTGGCCTTGGCGCACCTGACCGCCGATATCCATGCGCCGCTCGCCAACCGGCTCGGTATCTGGCAGCTGAAATGGGAGCTGGAGGATCTGGCCTTCCGCATCATGAAGCCGGAGCAGTATCAGGCCATTGCACGCCAGTTGCAGGAAAAACGCGGTCTGCGCGAACGTTACATCGAGCAGGCGACGCACCAGATCGAGGCGTCGCTGGCCAAGGCCGGCATTGCCGCCGATGTCGCCGGAAGACCCAAGCACATCACCAGCATCTGGAAAAAGATGCAGCGCAAGAATCTCGATTTCGAAGGGCTTTACGATATCCGCGCCATCCGCGTGCTGGTCGATGATGTCGCCGCCTGCTACAGCGTGCTTGGCCTGGTGCACCAGCTGTGGACGCCGATACCCGGCGAGTTCGACGATTACATCGCGCAGCCGAAGAGCAACAATTACCAGAGCCTGCACACCGCGGTTATCGGACCGGACGGACTCGGCCTGGAAGTGCAGATCCGGACCCGTAACATGCACGAGCATGCCGAGATGGGCGTGGCGGCGCATTGGCGTTACAAGGAAGGCGGCAAGGCGCAGGGCGAATTCGAAAAGAAAATCGCCCAGATGCGGCAGCTTCTGGAGAACAGCAAGGCGGCCGACGAAACCGTGTTGATGGCCGGTCTCGGTACCGAGCTGGTGGAAGACCGTAAATACCTGCTCACCCCGAAAGGCGAGGTCATCGACCTGCCGGCGGGTGGCACCGTTCTCGATTTCGCCTATCACGTGCATACCGATGTCGGCCACCGGTGCCGCGGTGCCAAGGTCAATGGCCGCATCGTGCCTTTGGAATACCGGCCGAACTCCGGCGACCGCATTGAAATCATGACCGGAAAAACCGGCGTGCCCAAACGCGATTGGCTGTTGGCCTCCAACGGCTATCTGGCCAGCTCGCGTTCGCGGGACAAGGTGCGTGCCTATTTCTTCCGGCTCGACCGTCAACGCAATCTCGAAGACGGGCGCGAGCTGCTGGAGAAGGAATTGCGCCGCGTGGCCCTGATGCAGGCCGACCTGAAACCGGTGCTCGACAAGTTCAAGATTGCCGACCGCGATGAGCTGTGCATCGCGCTGGCGCTCGGCGATATCAGTCCCAGTCTGATCACCCGCGCTCTGCACGAGCACCTGCAACCCGCATCCGAAACATTGCCGATACGGCGCGCTCCGGCGCCGCGCAAGGCGGCCGGACGCAGCGACATGACCGTGGAAGGTGTCGGTAATCTGCTGATGCAGCTGGCACGTTGCTGCCAGCCGGTTCCCGGCGATGCCATCGTCGGCTACCTGACCAAGGGCAAGGGGGTCAGCATCCACCGGGCCAATTGCGCCAGCGCCGCCTATCTGATTTCGCAGCATCCGGAACGGGAACTGCCGGTGAATTGGGGCGGCCGCGAAGACGGGCGCTACGAAGTTTCCATCCTGATCCGCGCCTATGACCGAAAATGGCTGCTGAAGGATCTGACCAATCTCATCGCGCAGGCCAACGTCAACATCGCCGGCGTCAATACCCTGTCGCAGGGCAGTCCGATGGCTGAATTGAAAATGAACCTCAAGGTCGCCGATTTCGGACAGCTCAGTGCGCTTCTGGGTAAGCTGGACGCCGTCCCCGGCGTGCTGGAAGTCCGCCGTTTCTGAGGCGTACGCAAGCATCCACCACCTGATAAAATGATCCGAACCTGGCCATAAGATTCCCGTGAACATATCCGATAACGATCCGGCACCCAACGACTCCATGCTCAAGCGCGGCATATGGCGCCTGCTGTTCCTCGCGGTCGGTCTTTTCATCGGCATCGGCATTCCCTACATCTGGTACCTCGACAAGCAGGTGCGCGATCAATTCGCCCAGCTCAACTGGCAGGTGCCGACTAAAGTTTTCGCCCGGCCTCTGGTGCTCAAGCCCGGTCTGCCGCTGGATGGCGGCAGCCTCGAGCTGGAGCTGCAGGCCGGCGGTTACAAGGATGACGGCCGTGGTGTTTTGGCCGGAAGCTACGGGCGCAGTGGCGGCCGTTTCCGTCTGACCACCCGCGAGTTCTTCGATGTCAACGGCAAGGTGCCATCACGCCAGCTCGAGGTGCTGCTAGTCTCCGGCCGTGTCGCTGCCGTGCGCGATGCCAAAACGCGGCGCAATCTGGGTTCCGCGAAAGTCGATCCGGTCCGGATTGCCACTCTTTACGGCAATACCACCGAGGAGCGGCGTCTGGTCAAGATCGACCGCGTGCCGAAACTGCTGGTCGACGGGTTGCAGGCGGTGGAAGACCGTAATTTCCAGAATCACATCGGCATCGATCCGATGGGCGTGGCGCGCGCCATTTATGTCAATATCCGCGAAGTCGGCTTCGAGCAGGGCGCCTCCACGCTGACCCAGCAGTTGGTGCGCAGTCTGTTCCTGAGCAATACCAAAACCATCACACGCAAGGTCAAGGAAGCGCTGTATGCGCTCATCATCGAAGCGCGCTTCGACAAAAAAACCATTCTCGAGGCTTACCTCAACCAGGTCTATCTCGGACAGGTCGGCGACCAGTCCATCCACGGCATCGCCGCCGGTGCCGATTTCTGGTTCGGCCGCGATGTCACGCAGCTGCAGGATCACGAAATCGCGCTGCTGATCGGTCTGGTGCAGGGTCCGTATTACTGGGATCCGCGCAAGCATCCGGAGCGCGCACTCAAACGCCGCGCCATCGTCATCCAGGAATTCCTGGAGGCCGGCCTGTTCACGCCCGAACAGGCGGAAAAAGCCAAGGCGGCGCCGTTGGGTGTCGTGGCCAAACCCATTCTGGCCCGCAACCGCGCGCCGGCCTTCCTCGATATCGTGCGCCGGCAGCTGGCCAAGGACTACGATAACGACGATTTGAGCGGTCAGGGGCTGACCGTGCTGACCACGCTGTCCCCCGCTGCCCAGACCTATCTGGAGAAAGCGGTCACCGGGACCCTGTCGCGTGTTCAGCGCGACAAGGGACCCGAACTGCAGGCCGGCGCCATCGTCACCGAGGCCGGCACCGGCAACATCGTGGCCGCGGTCGGCAACCGCAATGTCGGCACGCCGGGATTCAACCGTGCGGTCGATGCCAAACGGCCCATCGGATCCTTGATCAAACCCTTCGTGTTCATGCTGGCGCTGGCACGTCCGGATGACTGGTCACTGTCGAGCTGGATCAGCGACGAACCGGTGGCGGTCAATACCGAAGACGGCAAGATCTGGGAACCGAAGAATTCCGACCGCAAGAGCCACGGTACCGTGACGCTGGCTTCGGCCTTGGCCAATTCCTACAATCAGGCCACGGTCCGCCTGGGCATGCAGGTCGGACCCGGACGCGTCGGCGAGCTGGTGCATGCGCTGACCGGTGAGAAAGTCAAAGCGCATCCCTCGCTGTTGCTGGGATCGGCCGATCTTTCGGTTTATACCATGTCGCAGATGTACCAATTCCTTGCTTCCGGCGGCCGCGTGCAGCCCCTGCAGTCGGTGCGTGCCGTGCTCGATCCGCAGGGCAAGGCGCTCAGCAAATACGAAAAAGAACCGGTCATCGCACAGAAAGGCGATGCCATGGCGGCGCGTCTTCTCGCGTTCGGCTTGCAGCAGACGGTGACTTCCGGCAGCGCCCGCGCCCTGCTGTCCGAAGGTCTGGGCGATCTGCAATCGGCCGGTAAAACCGGCACCAGCAACGATTCGCGTGACAGCTGGTATGCCGGCTACACCGGTGACCATCTGGCGGTGATCTGGGTCGGCAACGACAAAAATGAACCGACGGGCTTATATGGCGCCACCGGCGCCATGCGGGTCTGGGCGCAGCTGTTCAAACGACTGCCGAGCCGCCCCCTGCGCATCTCGGGGGAAGGTCTTGAATGGGCCTATCTGGATGCATCGCGTTTCGCCACCACCGACGACTTCTGCCCGGGTGCGCGCCGCGCGGTGTTCATCGCCGGTTATCTGCCTTCCGAAAATGTGTCCTGCGGCGAGCGTCCTGTCGCTGAAACCGAATCCGGATCCTGGCTTGACTGGTTCACCGGCGACAAGAATGCGCCCGCCGAGGAAACGCCGCCGGCGCCGGAAGTCCGGAACCGCCCATGAAGCACGCGTTGCCGATCGTGCTGGTGCTCGCGCTCGCCGCCTGCAGCCGGCCGGAAACCACCCCCGTGACCGCGCACGATCTCAGTCCGGAGCAGATGCTGGATAAAATCCGTGCCCAGCCGGAAGTCGGCAACGAAGTCGTGTTCCAGGCGCTGGCCGATGAAGCCATTCTTGATCTGCATGCCGACGCCCTTGCGGCCGAGGCAGCGGGCAGTTATCCGCAGGCGAGAAAATTGCTGGACGACGCTTTGCTTCTGAATCCTGCTGACCCGCAGGTGCTGCAGAGCCGGGCTGAACTGGCCATCCGTGACCAGGCCTGGGTGCAGGCCGAGCAGTATGCCCGGCGCTCCTTCGATTCCGGAGCCAAGCTCGGCAGTCTGTGTCGACGTAACTGGCTGACCATGCATTACGCACGTATGGCGCAGGGCCGCAGCTTGCCGCCGCCGCAGCTGGCCAAGAACCTCAACGAGTGCACGCTCGTTCCGCCGGCACGCCTGTAATGTCGGAATGGACCGCGCAATGCGCCGAGGCGCTCTCGGCCGATGGGCTTCTGGCCCGACAGCTGCAGGGCTTCGCATTCCGTGAAAGCCAGCAGGCCCTGTCCGAGGAAATCGCCCGTGCCATCGAGGACCGCGCGGTGCTGATTGCCGAGGCCGGCACCGGCACCGGCAAGACCTATGCCTATCTCGTGCCGGCGCTGCTGTCCGGCAAGCGCGTGATCATCTCCACCGGCACCAAAGCGCTGCAGGACCAGCTCTATCACCGCGATCTGCCGCGCATCAAACAGGCGCTGTCGACCCCGGTGCATTCCGCGCTGCTGAAAGGCCGTGCCAATTATCTCTGCCTGTTCCGGATGGAGCAGGCCAAATCCGAAACCTTCGCCAGCCGCGAGGCCACGCTGCAATTCCAGCGTGTGCTGCAGTGGGCCGGCAAGACCAAGCGCGGCGATCTGGCCGAACTTTCCAGCATTCCCGAAGACAGTCCGATCTGGCCGCAGGTCAGTTCCACCGCCGACAACTGTCTCGGCAGCGAATGTCCGTACTGGAGTGAGTGTCATCTGGTCAAAGCGCGGCAAGAGGCCCAAAGCGCCGATATCGTGGTGGTCAACCATCACCTGTTACTGGCCGATCTGGCCATCAAGCAGGAAGGTTTCGGCGAAGTCCTGCCCGGCGCTTCGGTGTTCATTCTCGATGAAGCGCATCAGGTGCCCGAACTGGCCCTGCAGTTTTTCGGCGAGTCGGTCAGCACCCGGCAATGGCTCGATCTGGGCAAGGACATTCTGCTCGAATCGGGGAAAATCACCGGCAGTTCGATTCTTCTGGCACCGCCGGTCAAAGCGCTCGAGCTGCGCATCAAGCAACTGCGCGCCGAATGCGAAGCCGTTCCCGGCAAGGCCGCAGCCGCGGTCTTGGCTGCGCAGCCGAAAATCGTCACGGCACTGCAGGATGTCCGGGAGTGCGCGGAGGAACTGTTGGCCGCCCTGCAGCTGCAGGCGGGCGCTTCGACGGCACTGGATCAATGCACGGCCCGCGCCGATGCGCTGCTGGCGCGCTGGCGCTTGTGGTCCGGCGGCCTGAACCGCGAACCGGATGCCGATGTGCCGATGGCGGCAGTGCGCTGGTACGAACTCAGCCAACGCGGCATCACCCTCAACGCCACGCCGATGGATGTGTCGACGCCGTTGCGGCATTACCGCGAGCAGAGCCAGGCCGCCTGGATCCTCACCTCGGCGACGCTTGCGGTCAATGATTCGGTCGATCATCTGGCGGCCAAGCTGGGCTTGAACGACCCGCGCGTGCTGGTGCAACCCAGTCCGTTCGACTGGCAGAACCAGGGCCTGTTCTATCTGCCCAAGCAGATGCCGGAACCGTCCAGTCCGAATTTCGTCAATGCCCTGTTGGATGCCGCCCGCCCGGTACTGGAAGCTTCCGGCGGCCGCGCCTTCCTGCTGTTCACCTCGCACCGCGCCCTGAAGCAGGCCGCGCAGCTGCTCGAAGGCGGGCCGTGGCCGCTGTTCGTGCAGGGCACGGCACCGCGCATGGAACTCCTCGAACGTTTCCGCAATTCGGGCAACGGTGTGCTGCTCGGCGCCGCCAGCTTCTGGGAAGGCGTGGATGTCGCCGGCGATGCCCTGAGTGTCGTCATCATCGACAAACTGCCGTTTGCCGCACCGGACGATCCGGTGCTGGAAGCGCGGCTGGAATCGGTGCGCCAGCGCGGCGGCAATCCGTTCATGGAAGAGCAGATTCCCTCGGCGGTCATTGCCCTGAAACAAGGGGTCGGCCGGCTGATCCGCACCTTTGAAGACCGCGGCGTGCTAATGATGGGCGATACCCGTTTGGTCAGCAAACCCTACGGCAAAACCTTCATCCAATCCCTGCCGCCGTTTCCGCGCACACGTGAGCTCGACGATGTCCGCGAATTTTTTGCTAAAGTGCCGGCATGAATCTCCTTGTCCTCGATACCAGCACCGAAGCCTGCGCCGTTGGCGTGTCGGCCGGCGACCGGCATTTTGGCCGCTTTGAATTGACGCCGCGCCGGCATACCGACTGTGTGCTGCCTTGGAGCGAGCAGTTGTTGGCCCAGGCCGGTCTGTCCAAATCCGATCTGCAGGCCATCGGCGTGGGAATCGGTCCGGGTGCGTTTACCGGCGTACGCTTGGCGGTCTCGCTGGCGCAGGGCATGGCCTTGGCCTTGAATCTTCCGGTGCTGCCGGTCTCGACATTGGCGGCAATCGCGCAGGCACAGGAGCATGACGGCCCGATTGCGGTGGTCATGGATGCCCGCATGGGCGAGTGTTATGTCGGTTATTTCCAAAAGCGCGATGGTATTGCCGAAGCCCTGGCGCCCGAGTGCCTGCTGAAGCCCGAACAGATTGCGTTGCCGTGCGAAGGCGATTGGATCGGCGCCGGTTCGGCATTCGGTGCCTATGCCGGGCAACTGCCTGCGGCATTCACCGGTGCCATGCAGCGGATCGATGCCGATGCGCTGCCGCAGCCGGAAGCACTGTTGCAATTGGCTGCATACGGATTCAATTCCGGTCTGGCACGGGCGCCGGAGTACATCGAGCCGGCCTACCTGCGCGATAAAGTCGCCTTGACCCTGGCCGAGCGGGCGGGCGGCTGAGTTCGCTTCTTAATGGCGATAAATCCAGAATAAGAATGCGCCGTTCACCAGAACCGTGACCAGGAAAATGCTTTGAAACCTGCGCTTTCCGGTTTTGTGGCGCAACAAACGCTGTGCCAAAAAGGCGCCCGGCCAGCCGCCCAGCAGTGCCAACAGGTGCAGGATGTTTTCGGGGATGCGATTTCCGCCACGTCGGGCGGCGGCCTTGTCAATTCCGTACAGCAGAAAGGTCAATGCATTGAGAATCGCCAGAGTGATGGCCATGCGTTGCATCAGCTTACGGTACGCTTCAGGCCGGGCTGCCGACCAGTATCCAGGTACCCAAGCCCAGAAAGGCCAGGAAGCCCATCACATCGGTGACGGTGGTGACCACCACGCCGCCGGCAAGCGCCGGATCGATGTCCATGCGTTTGAGCAGCAGGGGTACGGCCACACCGGCCAGTGCAGCCACCACCAGATTGATCAGCATGGCCGCCGCGATGACCATGCCGATTTTCGGCTCGAACCAGAGTGCCGAAATGACACCGACCACCAAGGCCCAGACGATGCCGTTGATGAAACCGACCATGGTTTCCTTGTTGAACAGGGCTTTCAGATTGCCCAGGCCGACCTGGCCGAGCGCGATGCCGCGCACCATCAGGGTCAGGGTCTGGGTGGCGGCCACGCCGCCCATGCTGGCGACGATCGGCATCAGGATGGCCAGCGGTACGATTTTCTGCAGCGTGCCTTCGAACTGGCCGATGACCCAGGACGCCAGAAAAGCCGTGGCCAGATTGATGCCCAGCCAAAGCGCCCGGCGCTTGGCAGCGCGCGGTACCGGGCTGAACAGATCTTCGTCCTCGTCGAGGCCGACCGCGCTCAAAGCCTGATGTTCGGCCTGGCCGCGGATGATGTCGACCACGTCATCGATGGTGATGCGGCCGAGCAGGATGTTGTTGGCATCCACCACCGGCGCGGAAATCCAGTCGTGGTCGGAGAATTGCGTGGCCACTTCGTTGTCCGGCGTTTCCAGCGGGATGCCCGGCTGTTCGTCGTCGATCAGTTCGTTGATGGCGGTCGAAGGGTCTTTGGTCAGCAGGTCGCTGACCGAAATCCGGCCCATGTACTGGTTTCGGCGCGAGACCACGTAGAGGTAGTCGGTGTGCTCCGGCATTTCACCGCGCAGGCGCAGATAGCGCAGCACCACATCGATGTTGACGTCGGCACGCACGGTGATGACGTCGCTGTTCATCAGGCGGCCGGCGGAGTCCTCGGGATAGGACAAGGCCTGTTCGAGGCGTTCGCGATGGTCGCGGTCCATCGACTTGAGCACTTCCTCGATCACCGTATCGGGCAGGTCGTCGATCAGGTCGGCCAGATCGTCGAGATCGAGGTCTTCCACGGCGGCGATGATTTCGTCCTGGTCCATCTCCGCGATCAGGCTTTCGCGCACGTCCTCGCCGACATGCACCAGCACTTCGCCGTCGTCTTCCGGATCGACCAGGCCCCAGACGATGTTGCGCTTGGCGGCGGGCAGGGATTCCAGCAGGTTGCCGATTTCAGCCGGCGAAAGGATGTTGACCAGACGCCGCACCGGTCCCAGACGGCCCGAATCAAGCGCGTCGGAGAGCAGGCGCAGCTGTTGCGCCGTCTTGGTGTGGCGGACGTGTTCAACCATACGGTGCCCTCCCGGTAATCCGGGTATTATCCGCGCAATCGGCGGCGATGAAAAGACGGAAAGCGCTTAATCTTCGAAGCGCCGCAGAAACAAGGCTTCGAGCGCATCCAGTGCCTGATCGGCATCCTCGCCGTCGGCGCGGGCGGTGATTTCGCGCCCCGGTCCGGCCGCCAGCAGCATCACACCCATGATGCTCTTGGCATTCACTTCGCGGCTGCCGAGGCTGAAGCTGACGTTGCATTCGAAATGGCTGAGGGTCTGCACGACCTTCGCGGACGCCTGCGCATGCAGTCCGTTATCCGCGCTCACCAGGAGTTTTCGTTCCGCCATAATCACTCCAGTTCCCTGTGGTACACCATTACCTTATCATGCCCGCCGGCGCTGCAGTGCCGGGCCAGGCTTTCGGCCAGATAGACCGAGCGGTGTTTGCCGCCGGTGCAGCCGAAAGCGACGGTCAGGTAGCTGCGGGTCTCGGCCTCGAAGCGGGGCAGCCAGGTATCGATGAACGCGGTGATCTGCTTCAGATAGGTGCCCACTTGCGGATCGGCCTCGAAATACGCTCTCACCACGGCATCCTTGCCCGACAGCGGGCGCAGCTCGGGCACCCAGTGCGGATTGGGCAGGCAGCGCGTGTCGAACACGAAGTCGGCATCCGGCGGTACGCCGCGTTTGTAAGCGAACGATTCGAACAGGATCGAAATGCTGCTGCGGGCATGGCCCTGGACTTCATCGAGTACGCGCTTGCGCAGCTGGTGCACGTTCAGTTCGGTGGTATCGACCACCAGATCAGCCAGCGCCACCAGAGGCTGCAGCTGACGGCGTTCCTGGGCGATGGCATCCGACAGCGGCAGTCCCTGCATCGACAGCGGATGCTTGCGGCGGGTTTCGGAGAAGCGCTTGATCAGCACCGCGTCGTCGGTGTCGAAGAACACCAGTTTGGTATCGAAGCCCTGGGCCTTGACCCGCGTCAGCAGATCGCCGATCAGGCGCAGGTCGTTGGTCAGGTTGCGGACGTCAATACCGACCGCGACCCGATGCCGGCGCAGGTCGTCGCTGGCCATGTTCTGCACCAGATCCGGCAGCAGATTGGCCGGCAGATTATCGACGCAGTAGAAACCGAGATCTTCCAGGGTACGCAATGCCACGCTTTTGCCGGAGCCCGACAGGCCGCTGACGATGACCAGGCTGGACGGCGTGGCGCTCATGAGGACACATCCGTATTGTCGAGCAGCTGCTGGTGCCGGGCCATGAAATCGTTGGCCGGGTCCTTGCCCTGTTGGCGCAGCATCTGCAGACGTACCGCCACTTCGGTCAGTACCGCCAGATTGCGTCCGGGGGCCACCGGCAGATTGAACACCGGAATGTCCATGTCGAGCACGCGTTGCGTGGAGGCGGTGCCGGTCAGGCGGAAATCGGCATTGTTGTGTTCGGGCCGGAAGTGCAGCAGGTTGATGATCAGCTTCAGGTATTTGCTGCTCTTCACCGAGGTGTCGCCGAACATCTGGCGGATGTTCATGATACCGAGGCCGCGCACTTCCATCATGTCCTGCAACAGGGGCGGGCAGCTGCCTTCGAGGATGCTGGGCGTGATCTGGGTGAACTCGGGAGCGTCATCGGCCACCAGCCGGTGGCCGCGGCTGATCAGTTCCAGCGCCAGCTCGCTCTTGCCGGCGCCGGCTTCGCCGGTGATCAGCACGCCGAACGAGAAGATTTCCATGAACACCCCATGCAGCGAGGTCTGCGGCGCCAGACGCACCGACAGGAAATGCTGGAGCAGGTTCAGGCATTCAAAACCGCGGCGGTCGGACACCCACAGCGCGACCTGGGCGTCCTCGCAGGCCTGTTGCAGATCGGCCGGGCAGGATTGGCCCTGACTGATGACCAGTGCCAAGGGATTCTGTTCGATGATTTTGCTGATGTTCTCCCAGCGCAGGCGCGCATCCAGACGATCGAGCCAGGCCAGTTCGGCCAAGCCGAGAATCTGTACTTTATTGGGATGGATGACATTCAGATAACCGGCCAATGAAGGCCGTTTAGAGGTCACTTCATTGCGGTCGGTGCGGACGTCCTTGCCTGACTTTCCGGCCAACCAGCGCAACGCGAGCGTCTGCTGTAACTGGTCGAACAGCTCGCGGGCACTGATGCTGGTATTCATGGGCAGCCGATGGGAAGGACTGCCTTCATTCTAGCCAAATTTTTCCATCTTTGCCGCGCTTTCGCCGCGGTGATGGTCCTTCATTTTTTCCTTGTTCTTGACCACCATCCGGTCCAGTTTGTCGGCCAGCAGATCGATGGCGGCGTACATGTCGGGCGCGGTGGCGTAAGCGAAGTGGTTTTTACCGGGCGTGTGCAGGGTGGCTTCGGCTTTCTGCTCGAGCTTCTCCACGGACAGGATCATCTTGATGTCGAGATGATGGTCGAAGTGTTTGCCGATGCGTGCCATTTTGTCTTCCGCGTAGCTGCGGATGGCGGCGGTGACGTCGACCTGGTGTCCGGTGATGTGCAGTTGCATGGTGACCTCCTTCTTTGGCTTCAGAACCAAGCTAGCACAGGCGGTGTTAAAAAAGAATCAAGCCCGCACGGCCGTTCACGGCGATTTTTTCCGGAGATGTGAAGGCGGAATGCCGAGCGCTTCCCGGTACTTGGCAATGGTCCGGCGCGCTACCGGCAGGCCGCGGGCCGCCAACAGCTGCTCCAGCTTGGCATCCGACAGCGGTTTGCCGGCCGGCTCGCCCGCAATCAGGTCGGCGATCTGGCCCTGCACGGCGCCGGCAGCCTGAACGGTTCCCGAATCATCGGTGATGCCGGAGCCGAACAGCGTGCCCAGTTCGATCATGCCATGCGGCGTGGCCAGCCATTTGCCGCTGCAGGCACGGGATACCGTTGATTCGTGCAGGCCGATACTTTCGGCGATTTCGCGCATGCTCATGGCCTGAAGGGCCGAAGGGCCGGACTCCAGGAAGGGTGTCTGTTTGCGGACCACCGCCTTCACTACTTTCAGCAGGGTATCGCGGCGCGATGCGATTCCGGCAATCAGCCAGCGCGCCTCCTGCAGATACTGGGCCAGATGCGCGGCATCGGCGCCCCGGCTGTTACGGGTCAGTTTCAGGTAATAGGCATTCAGTCGCAGATGCTGGCCGGCATCGCGCAGGCTCTGCACCTGCCAGCCGTTGCGTTTGGGCATTACCGCAAAATCGGGCTCGACGTACTCGGTGCGCGAGTGCTGGAACAGGGCACCGGGTTTGGGATCCAGGGTTTTCAGCAAGGCCACGGCTTCCGCAGTGCCCAGCGGATCGAAGCTGCCGGCTTTGGCCACTGCCGGCGCACCGCCCTTGGCCAGAGCATCGAGATGGCGGGCGGCGATCTCGGTCGCAAGTGCCAGCAGTGACGGTTCCGCCGCAATCTGGGTCAGCTGTACCTGCAGGCATTCCGACAGCGAGCGCGAGGCGACGCCGACCGGGTCGAAACGCTGAATCAGATGGCGTACCGCTTCGATTTCAGCCTCCTTTGCCGGGGGTGCCAGTGCGCTGGCCGTGCACAGTTCCTCGGCCGAGGCCTGGCAGTAACCGTCCTCATCGAGACTGTCGATCAGGGCTTCGCCGATGGCCAGATCACGACGGCTCAAGGCGCTCAGCTGCAATTGTTCGCCGAGGTGGCTACGCAGGGTTTTGGGTTCCGGCAGCAGGTCCCAGAGGGATTCCTCCGCCTCCGGGGCGGCGGTATGCCGGAAATCCGCATCCGTATCCCCACGGTCCCCGGCTTCGGCATCTTCGGAAAAGTCGGCCGGTTCGTCCGGCAGGGCGGCGGTCTCGGTGTCGGCATCGATGCGCTCCAGCATCGGATTGGCGGCCAGCGCGTTGTCGATTTCCTGCTCGAGTTCGGTCTGCGTGCATTGCAGCAGCTTGAGCGCGAGCTGCAGCTGGGGAGTCAGCTTGGTGCTTTGCCGGGGCGAGAGCTGCGCACGGGCCTTCATGCGCGGATTACAGCTTGAACTGCTCGCCCAGATAGACGCGGCGGACGTCGGGATGATCCATCAGATAGCCCGGTTCGCCCTCGGCCAAGGCCGTGCCTTCGAACAGGATGTAGGCGCGGTCGCAGATGCCGAGCGTTTCACGGACGTTGTGGTCGGTAATCAGCACGCCGATGCCCCGCTGTTTGAGGTGGCGGATGATGGTCTGGATGTCGAGCACGGAAATCGGATCGACACCGGCGAAGGGTTCGTCGAGCAGGATCATGCGCGGATTGGCGGCCAGGGCGCGGGCGATTTCGACCCGCCGGCGTTCGCCACCGGACAGGCTGGCCCCCATCTGGGTGGCGACATGGGCGATCTGCAGTTCATCGAGCAGGGAATGCAGCGCCGCATCGCGGCCGTCGGCATCGAGATCGGCGCGCAGTTCGAGCACCGACAGGATGTTTTCCGACACTGACATTTTGCGGAATACCGAAGCTTCCTGGGGCAGATACCCGAGGCCCAGACGGGCACGTTCGTGCATGGCCAGACCGGTGATGTTGCGGCCGTCGAGTTCGATGCGGCCGGCATCCGCGGCCACCAGGCCGACGATCATGTAGAAACAGGTGGTTTTGCCGGCGCCGTTGGGGCCGAGCAGGCCGACCACTTCGCCCGGATTGAGGTCGAGCCCGAAATCGTGCACGACCGCCCGCTGTTTGTAGGATTTTTTGAGGCCGCGTGCGCTGAGCATCAGTTGCCGGCTCCGCTCGCCGGATTCAGACGCATCTGCACGCGTCCGCCGTTGCCGCCGCCGGTCAGCCGGCCGGTTTTGAGATCGTAGCGGATCGATTCGCCGCGCATGCTGCCACGGGCCTGGTCGATGATGACGCCGCCGTTGAGCTGGATCTGCTCGCTGCTGATCAGGTACACGATCTGTTTGGCCGAAGCTTTCATCACATCACCGTTGTCGTTGGTCTGCTGCATGCGCGTGGGCGCACCGCTGAGGGTGACCTTGACCACGTCGCCCTTGACCCGCGAAATCACCGCCTTGTCGGCTTCGATCCTGAGGCTGCCCTGGGTGATGAGCACAGTGCCGTTGATGCTCGACTCGCTGGTGTCGGTCAGCAGGGCGTCGGTATTGTCGGCGCTGATGTCCATCGGCTGTTTGCGGTCGCTGCTCTTGGCCCCGGATTGGCCGGCGAACAGGGTGGCGAACAGAAGAACGGTAAGCAGATTATTCAGGCGCATAACGGGCGGTGACCTTGGAGAGTAATTGGACGCGGCGCTGTTTCATATCGGCTTCAAGGCCGACTCCGCTGAGTATAGAGCGGCCGTGGTTGACGGTCACTTGGCCGGCGCTGCGCAGCCGGTTTTCCTTGGGGAAAATGCTCAGTTCATTGGCGCTGAATTCGGTTTTCAGGCCTTTCGGCGACACCGGGCCGGTGATGAGCACGTTCTGCTGCAGGCGGATTTCGCGCGCGCGGTCGGAGACCCAGGCGCTATCGGCGACGGCGCCCCAGTTCCGGCCCGCTTCCTCGCCGGGAAACACGAATACCGGCTTTTGGATGGTGAGCGATTTGCCGTCGGGATCGCGTTCAAGCAGGGGCGATTTCAGGGAGAACGCCGTCTTTCCATCCTCATTGAAGGCATGCATGCTGAAATCCTGCAGGCGGTAGTCCGAGCGTGCGGTTTTTTCGGCCTGCTGGTCGCGTTCACCGCGCATATCCCAGACCACCATGGCCAGGACCGCGACCGCGACGCTCATGGCCAGCGTGGCTTTGCGGTAATTCACGGGGCACCGAACCGGCGCTGCAGCTCTTCATCTTTGCCCTGGATGGACAAAATGAAATCGCAGAATTCACGGGCCGCGCCATGACCGCCGTTGAACCGGCTGGTCCACAGGGCATTGGCCTGGATCGGGGTCAGGGCGTCGGCCGGGCAGGCCGGCAGGCCGACCGACTGCAGACAGGCCAGATCGGGGTAGTCATCGCCCATGTAGGCGACTTCGTCAAGGGTGATGCCCTCGGCGGCGCACAGCTGTTTGACCACCGCCAGTTTGTCGGCCACGCCGTCGAACACATGCTGCAGACGCAGGTCGCGGCCGCGGGCCTGAACGATGCGGCTGTGGCGCGCGGTGATGAGCGCGACCCGGATGCCGCAATCCTCGAGCAGGCGAAGGCCCTGACCGTCATGGACGTGGAAGGATTTGGTTTCACCGCCATTCTCATCGAAACTCAGCCGGCCATCGGTCAGCGTGCCGTCGACATCGAAGCAGACCAGTCGGATGTTCTTGGCGCGGGCATCGGCACTGGCCATCAGACCACCCGTGCCCGCAGAAGATCATGGATATTCAGCGCGCCGACGCAACGACCCTCGGCATCCACGACCAACAAGCCATTGATGCGGTGCTGCTCCAGCAGGTGCGCGGCCTCGACAGCCAGATGGCCGGCCGGAACCGTTTTCGGATGTTTGGCCATCAGTGCCGAAACCGGCGTGGTATTGAAGTCGATTGGACCGTTGCCCAGCGCGCGGCGCAGATCGCCGTCGGTGAACACACCCAGCAGGCGGCGCTCGGCATCAAGCACAGCGGTCATGCCCAGACGTTTCTGGCTGATTTCCAGTAGGGCTTCGGTCACGCTGGCCTCCGGACCTACCGCCGGCAGATCGGGACCTTGATGCATGAGGTCATCGATGCGCACCAGCAGGCGGCGGCCGAGACTGCCGGCCGGATGCGAGCGGGCGAAATCGTCGGAACTGAAGCCGCGTGCTTCCAGCAGGGCGACGGCCAGGGCATCGCCGAGAGCGAGGCTGACCGTGGTGCTGGAGGTCGGAGCCAGGCCATGCGGACAGGCCTCTTCCGGTACGGTTACATCCAGATGCACATCGGAGAATCCCGCCAGACGCGACTGCGACTTGCCGGTCATGCTGATGATGACATTGCCCTGGCGCTTGAGCACCGGCATGATCATGTTGATTTCATCGGACTCGCCGGAATAGGACAGGGCCAGCACCACGTCGGCGTCGGTAATCATGCCCAGATCGCCGTGACTGGCTTCGCCCGGATGCACGTAGAACGCCGGGGTACCGGTGGAGGCCAGCGTGGCGGCGATTTTGTTGGCGACGTGGCCGGATTTGCCCATGCCGGTGCAGACCACGCGGCCGGTACAGGCCAGCAGATGCCGGCAGGCTTCGGCAAAGGCCGCATCAAGCCGGCTTTCCAGATGCTGCAGCGCCTCGATTTCCACCGACAGCACCCGTCGCCCGGCTCGGATCCAGGCGTCATCGCTCGAAAATTTTTCAGCGCTGTGAAGGGTCATCGGCCGTCTTTAGCGGTATCATGTCGCCTTATTGTACGACTTATGATGCGAGCGTGTGCGGATGTCTCCCGAGACCATTGCCCAGATGATTCAAGCCGGCCTACCCGGTGCCCAGATCGAGGTGTTCGGCGATGACGGCGTGCATTTCGAAGCCCTGATCGTGTATGAGGCCTTCGCCGGCAAGTTGCCGCTGGCCCGGCACCGCATGGTGTATGCCACCCTCGGCGACAAAATGGGCGGTGAAATCCACGCGCTCGCCCTCAAAACCCTGACTCCGGCCGAAGCCGGACGTGCCTAAGGACGACCATGGCCAAGATCATCATCAACGGCGGCGACGTACTCAACGGCGAGGTGCAGATTTCCGGCGCCAAGAATGCCGTGCTGCCCATCCTGTGTGCCACCATCCTCGCCGATGAACCGGTGACCCTGTCGAATGTGCCGCACCTGCATGATGTCACCACCACCATCAGCCTGCTCGGTGCGCTCGGGGCCAAGATTACCGTCGATGACCACCAGACCCTGCACATCGATCCGCGTTCGGTCAATCAGACCGTGGCGCCCTACGAACTGGTCAAGACCATGCGCGCCTCGATTCTGGTGCTCGGTCCCTTGCTGGCGAAATTCGGCCATGCCGAGGTCTCGCTGCCCGGCGGCTGCGCCATCGGTTCGCGCCCGGTCGATCTGCACATCCGCGGCATGCAGGCCCTCGGCGCCGAAGTGACCGTTGAAAACGGCTTCGTGAAAGCCAAATGCGACCGTCTCAAAGGCGGCCGTTTCGTGTTCGACATGGTCAGTGTCGGTGCCACCGAAAACGTGCTGAGCGCGGCGGTCCTGGCCCAAGGCACCACCGTACTGGAAAACTGCGCGCAGGAACCGGAAATCATCGATCTGGCCTTGTGTCTGCAGACCCTGGGCGCGCGCATCGACGGCATCGGTACCAGCACCCTGACCATCGAGGGCGTTGAACGCCTGCATGGCGGCAGCTATCAGGTGCAGGCCGACCGCATCGAAACCGGCACCTTTCTGGTGGCGGCGGCAATGACCGGCGGCCGCGTGGTGTGCCGGCGCGCGCGTGCCGACTACATGGATTCCGTGCTGCAGAAGCTGGTCGAAGCCGGTGCCGACATCAGCTCGACCGCCGACAGCATCACGCTCGACATGGGTGGCCGCCGTCCGAAAGCAGTCAACATCACCACCGCACCGTACCCGGCGTTTCCGACCGACATGCAGGCGCAGTTCGCGGCGATGAACTGCATCGCCGACGGTGTCGGCGTGATCAAGGAAACCATATTCGAAAACCGCTTCATGCACATGAACGAACTGCAGCGTCTGGGTGCCGATGTCAAGATCGACGGCCATACCGCCATCGTGCGCGGCGTGCAGGCACTGACCGGCGCGCCGGTGATGGCCACCGATCTGCGGGCGTCGGCGTCGTTGGTGTTGGCCGGTCTGGTTGCCAAGGGCGAAACCGTGATCGACCGCATCTATCACATCGACCGCGGCTATGAAAACATCGAAGAGAAATTCCGCGGACTGGGCGCCCGCATCAAACGCGTGAGTTGATCAGCGTACCGACAGGACCCGCATCTCGATGTTGTCGCCTTTGGTGTTGAGTTCCTGGATCAATACCGGCGCAAAATCCAGCGATTTGGCGAAATAAATCCGCGTACTGCGGCCATCGCTGCTTTCGCGGATGCGGTCGATGCGCACGGTGTCGAGTTTGCCCAAGGTGGTGTCCAGTTTCTGTTCGCCGACGCGCTTGAACGTATAGGTTTCCACGCGGCCCTTGTTGATGACCTTGTACACGAACTGCGGCCCTTTGCCGGCGCGCAGGTCTTCCAGCAGGGCCAGTGTCAGGCTGTGCTGGTCGAGCAGGCCGGGCGCATAGGGAACCTGCCGGCGGTCTTTGCCGTCGACGAATTCATAGATTTTTGCGCCTTTCTGCAATGCGGTCGATTTGGTGCTGTTCTTCCACGCCACCTTGGTGTCGATGCGGCTACTGACCAGCTCCAGCTCCCCGTTGCGGCGGATCAGCTGACTGGTTTCGGTCACGCCGGCGCCGGCCAGACTGGCCACGCCATCGGTGCCGTTGGTCCGGGTGATGAACTGCGAAAAGCCATCTTCTTTCAGCACGTACTGCATGTCGGCGGTGCCCAGTGCGGAGCCGTTGCGGTACACGCGCAGCTTGTAGCTGAAGCCGTCCAGGCTGTCGGCAAGGCCGGTGGCACTGAAGCTCAGCAGCAGCAAACCGAGGACAACACGGCGCATGGTCATTCCAGTTCGAGTCGGTGATTGAGCCATGATACCCGAGTGTCCGCACCGTCATGCAGGGTGATGCGGCCATCGGCGATGGCCCGTACAGTCGCGATTAAGAGTGGGTGTTCGATGGCGAGCACCCGTTCTGCCAGTTGTTCCGGCGAGTCATCGGGCAGCACGGCGATTTTGGCTTGGCTCAAGATGCGGCCGCCATCGAGTACCGACTCAACTCGATGCACGCTGGCGCCGTGTTCGACATCGCCGGCCGCCAGGGCGCGGGCATGCGTGTGCAGGCCGGGGTATTTGGGCAGCAGCGAGGGGTGGATGTTGATCATCGGACACGGCGCCGCGCGGATGCCGGCCTCCGAGATGATGCGCATGAAACCGGCGCAGACGATCAGTTCAGGACAAGCGGCGGCGGCGGCCTGCATCAAGGCCGCGTCGAAATCCTCGCGCGTGGCAAACGATTTCGGATCGAGATGGGTGTGCGCAATGTGCTGTGATTCGGCATAGGCGATGGCACCGGAATCGGCTTTGTCGGAAAAAACCCCGACGATCTGTATCGGCAATTCGCCGAAGCTCGCCGCCTGATGCAGGGCCTGCAAGTTAGTGCCGCGGCCCGATGCGAAGACCGCGACCCGCAGGGCTTCAGGCGATGCGGGTGCGCTCATCGCCGCTGCGCGTGACCACCTGGCCGATGGTTTTATGGCCAAGGCCCAAGGCGTCGAGTGCGTTGCCAACGGCTGCGGTCTGTTCGGGGTGCACGACCAGCACGAAACCGACGCCGCAGTTGAAGGTGCGCCACATTTCCGGCGCGGCGACATTGCCTTCGCGTTGCAGCCAGTCGAACACCGGCGGCAGCACCAGGGTGCTGGCTTCGATGTCGAGGCCCAGGCCTTCGGGAATGACGCGGATGATGTTTTCGCTCAGGCCGCCGCCGGTGATGTGCGCCATGGCCGGAATGCGGTGCTGCTTGAGCAGGGCCAGAATCGGTTTCACATAAAGTTGCGTCGGCGCCATCAGCGCATCGATCAGACGTACACCGCCGACATCCAGATCGGCAGGACGGCCGGCGCGATCATAGATCTTGCGGACCAGCGAATAGCCGTTCGAGTGCGGACCGGACGAATCGATGCCGATCAGGATATCGCCGGCGCGTACGTCGCTGCCGTCGATGATTTCGGATTTTTCCACCGCAGCCACGGTAAAGCCGGCCAGGTCATATTCGCCGGGCGGATACATGTCGGGCATTTCCGCGGTTTCGCCGCCGATCAGCGCGCAGCCGCTCATTTCGCAGCCTTTGGCGATGCCGCCGACGACGGCGACCGTGGTCTCGACATCAAGTTTGCCGGTGGCGAAATAATCGAGGAAGAACAGGGGCTCGGCGCCCTGCACCAGCACGTCGTTGACGCACATGGCGACCAGATCGATGCCGATGCTGTCATGGCGGTTCAGTTGCTGCGCCAGTTTCAGTTTGGTACCGACGCCGTCGGTGCCGGACACCAACACCGGTTCGCGGTAACGGCCGGACAGATCGAACAAAGCGCCGAAGCCGCCCAGTCCGCCCATCACTTCGGGGCGGAAGGTTTTCTTGACCAGGGGTTTGATGCGTTCGACCACGGTGTTGCCGGCATCGATGTCAACGCCGGCGTCGCGGTAGCTCAGAGGGGTGTTTTCCGGGGTCACGCCGTCATTCCGAAAAAAGAAAGTCGTATTCTACCAGTTACTGCGATAATAGACGGTGCAAAACCCCATAAACTGAGGCAAGATACCTCCATGATGTCCCGCCATTTCGCCCGTATCGCCCTGTTTTCGCTGCTGATGGCGGGCGCTGGCCTGCTTGCCGCGCAGACCGCGGCGCCGGCCAAACCGCCAGCGGCCAAAACCGTGCCGGCGGGCAAAACCTCGCCGACTTCCGCGGCCGAAGAGACTGCGCCGGTCGAGCGCAAGCGTCCGGTGCGCAATCCCGAACTGTACAGCACCACCGTCGAACTGCTGTCGCAGGGTGAAGCCGCCCGCAATGCCGCCTATGCGCGGGCGCTGGTGCAGGTCATCAATCAGCTCACCGGTCGCACCGATGCCGGCGGCAATCCGGTCATCCGCGGCGCGCTGGCCAATGCCCCGAAGTGGGTGCAGTCCAGCAATGCCAATCAGACCGCATCCGACACCGAAGGCAATACCCTGGTCGGCGGTGCACCGGTGCTGAAAGCCGCGTTGCGGGTCAGCTTCGATCCCAATCCGGTCGATTCGCTGATCGCCGCCGCCGGTTTCCGCTACTGGACCGGTGAACGCCCGAAACCGATGCTCTGGCTCACCATCGATGACGGCCGCGGGCCGCGTCTGGTGACCTCGCAGCAATTGAATGTGATCAAATCCCTGGCCGATCGCGGTCTGGAACGCGGCATCCGTTTTCTGGTGCCGCAGGGCAGTGCCGCCGATCAGGCGGCGGTGCCGGCCATCCAGAATCTCGATGGCAAGGCTTTGGATCCGATCAACGCCCGCTACCGCAACAACACCATGCTGATCGGCAAGGTCTACCGTTCGGTCAGCGGCTGGTCGGCCTGGTGGCTGCTGTGGCAGGACGGCGCGGAGCTGTCGCGCTGGCCGGTGACTGAAGCCGATGCCCGCAAGGTCATCGCCTCCGGCGCCGACCGCACCGCCGAGTATTTCGCCAAGCGCGATTCCAGCGTGCTGGATGCCGGCCGTTCCGGCGTGGTGCGCATGGAAATCAGCGGCATCAACTCGCTGACCGATTACGTGCGCGCCATCGGCTTCCTGCAGACCCATGCTTCGGTGCGCGCAGTCGATGTCGATGTCGCCATGCCGGGCAAGCTTCTGTTGCGGGTGGATCTGCGCAGCGGCGTCAATGCCTTCCGCGGTCTGATGCGCACCAACAACACGTTGCAGCCGCTGGGCCCGGTCAGCATCGCCCTGCCGGCCGCGCCCGGCGATGGGCCCGACGCGCTGCCGCGCAGCGAATCCGTCGAACGCTACCTGTTACGGAACTGAGAGCGATGATTCCCCTTAAATGGCAATTCCCGCTGCTTCTGCTGCTGCTGGCCGTGGCGGTGTGGCTGCTGAGTCCGATTCTGTTTCCCTTCATCTTCTCGCTGGTGTTGGCCTGGATGGGCCTGCCGCTGGTGCGCCGTTTCGAGCGTTGGGGTCTGAAGCACGACAATGCCGTACTGTTGGCGCTGGCGGTGTTGTTCGGTAGCCTGGTCCTCGGTCTGCTGATTCTGATTCCGCTGCTGTGGATGCAACTGTCATCGCTGGTCGACGGCGTGCCGCGGTTTCTGATCTGGGTCCGTGAAACGGCGCTGCCCTGGCTGGCGCTGCATCTGCCCATCGATGTCTCGAATTTTTCCGATCGTGAACATTTCGAAGCCTGGATCGAACCCTACAAGAAAGACATCGGCAATGCCGCGGCGTCCCTGATCGGCACCATTACCCGTTCTTCCGGCGCGGTCCTGGCCTTCGTGTCCAATATGCTGTTGGTGCCGCTGATCACCTTCTACTTCCTGCGCGACTGGAACCTGATCCTGGGCAAACTGCATCAGGCCATTCCGCGTCCGTATGAAGCCACCGTGGCCCGGCTCAGCCGCGAGTCGAACAGCGTGCTGGGCGGTTTCATCGACGGCCAGTTCCGGGTCATGCTCTGCCTCGGCGCGCTGTATGCCGGCGGCCTGTGGCTGATCGGCATCGATTCGGCACTGCTGATCGGCTTCCTGTCCGGCGCCTTGAATTTCGTGCCGTACATGGGCTTCGTGGTCGGCATCGTGCTGGCCGCCATCGCCAGCATCATCCAGTTCGGCGATGTCCAGCATCTGATCTGGGTCGGCGTGGTGTACGGCATCGGCCAGTTCACCGAAAGTTTCATCCTGACGCCGCGCATCGTCGGCGACCGCATCGGCTTGAATCCGGTGATGGTGATTTTCGTGTTGATGGCCGGCGGCCTTCTGTTCGGCTTCCTCGGCATCCTGCTGGCCTTGCCGGTCTCGGCCGTGCTCAATGTGGTGTTCAAATACCTGTACGAAGAACGTTATCTGAAAAGCCGCATGTATGCGGCCGTGCCGGCGCCGCCGGACATCGATCCACCGCCAAGGCCGGACGTGTGAACGCGCAGTTGCCGCTGGCCTTCAAGGCCGGCACCGACCATCGTTTCATCGATTTCCTCGGCCAGGACCCGCTCCGGCAGGCTTTCGAGCAGGCTGCCGAAGGCAAGGCCGAACATCACATCTTTCTGGTCGGCGCCCAAGGTGCCGGTAAAACCCATTTGCTGCGGGCCAGCGCCGGGCATGCGCTTGCGCTGGGGCAGGCAGCGGTCTATGTGCCGCTCACCCGTGCCGCCGGCATGCTGGGCGAGGTGCTGGACGGCTTGAGCGGTCTGGCACTGGTGTGTCTGGATGATGTGCAGGCCCTGGCTGGAAACCGCGACGCCGAAGAAGCCCTGTTCCATTTCTATAACCGCGCCGGCGCCGAGGGCATGCGTCTGCTGTTCACCGCCAACGCCATGCCGGCCCAGCTCGGCATCACTCTGCCGGATCTGGTGTCGCGCCTCGAGCAGGGTCTGCGCCTGCATGCCGAGGTGCTCGATGAGTACGGCAAACGCCGTGTGCTGCAACGCCGCGCCGCCGGCCGCGGTCTGCAGATGGATGAGGCGGTATTGGATTATCTGTTCACCCGCGTCAGCCGCGATCTGCACACACTCAGCCAATTGCTCGACCGGCTCGACCATGCCAGCTTGGCCGC
>CAJAPA010000119.1 GCA_903942465.1 uncultured Gammaproteobacteria bacterium
CTTTGCGGGTCGCACCGGCTTCCACCACCAGCATCACGCCCTCAACGCTCGAGGAGATGATCGGGGCGTCGGCCAAGCCCATCACCGGCGGGCCGTCGATGATGACCTGATCGAAGTGCGCCAGCCCGTGGGCCAGCAGCAGACGCATGTTGTCATCGTGCAGCAGCTCGGCCGGATTCGGCGGCAGCGGTCCGGTGGTGACCACGCTCAGGCCCGGATAATCGGTATGGCGGATCACCGCCTCGAGCGTGGCGGCACCGGCCAGATAATTGCTCAGGCCGACTTCGTTGTCGATGCCCATCTTTTTATGCATCGAGGGCTTGCGCATGTCGGAGTCGATCAGCAGCACGCGCTTGCCGATCTGGCTGAAATTGCGGCCGATGGTGACCGCCGCCGTGGTTTTGCCCTCACTCGGCGAGGCGCTGGTGATCAGCAGGCTGCGCGGCACCCCGGTGGCGGTGGCGAACTGCAGCGCGGTGCGCACCGAACGGTAGGCCTCGGAAAACGCCGAGCGCACATCGGCCATGGCCGCGTCCAGCGATTGGCCTTCCTTGAGTTTGGGAATCACCCCGAGCACGGCCAGGCTCAGGCGCTTTTCGATATCTTCGGAATTCTTCAGGGTGTCGTCCATGTACTCCAGCAGCAGCACCAGCAGCAGGCCGAGCACCAGACCGAGCAGCAGCGCCACGGCGAGGTTCAGCGGCACGTTCGGGCGGTACTTGCCGGCGCTGACCGCCTTGTCGACGATCAGGATATTGTTCAGACCGACGCCGGCGGCGACGCCGATTTCCTTGTAGCGCTGCAGGGTGGCTTCGTACAGCTGGCGGTTGGTATCGACTTCGCGTTTGAAGATGTTGTACTGGATCGAGCGGCTCTTCAGATCGAGCGCTTCGCCTTTGAGCGAACCGATCTGCGCCGCGATCATGTTCTCGTTCTGCTGCGCGGCTTCGTACTCGGCGCGGATGGCCGACTTGATGCCGGCGATTTCGGCCGCGATCTGCTTGTCGGTTTCATCGATCTGCGCTTTCAGCTGCAGCATGGCCGGGTAACCCGGTTTGAACTGGCTGAGTTTGTTCTGGTATTCGGCCATCAGCGTGGAGCGCGACTCCATCAAGGAACGCACGATGGAATTGCCGCCGGTCGCGCCGAAGGTGACCATGCCGACACTGGATTGCGCCTGCGACCACTGCGACTGGGCGCGGATGCGTTCTTCCTTGGCCTTGGCCAGCGCGGCATTGAGCGCGCCGAGGTTCTGTTCCGGCAAGGTGCCGGCGGATTCGTCGCCGGAGCTGACGATCTGCTCTTTGGCGGCGAAGCGCACCAGCTGCGCCTCGGAATCCTCGAGCTTGATCTTCAGCTGCTTGAGCTGGTCTTCCAGATAGCTCTTGGCATAGCTGGAGGTTTCAAAACGGGTTTCCAGATTGCGGCTCTGGAACGCTTCGGCCAGGCTGTTGGCCGAGAGGATGGCGAAGGCCGGATCGGTGCTGTTGTAGTGGATCTTGACCAGACGGGTATTGCGCACCGGCTCGATGGTATAGCCGTCTTTGAAGGTGCTCACCCGCTTCAGGGCTTTGGCCTTTTCGGCGGCCGGATCGGACTTGGCCTTGCCGGCTTCCGAGGGCGCGAACCAGCTCTTAATCTGGCTGGCGGCCGAAGGCTGAAACACGCTTTCGAAACGCTTCTGATTCTGGAAGCCGATGTCGCTGAGCACCCGCGAGGCCAGCTCGCGGCTTTGCAGCAGCTGGTACTGGGTGTTCAGGTAATTCGGATCGGCGATCATGCCGGCCATCGGGTTGGTGTCGTTGTTGGTGATGTTCATCAACTCGCGGTCGATCTGCACCGAGGCCGTGGCCCGGTACACCGGGGTGATCATCAGCGAGGCCACCAGCGCGAACACGAACACGATGCCGACCGTGGCGACGATGGTCCAGCGCCGCTTCATCAGGATGTGCCACAGGCCCATCAGGTCGATGTTGAATTCGTCCTGGTCGGCGTTCAGCACATCGGTGCTGAGCACGCCCGGCGCGTACGCCGCCAGCTCGCCGCCGGAACTGTCGCGGCGGATCGGCAGGGCGCTGCCGCTGGGGGTCTCGGACGGATCGTTCGGTGCGGTCATGCGGATTCTCGGCGGGTGCTGCGGATCAATACAGGATGAAAGCATTCACCAGCGGAATGCTTTCGAGGAATTTGCGGTAGGCCCATTTGCGGCTGGACACGCCGACCACGATGATGTCGTCGCCGAAGATCTGCGGATCGGCGGCATCCCCCTTGCGGATCAGGTTCAGATCGAATTTCGCCGCCATGCGCTGGCCGTTGACGGTGCGGAACACCAGGATCGAATCGAGCTGGGCCAGATTCATGTCGATGCCTTCGGCCAGGGCGATGGCCTGCAGCAGGCTGGTCTTGCCCTTGATCGGATAGATGCCGGATTTGTTGACCGCGCCCTCGATGGTGACGCGCTGGCTGGTGAATTCCTTGATGAACACATTGATCTGCGGATTCTGCAGCAGCGATTTGCCGTAGGCCGTCATCAGTTCCTGTTCGAGCTCTTCCACGGTCTTGCCACCGGCCAGCACGGTGCCGATCAGCGGCAGGGAGATCTGCCCGACGCTGTTGACCCGCACTTCGCGCTTGAGGTCTTCATTGAGGAACACCGACACTTCCAGCAGATCCTGCGGACCGATGCGGTATTCGGTGCTGCCGCTGTACACGCCCTTGATCGAGATGTTGTCGGGCAGCGCCAGCTCGACCGAATCGGCGACCTTCTTGACCGGCACCGTCGGCGACGGATCGGCGGCCGCGGCCAGGCCGGTGGCCAGCAGCAGGGCGGGAATCAGGGATCGGGCAAGTCGTTTCATGGGATTCCGTTCACTTCAGTGGGGTTTGCGTCGGAACAGACCGCGCCAGAACGGCCGCTCCGGGCCATCGGCGACCCGCGCCTCCGGCAAGGGCGGCAAAAGTGGGGTTGCCACATTATCAAGGATGCCTTGGGGTCTTGTCATCACCAGATGCGTGGCCTCTTCGGCGCCCAGGCGGCGGGCGGCGGCCTCGCGGGCCTCGGCCAGCAAGGGCGGCCGGCGGTCGATGTGGTGGGCGTCGGTGGCGATGATGTGGCAGAAACCTTCGTCGAGGATGCGTTCGGCCCAGTATTTCGGGCGCGGGCCATAGCGGCCGGTCAAACTGCCGGAGGTCAGCTGCATCCAGGCCCCGGACGCGACCAGGCGCTTGAACACCGGGTAATGCTCCTCGATCCAGGTCAGGCGCTCGGGGTGGGTGATCACCGGCACATAGCCGGCCGCGACCAGCGCGAACACCGACTCTTCCAGGCGCGGCGGCGCGACATGATGCGGCGGTTCGAACAGAAAATAGCGCGAGCCGTTGAGGGTCGGAATGCGGTCGCCGCGCAGTCCTTCCAGCAGATCGGGCGCCAGATGGGTATCGGCGCCCTCCACCAGCCGCAGCGGAATGCCGTCCTCGGCCAGGGCCGCGCGGAACGCCGCGATGCCGGCGCGGATGCCCTCGGCCTGGTTTTCATACAGACCCGGATAGATGTGCGGCGTGCAGGCGGTGACGGTGATGCCATCGTCCACCGCGCAGCGCGCCATTGCCAGTGCCACCGCCAGATCCGGTGCGCCGTCGTCGATGCCGGGCAGGATGTGGCAGTGCAGGTCGATCACGGGCTTTTCGCTTCCGGCGAACGGCCGTACACGTCTTCGAAGCGCACGATGTCGTCTTCGCCCAGATAACCACCGGACTGCACTTCGATCAGCTCCAGCGGAATATTGCCCGGGTTTTCCAGACGGTGCACGCTGCCCAGCGGAATGTAGGTGCTCTGGTTTTCCGAGAGCATGAACACCTTGTCGTCGCAGGTCACGCGGGCGGTGCCGCTGACCACGATCCAATGCTCGGCGCGATGGTGGTGCATCTGCAGAC
>CAJAPA010000120.1 GCA_903942465.1 uncultured Gammaproteobacteria bacterium
AAGCGGATGCTGGCATCATCATCGACCAACCAGATTTCGGCGGTGTTCATGCGCTCTCCTCGGGTACCGGCAACAGCAGGGTGAATACGGTGTGGCCCGGCCGCGAACGGAAACTGAGCGAGCCCTGGTGTTCACGCGCGATCTGCAAGGCCAGCGGCAATCCCAGACCGGTGCCTTCGGCGCGGCCGGACACCAAGGGCAGAAAAATCTGCTCCTGCAGGTCTTCCGGCACGCCGCGGCCGTTGTCGGCGATTTCCACACGGATGGCCAGACGCGACAGGCGGTCGGCGATCTGTACCTGATGATCGGCACGCGTGCGCAGCACCACTTCGCCGGCGCCGGACTGCAGCGCGTTGCGCACCAGATTGAGTACGGCCTGAGTCAATCGGTCGGCATCGCCGATTACTTCCGGCAGACTCGGATCGTAATCGCGCACCAGCTTCACCGACCAGCCGGCTTCGGCATCGGCCAGCTGACGCACGGTTTCCAGCACGCCATGGATGTTCAGCGGACCCTGCGCTTTCGGCGGTGCCGGATGCATGAACTGATCGATCAGTTGGGTCAGCCGCACCACTTCGTTTTCGATCAGCTTCACCAGCGCCTGCGCTTGCGGCTGCTCCTGGGTTTTCTTCTGCAGCAGCTGAGCCGCGCCTTTCAATCCGGCCAGCGGATTGCGCAGTTCGTGCGCCAGACCTTTCAGCGCTACCGACAGCGCGGCCGGCAAGGCCAATGCCGGATCGCTGCCGTCGAATTCGGCGCGCGGGTGCCATTCAATGCGCCAGCCCTCGGCTTCACGCACCACGATGGCATCGGCGAAGCGCTCGCGCTGCTCGGCGAAACGCAGTTGCAGCCGCAGGGCCTGCATACGTTCCTCCGGTTGCAGGCATTGCATGCACAGCGCGTGCAGGCGCGGATGTTCGTGATCCAGCTGATCGATACCGACCCCGAGCAAGCGCCGCTTGCCGACCGACAGCCAGCTGCTGAAGGCGGCATTGCAGTCGTACACCGCGCCCTGCCCGTCCAGCCACAGAATCGGGGTGGCAAGCTGATCGAAGGTGGCGGCATCGCTAGGGCTCATTGCACCATCTTAGTGCAATACACCCGGTTTGTCCGAACCCCTAAACGCAAGCTGAATAATAGTTGTTCATTTTCAACAACATGACTTACGGCACATGGTCGATGCCAAGAGGTGTTATACATTGATACCACACCAACCAACTGAGGCCCCACCATGTACAACTTCATCCCGACCAGCACCAAACCGGACAATGCCCCGGTGAAACTCAACAACCGCTACCGCCCGCGCGCCAACGGCATCGGCTATGGCAAGAGCAGCGGATATGCCACCATCCGCCAGTACGCTAACACCACCGCTGCCGCCAGCCTGGTGCGGGTGCGCTAAAAGCAACGGCCCCGAAGGGCCGTTGGCAAGGTACGCGTCGAAACGGGATTACAACTCGTAGGCCGACTCGCCATGCGAACTGATGTCCAGGCCTTCGCGTTCGGCTTCTTCCGGCACGCGCAGACCGACGGTGTATTTCACGATCAGAAAAGCCGCCAGTGCCACCACGCCGGAGAGCGCGACGGTGACCAGCACGCCCTGGGTCTGGATCCATACCTGCGATGCGATCGAATACTCCGGCAGCGCGCTTTCGGTCACATAATCCCAGAGTCCGGCACCGCCCAATTGCGGCGCGGCGAACACGCCGGTCAGCAACGCACCGGTAATGCCGCCCACACCGTGCACGCCGAACACATCCAGACTGTCATCGGCACGCAGTAGTTTCTTCAAGCCGGTGACGCCCCACAGGCAGACCACGCCGGCGATGGCACCGATAATCAAAGCACCACTAAGTCCGACCAAACCGGCGGCCGGGGTAATCGCCACCAATCCCGCCACCGCACCGGACGCGCCGCCCAGCATCGAGGGCTTGCCCTTGCCCAACCACTCGGCCAGACTCCAGCTCAGCACCGCCGCGGCCGTGGCCAGAAAAGTATTCACGAAAGCCAGCGCCGCAACACCATTGGCTTCCAAAGCCGAACCGGCATTGAAGCCGAACCAGCCGAACCACAGGATGCAGGCACCGACCATGGTCTGGGTCAGGTTGTGCGGTTTCAGTGCTTCGCGCCGGTAACCCACGCGCGGACCGATGACATAGGCGCCGACCAAGCCAGCCACGGCGGCATTGATGTGCACCACGGTGCCGCCGGCAAAATCCAGCGCGCCTTTCGCCCACAACCAACCCGAACGCGCCAGCACGCCGTCCACGGCCGCGGTATCGGTGAAGGCGTCCGGGCCCGGGAAGAACCAGACCATGTGCGCCATCGGCAAATACGCGAAGGTGAACCACAGCACAGTGAACAGCAGCACGCCGGCGAACTTCACACGCTCGGCGAAGGCGCCGATGATCAGCGCGCAGGTGATGCAGGCGAACGCGCCCTGGAACACGAAGAACACCAGTTCGGGAATGTACACGCCTTTGGTGAAGGTGGCCGCCGCTGCGCCGTTGATGTCCTGCGCGAACAGGCGATCGACGCCGCCGATGAACGCATTGCCTTCGGTGAACGCGAAACTGTAACCGTACAGCGCCCACAGCACCGCCACCAGCGAGAACACCGCCAGCGTCTGCATCAACACCGACAGAACGTTCTTGCTGCGCACCAGACCGCCATAAAACAAGGCGAGTCCGGGCAGGGCCATGAAGATCACCAAGGCCGCGCACAGCATCATCCAGGCGGTATCGCCCTTGTCGATGGCGGGTGCGGCAGCCTGCGCCATCGCACTGCCGGTGACGAGTACGGCACCGGCCAATACCGCCAGCCGGGCTTTCCAGGAACGGATGAACGGTCGTTGCATGCAAAATCCTCCAGGCGGGTTAAAGGGCGTCGGCGTCGAGTTCGCCGGTGCGGATGCGGATGAACTGCTCGACGCTGGACACGAAGATCTTGCCGTCACCGAGTTTGCCGGTGGCCGCGGACTGCTGCAGGGTTTCCAGCACGGCCTCGAGGCGGTCGTCGGTGATCACCGTTTCGATTTTTATTTTCGGCAGGAAATCGACCACGTATTCGGCGCCGCGGTAGAGCTCGGTATGGCCTTTCTGGCGGCCGAAGCCTTTCACTTCGGTGACCGTGATACCGGACACGCCGGCTTCGGACAGGGCCTCGCGGACTTCATCGAGTTTGAACGGCCGGATGATGGCGGTGATCAGTTTCATGGGCACTCCGTTCGGATTTTTTACAGGTGGAAAAAGCGACGCCGGGAATTCCCGGCGTCGTGGTCAAGCATCAGAGCTGGTAGTACATCGAATATTCCAGCGGGTGCGTGGCCGCCCGGAACTTGGTGACCTCGCCCATCTTCAGGGCGATGTAACCGTCGATGAAGTCGTCGGTGAACACGCCGCCGGCTTTCAGGAAGTCGCGGTCGCCGTCCAGTGCGTCCAAAGCCTGGTCCAGGCTGTGGCACACGGTCGGGATGTTCTTTTCCTCTTCCGGCGGCAGATC
>CAJAPA010000121.1 GCA_903942465.1 uncultured Gammaproteobacteria bacterium
ATGATCGCGGCCTGGACTGGGAAGCGTTCGCCGAGTATGTGGCCGTAAATCCGCCGAAAGCCATCATCGCCATGGGTCAGAACGGCACCCGCATCGCCGAGTGCCTGCGCGGTATCAATACGCCCGGGTTTCATCTGTCGGAAGCCGCGGATCTGTCCGATGCCGTGCAGCAGGCGCAACAGGCTTTACCGGAAGGCGGAGTGGTGTTGTTATCGCCGGGTGCACCGAGCTTCGGCGTCTATGCCGATTACGTGGCGCGGGGGCGGCACTTTGCCGAGCTGGCCGGTTTCGACCCGAATGCCATCAGCAAAATTCCGGGTTTGGGTTTGGGTTAATCCTTATTCTTGTGTCGAACATGCGACACGACATCGATGGCCGCTCCGAAGGCCACGCCCAATGCGAGCCCGAATGCGAGCTGACCGTACAGCGCTCCAAATGCCACACCCAAGCTGGTGCCGAGGGCAATTCCGGTTCCGGTCGGCACATTGCGTTTTTTATCGGATTGATCTGGCATGGCGCTGCTTCCGCACGCTGTGGTGCCCCAGTATAGCGCAAGGAATTTCATGTTCAGCACAGCGAGGCGTGATTAAGGGTTGCGCGTTGAAGTGCATCAAAGCTTATTGGCCAGCAGCAGCAAAATACCGATGAGCGACGACAGGCCGACAATCAGCAGCGCCCATTTTCCGACGGTCTTCTGCGCGCTCAGGTGATCTTCATAAGCACTGCGGACCAAGTAAATGCCGCCATCCGGGGTGCTGCGGATGATGCCGCGCTTGAGGTAGTGCGGCACCAGCGCCGTCTGCTCGCCAGCCAAATCCGCTTGCTTGATCGCGGTATCGCGGCTGAAGGCATTGCCGTCCTTCAGTTGATCCAGCAGTTGCTTGTGGTGTTTTGCCGACGCACTGATGGCGGCCTGAAGGGCGGGATTCATGGGCTATTCTCCGAGCTGATGCGTGGATTGTTGACGCCGGCGGTCAAGCCGTCAAGTCCGTTCCGCACGCAGTGTGCGCGTTAGATACGCGACCACCAGGCAGTTGATGACCAAGGCCCCGATCACAAAGCCGTTGTAGCCCTGCAGCAGTTCATAAAGCTCGAACGGAATATAGATGGCACCGGTCACTGCGGCAAACCATTTGGCCCAGGCCCGATCCTGCCAAAGACCCATGGCCTCGATGAAGCGCAGGGCGGCGTAGACCAAGGCCGCCAGGCCCAGAAGCGTGATGCTGCGATCCGAGAGCGTGCCGACATTGGCCACGAACAGGTCGGGATAGTGACTGCCCGGATTCAGGTGCAGACGCTCGACCAGTTGTTTGGCCAAGGCGCGCGGCGTGTACTGAAACAGCGACAACAGCCAGAGCCCGGTCGCCGCAGCCAACACGCCTTTGACCGCCTCCAAGACGGCAATCCAACGCAGGCCCACACGGCTGGCCGGCATGGCCTTAGTGGTTCCGTGCAACCGAATAGTTTGCCAGGTCCGCCAGCGCCTGTTTCCAGGGGCTGTCCGGCAGCACCTGCAAAGCCGCCTTTGCCGATTCGGCATGGAAGCGGGCCTTGTCCGTGCAATAGCGCAGGCTTTCACTGCGGGTGATGGCCGAAAGGACTTCCGGCATGGCCGTCGCGTCGCCGGTGGCGATGATCAGACGCAGGCGGGCGCGCACATCGTCTTCGGCCAATCCCAGGGCATGGATCAGCGGCAGGGTGGCTTTGCCCTCGGCCAGATCATCGCCGAGATTCTTGCCCAGCGCATCGGCATCTCCAACGTAATCCAGCACATCATCGGCAATCTGGAAGGCCATGCCCAGATGCAGGCCGTAAGCATCCATGGCGGCACAGGTCGACGCGTCGGCGCCGGCCAGATGCACGGCCAGCCCGGTGGCGGCACTGAACAGTTCAGCGGTCTTGCGCTCGATGACGTTCAGGTAAGCCGCTTCATCGGTGTCCGGATTGTGCACATGCAGCAACTGCAGGACTTCGCCCTCGGCGATACGATTGGTGGTGTTGGCCAGGCGCTTCTGGATGGCCATCGAATCCAGACCGACCATCAATTGGAAGGCGCGCGAATACAGGAAATCGCCGACCAAAACGCTCGGGGCATTGCCCCAGAGAGCGTTGGCGGTCTTGCGCCCGCGCCGCAGGTCGGATTCATCGACGACGTCGTCATGCAGCAAAGTAGCGGTGTGGATGAATTCGATGATGGCAGCCAAGGCGGTGTGGTCCTGCCCGGTGTAACCGGCAGCGCGCGCGGCCACTACGGTCAGCATCGGACGCAGGCGCTTGCCGCCGGCGGCGATGATGTGTTCGGAAATCTGGTTGATCAGCAGAACGTCCGAACGCAGTTCGGCCCGAATCAGCACGTCGACTGCGGCCATTTCGGCCCGGGCCAGGGTCTGGATGGATTCAATGCTCATAAATCAACTACTTAAGTTTCAGGAGTCCCATCCAATTATAGGACTTCCGACCCGTCTACGGGGGGAATTCGGACACCGGCAGAAATGCTTTGGGATATTGCCGGTTGAAAGCTATACTTAATCTGTCTCTACACCCACTTTTGAAAGGAACCCGCCATGGCTCGTGGCATCAACAAAGTCATCCTCGTCGGCACCGTTGGCAAAGACCCGGAAGTCCGTTATTTCCAGTCCGGCGATGCCTATTGCACGCTGTCGGTCGCCACTTCCGAACAATGGAAAGACAAAGCCGGCGAGAAGCAGGAAAAGACCGAATGGCACCGGGTCAAGTTCACCCGCAAGCTGGCGGAAATCGTCGGTGAATACGTGCGCAAGGGCCAGATGATCTATGTCGAAGGCAAGCTGGAAACCCAGAAGTACACCGACAAGCAGGGCATCGAACGTTACAGCACCGATGTCGTGGCCAACGAGATGCAGATGCTCGGCGGCAAGAAAGAAGGCGGCGATCGCGGCGGCAGCCGGGAAGACAGCGGCTGGTCCAGCGGCGGCGATAAATTCAGCACCCCGAAACCGGCGGCGCGTTCGGCCCCGGCAGCGGTTACCGCACCGGCCGACAATGATCCGTTCGGTGATGACGTGCCATTCTGATCCGCGCCGATCTATGCGAAAAAAACCGCCCGATGGGCGGTTTTTTTTGGGTACGCAGAATTCTTATGCTTGCTCGCGGGTCAATCGCGTCAACAGCGGTGACAGCACCAGCAGTACTACGCCGGCGATGACGCCGATCCACATCATGTCGCCGAACACATCGCCGTAAACGCCAAGCGCCTTGACTTTATCGATGCTGCCATCCGGGTTGGGGTCAATCGACGCCCAGGTGCCGAGCCGGCCGGCGATCATTTCGCCGAAGGCGGAAAACAGGAACCAGGCCCCCATCATCAGCCCGACCACACGCGGTACCGACAGTGTGGTCACGGCCGACAAACCGATCGGCGACAGCATCATTTCGCCGATGACCATCAGCGCGTAGGCCAGCACCATCCACCACAGACTGACCAGTCCGTCATCGCCCGGCGCATGGCTGGCCATCATCAGTACACCGAAAGCCAGGCCCAGGAACACCAAGGCCCAACCGAATTTGGCCGGCAGACTCGGGTTCAGGCCGTAGTGGTCGAGTTTCGGCCAGAGCCAGGCAAACAGCGGGCTGAAGGCAATGACGAAAATGGCGCCGATGGACGTGGTCTGCCCGGCCGTCCATTCCACGCCAAAGGTGCTGCGGTCCATGACGCGTTCCGCGAAGGCCACCCAGCTGCCGTAGCTTTGCTCGTACAAACCCCAGAACAATGAGCTGATCACGATCAAGGTCATCAATACAATCATCCGGCCGCGCTCGGCGGCAGTGATGCCGGAGAACAGGAATTTGAAGAACCAGACGAACAGGCCCAAACCCATGACCACGGCGACCACTTCGGTCATGGTCACTTCATGGCCGCCGGCGATCGGGCCCAGAAAGCTGAAGTCCACTTTCATCTGAAGTACCTGCCACACCACCAGTACCGAGAGGCTGCCGGAAAGATAAATCCACCATTCGCGGCTGATGCCGGCGAACCAAGGGGCCGTCAGCGCCGCCGGATTCGGCGGTTCAGCCTGTCCGGCCAGATGTTTCTGGCCCAACACGAACTGCACCAGACCCAGCGCCATCATCACGCCGGCCAGACCGAAGCCGTAACCCCAGCCGATTTTTTCGCCGATGTAGGCCACGATCAACGAGGACAGGGCGGCGCCGATATTGATGCCCATGTAGAAAATGGTGAAACCCGAGTCGCGGCGGGGATCATTGTCGGCATACAGCCGGCCGACGATGGTGGAAATGTTCGGTTTGAGAAAGCCCACGCCGACCGCAATCAGTGCCAATGAGGCATACATGATCTGGATGGCAAACCCATCTTGAGTGGCTTGGCCGGCGATACCCTGTGCCGGTGTGCCGGTATAGGCCATGCCCAATTGCCCCAGTACCAGCAGCAAGCCGCCGAATACCACCGCCTTGCGCATGCCGAGCCAGCGATCGGCCAGGGCGCCGCCGAGCAAAGGCAGGGCGTACGCCAGGCCGGCATAAGTGCCCAGCAGCAGGTAGCCGTTGTCATCGGTAAACAGGTGGTACTTGGTCAGATACAGGAACAACAAGGCCTTCATGCCGTAGAAGGAAAAACGCTCCCACATTTCGGTCATGAAACAGACGAAAAGTCCTTTGGGATGGCCAAAAATCTGGGATTGCTGGGCGAGCGCGGCGTCGGTCATGGGACAGGTCCTGACAGTGGTCAGTCGCCAGTATAGCGCCGGATGGAGTACCATAACCGGGTGTTCCTGCGAGGTTTATCGATGAAAGCGCGATTGCTGCTGTTGGCCCTGTTGACCCCCTTTTCGGCGACCGCCGCGTCCGACGCCAAGGCCCCGTTCACCATCCGCGACATGGTCGCCTACGAGCGTGTTTCATCGCCGACACTCTCCCCGAACGGCCGCCTGGCAGTGTTCGCGGTGCGTCAGACGGATCTGGCCGCCAACCGCGGCAAAACCGCACTGTGGATCGAGGATCTGTTCGCCCGGGATGCCGCTCCGCCGGTGCGTTTCACCGAAGAAGGCCTGAACGTCAATTCGCCCAGTTTTTCGCCCGACGGTCTGAACGTGTATTTCCTGAGCGCCAAATCCGGCAGCATGCAATTGTGGTCGCAGGCCGTCGGTAGCCAAAACGCGGTACAGGTCTCCGATGTCCCGCTCGACATCGGCTCCTACAAACTGTCTCCGGATGGCAAGCACGTCGCTTTCAGTCTGGAAGTGTTTACCGATTGCGCGGATATCGCCTGTACCAAACAGCGACTGGATGCCAAAGCGGCCAATAAAGCCAGTGGCATGCTGTTCGACAAACTGTTCATCCGGCACTGGGATACCTACGCCGATGGCCGCCGCAATCAATTGTTCCTCGCTCCGTTGCTGAACGGCAAGCTCGGCGCCGCCGTGCGTCTGGCCAATGTCGATGGTGACATTCCCTCCAAACCCTTCGGCGATGCCGGTGAATATGCCTGGGTCCCGGATGGCAAGTCGCTGGTATTTTCGGTACGTATCGCCGGAAAAACCGAAGCGTGGTCAACCAACTTCGACCTTTACCATGTGTCGGTTGACGGCAAAGCCGCGCCGCGCAATCTGACCGAAGCCAACAAGGCCTGGGACACCTCGCCGGTGTTCAGTCCGGACGGCAAGACCCTGTACTACCGCGCCATGAAACGCCCGGGCTTTGAAGCCGACCGTTTCGCCATCATGGCCATGGACTTGGCCAGCGGAAAAACCCGTGAAGTCGCCCCGCGACTGGACAACTCGGCCGAGTCGCTGGCCATCAGCGCTGACGGCAAGACCCTGTTCACCACCACCCAGGACACCGGCGAAATGCCGCTGTTCGCCATCGACATCGCCAATGGCGAAGCCGCATTGGTCGCGCGCGACGGCAGCGTGCGCGAATTCGCCGTGGCCGGCAACCAGGTGCTGTTCACCCGCGACCGCTTGGATTCGCCGGCGCAGCTGTTCCTGACCGATGCCGGCGCACGCAGCGAACGTCAGGTCAGCGTCAATAACCGCGATGCCATCGCCAAGACCGCTTGGGGTGCGTTCGAGCAATTCCAATTCATCGGCTGGAACAACGAAACCGTGCACGGCTATGTGGTCAAGCCGGCCAACTACGTCGAAGGCCGCAAATACCCGGTGGCCTTCCTGATCCACGGCGGCCCGCAGGGCAGTTTCAGCAACGGCTGGAGCTATCGTTGGAATCCGCAGACCTACGCCGGCCAGGGCTTTGCCGTGGTCATGATTGACTTCCACGGATCCACCGGCTATGGCCAGGCCTTCACCGATTCCATTTCCGGACACTGGGGTGACCGTCCGCTGGAAGATCTGCAGAAAGGCTATGCGCATGCCCTCAAGAAATACCGTTTCCTCGATAGCGGCCGCGCCTGCGCGCTCGGCGCCAGCTATGGCGGTTACATGGTCAACTGGATCGCCGGCAACTGGCCCGAGCCCTGGAAGTGCCTGGTCAACCATGATGGCGTGTTCGATGCCCGCATGATGGGCTATGCCACCGAAGAACTGTGGTTCACCGAGTGGGAAAACGGCGGTACCCCTTACGATGTGCCGCAGAACTACGAGAAATTCAATCCGGTCAATCACGTCGCCAAGTGGCGCGTGCCGATGCTGGTGGTGCAGGGCGAGCTCGACTACCGCATTCCGCCGGAGCAGGGCATCGCCACGTTCACCGCGCTGCAGCGCAAGGGCATCGAAAGCCAGCTGCTGTTGTTTCCGGATGAAAACCACTGGGTGCTCAAACCGCAGAACAGCATTCTTTGGCACGATACCGTCAACAGTTGGCTGAAGCGCTGGACATCAGGGGACAAACCGCAATGAGTGATGCTGCTGATTCGTTCAAGGGTCTGAAAGGCAACCGGAACGACTGCTCGAAGTGTTCCATCCAGGTGCTTTGCCTGCCGGCCAATATCCACGCCGACGAGTTCGAGCGTCTGAATACCATCGTGCAGAAGCGTCGCCCGCTCAAGCGCGGCGATGTGCTGTTTTCCGCAGGCCAGAAGCTCGATTACATTTATGTGGCCCGTGAAGGTGCGTTCAAGTCGGTGGTCTACAACAGCGATGGCGACAGCCAGGTCACCGGCTTCCACCTGCCGGGTGAAATCCTCGGGCTGGATGCGCTCGGCACCGCGAAACACACCTGCGATTCCGTGGCCTTGACCACCGCCGATGTCTGTGAAATCCCGCTGTCGGATCTGGAATCGGTGGCCGCCCAGCTGCCGAGCCTGCAGCATCAGCTGCTGCGCATCATCGGCCAGACCATCAACCGCGACCAGAAGCACATCGAAATCCTGTCCAAGAAAAACGCGCACGAACGCATGGCGATATTCCTGCACCAGCTGTCCGAGCGCTACCGCCAGCTCGGCCGCTCCGGTGACCGCTTCATGATTCCGATGTCGCGCGAGGACATCGGCAGCTATCTGGGGCTGGTGATTGAAACCGTCAGCCGCACGCTCAGCAAAATGCAGGATGACGGATTGATCCGCGTCAACGGCCGCGATGTCGAGATTCTCAACCGGCCGACCTTGAATGCGTTGGCCCATGTGACGCTGGAGCGCCTGCGCGCTTAAACCAGGCTGCGGCAGCCCAGTGCGGTCAATAAGCCATGCATGCCGGGAGCATGCATCAGCCAAGGGGCGGCAGCGGTAAGTACGCCGGCGATAAAGACCGTCATCGCCAGTCCCATGCGCAGTCCACGATGACCGAGCAGATGCTGGAAGCGTGCTCCGGAATAACTGAGGGTCGTCATCAGCGGCAATGTGCCCAGACCGAATGCCAGCATCAGCAGGCCGCTGTGCAGCGGGCTTGCTTCCAGCCAGGCGGCCAGCAGCAGGCCCGTACTCAGGCCGCAGGGCAGCCAGCCCCACATCGCACCGAACCCGAACGAGCGCAACAGGCCGTTTGCCGGCAGGAATTGTTTCAGTCCGGACACCCAATGCCAGATCCGGCTGTTGCCGGGAATGGCGAAGGCGAATCGACGCGGAAACAGCATGCGCAGGGCCAGCAGCATCAGCACCAGACCCAAGAGGCTGCGAAGCACCACCGCCAGCTCCGGTACCCGGATGACCCCGACGAAAAGTGCGCCGATGCTGCCGGCCAGTATGCCGGCAAGGGTGTAGCTGGAGACCCGTCCCAGATTCAGCATGAGGGCATGCGGCAGGGCATTGGACTTGGGTTGGCCATTCAAGGAAACGGCAATACCGCCGCACATCAGCGTGCAATGCACGCCGCCCATCAGTCCCGAAAGAAAGGCCGCACCCAGAACCAGGAAATCAACCGGCATGGTCCGTTTTGCCCTTGTCCGGCATCGGTTTGCTGTCATCGGTCAGGATGTCCAGCGCGGCCGCATCGAGATTGTCGAACTGCCCTTTGCGCACGGCCCAGAAGAACGCCAGAATGCCGACTATCAGCAGAACCAGGGAAATCGGAATCAGGGCCAACAGGATATTCATGAGGCGGTCCGGTAAATTCTCAGGGCGTTGAGGGTGACCAGCAGGGAGGATCCGGCCATGCCGAGCGATGCATAGCCCGGGTGGATGAATCCGGACAGGGCAATGGCCACCGCAATGCCATTATACGCAACCGCCCAACGCAGGTTCTGCCGCATCAACCGATGCATGTGGCTGGCCACGGCAAAGACCTGCCGGACCTGCTTCAATCGGGAATTCATCAGCAGGATGTCGGCATTGGACTGCGCCAGCCAGGCGCCGGAGCCCATCGCCATGGACACATCGGCCTGCGCCATGACCGGCGCGTCATTGATGCCATCGCCGACCATCAATACACGCGCACCATTGTGCTGCAGATTGCGCAGATAATCGAGCTTGCGTTCGGGCGTGGCGCGCGCCTGGCGATTTGCGATGTCCAGCGTATCGGCGACGTCACGGACGCGTTCGATGCTGTCGCCACTGAGTAAATGGGTCTGCATTCCCGAATCGGCGAGCCAGGCCAGATCGGTCGCTGCCTCGGCTTTGATCGGGTCGTGCAGCAGAAACTGCGCCAGGAGGTGTCCGTTGCGGCTCAACCAGATGCCCTCGTCGGGTTGGCCTGCCGCCGCAAATTCCGCTTTGCCCAAGCGGTACTCTTCAGTGCCGATGCGGCCGCTGACGCCATGGCCGGGAATGACACTGAGTGCTTCGAAGACCAATTGGGCGGCGCCGCTGCCGGTAAATGCTGCTGCCAAGGGATGTTTGGATCCGATTTCAAGACTGTAGGCCAGCTGCAAAGCCTGTGCCTGGTCGCAGGGTGCGAAGGCATGCACGGCATTCAGGGTGGGTTTGCCGGTGGTCAGGGTGCCGGTCTTGTCAAAGACGATATGGTCGATTGTCCCGAGTTTCGAAAGCGCATCCGGTGACAGTACCAGCACGCCGCTGCGGGCCAACGCATCGAACGCCGAAGATACGGCTGCCGGTACGGCCAGTGACAGGGCGCAAGGGCAGGCGGCCACAAGCACTGCCAGCGCCACCGGGAACGCCTTGTCACTGTCAATCTGCCACCAGATTGCGAAAGCCGCGATGGTGACCGCAAACATAATCAACACAAAACGTGAGGCCAGCCGTTCCGCCCAGGCGTTCTCGACCGGCTTGCTGCCTTGGGCCTGTTCGACCAGACGCAGAATCTGTGACAGCTGCGTGTTCTGTCCGGTGCTGCTGACGCGCATTTCTCCGGCGCTGGGGCCGAGCGTGCTGCCAGCCAGTACCGTGTCGCCGGCCTGTCGGGTCTGCAATTCCGACTCGCCGGTCAATAAGGATTCATCAACATCCAGCGCTGGGCTCAGCAGGATGCCATCGGCCGGAACCGCTTCACCTGCGGGTAAAAACAACACATCGCCCGGACGGACCTCGGTAATCGGATACTGTTCGCGCCGGCCGTCGATGATGCGCCAGGCGAATTGCGGTTGTGCGCGTGCCAGCAGATCGACCTGGGCACGCGCGGTGTTGCGTGCAAAGCGTTCGAGAATACGCGCCGAGAGCAGAAACAGGACGAACATGGCCGAGGCATCGAACCAGATGTGATCGCCGCCGGTCAGGGTCTGATAGAGACTGGCGAAGTAGGCCAGAAGAATGCTGCTGGCGGCAAGCGTGTCCATGCCGGGACGCAGATGACGCAGTTCGCGCAGCATGCCGCGGATGAATTCACTGCCGGAATAGAACACCACCGGCGAGCACAGCAGGAAGGTCAGCCAGCGGAAGAAGTCACGGGTTGCAAAGGACATCTCTCCGGCGGTGTCCAGATACAAGGCCTCGGAGAACATCATGGTCTGCGTGGTCACCAGTGCCGCCAGGCCGAGCTTCAGCAATAAGCTGTTACGTTCCCGGCGCTTTTCCTGTTCATAGGCTTCGTTGACCGCCAGATACGGGCGGTAACCCAGGCGGGCCAGCTGAGCACACAACGAGGACAGACTGGATTTTTCCGGATTCCAGCGCACCTCGACACGGCCATTGATGGCATTGGCATTGACCACGGCCACGCCGGGGTCCTTCTGCAAGGCGCTCTGGATCAGCCAAGCACAGGCCGCGCAGTGCATGCCTTCGGCCAACAGCACGATCTGGCGGCCTTCCGGGCAGGGCCGGCAATGCGCGGCGGTCACGTCATCCCGGTCCCAGGCCGAATAGTCCGCGGGACTTTCATCGACTTTGCTGCCCTGTTGGCTGCGCAGCCGATAGTAATCGCCCAATCCTTCGTGCTCGATCCATTGTGCGGCGTTGGCGCAGCCCAGACAGCAGAATTGCCGGGCGCTACCGGCAATATCCAGTGAAACGGGGGCAGGGCCCAGCACTTCACTGCAGTGGAAACAGTGCGTTTCTCGGGCCATTACGGAATCAGGGCGCCTCGAGGGCGGCGGTCAGGGCGATATTGGCGGCATCGGCATCGTAACTGCCGACCAGACGCCAGCGACCGGCGGCATCGGTGACCACAATCTGCTGCGGGCTGAAGTCCAGCGCCTTGTCCAAACGGCCGCTGCCGGATTCCAGCCGGACGCGCACATCGCGCTTGGCCAGATTGGCATGCACGAACAGAACATCGACCGGCTGGGACGCGAGATTCTCAGGCGCGGTTTTCAGGGTCAATTGCCAGGGCTGGGCCTGCCGGTCGATGACCAGATAACCGCGATAATGGCCCTGGGAGGCGGCGCTGTCGGCCGCGCTGTGCAAGGCCTGGCCTTTGCCGACACGTTCCACTGAGGCCTGAACCGAATCCAGCGGGCCGGATGAGATGGCTAGATAGAGCGTATAGAAGCCGGCAATCACCGTTAAGGCCGGAATGCCGAAAATCATCCAGACCATCGGCTCTTTCCAGGGTTTCCGGGGCTCAGTCATCACAGCCACCGTCACCGGAATCGCTCGGCCCGAAGAAGCGGGATTCTTCCTCGACCTTCAGATCCGATTTCTTATCGGTCAGTTTGAATTCAATCTCTTTCATGCCGCGCACGCAGTTGGCCGGCGTACGGACCGTGACCGGCAGGGTCATGATGCTTTCAGCACCAAGGTGGATCGGCAGGTCGTTTATGATCAGTTCGGCATCGATATCGCCCACCTCGACATGCAGGTCGACATCATAGTTGGTACCGGTTTTGTTGATCAGGCGCAGGGTATAGGTGTTTTCGATGCTGCCGTCCGGTGCCAGACGGTAGAGCTGTTTGTCGCGCATGACATCAACCAGCAGCGGTTCGCGGTTGGCGATGCCGATGATGGTCCCGGCCAGCAGGGCAAGCAGCAGCAGGGCATAGATGACGATGCGCGGGCGCAGCAGTTTGACCTTGTGACCGACCAGCGCATTGTGCGTGGTGTAGCGGACCAGGCCCTTCGGGTAGCCGAGCTTGTCCATGACCTCGTCGCAGGCGTCGATGCAGGCGCCGCAGGCGATGCATTCATACTGCAGGCCGTTGCGGATGTCGATGCCGGTCGGACAGACCTGCACGCAGATGGTGCAGTCGATGCAATCGCCGAGCTGCTCGTTGTCGGTAATTTTTTCGAGGACCGTATCGTCGAAGTTGTCGACCACCAGGCCGGTCGAGATATTGGCGTCGGTCTTGTTTTCCTTGGCGTGACCGATGACGAAGTGCTGGGCCCGCTGTTCATCGATCAGGCCGCGGGCGCGCTCAAGCACGCTGGCCAGCGTACCCTTCTTGCGCGGACCGCGCGGTTCGCCGCGGCGGGCATCGTAACTGATGATCAGGGTGTTGCGGTCGAACATCGCGCTCTGGAAACGCGCGTAAGGGCACATGTATTTGCAGACCTGCTCGCGCAGGATGCCGGCATTGCCGTAGGTCGCAAACGAATAGAACAGCAGCCAGAATACCGCCCAACCCGAAGCGGTTCCGGCCAGCAAAGCCGGTGCCAGTTCGCGGATCGGCGTGAAGAATCCGACGAAAGTCAGGCCGGTCCAGAGCGAGAACAGGATCCAAAGCACATACTTGGAGCCTTTGCGGCGGAATTTATCCAGGCTGTTCGGCGCCGCATCCAGTTTCATGCGCTGCGAGCGGTTGCCCTCGGTCCAACGCTCCATCCACATGAATACTTCGGTCCAGACCGTCTGCGGGCAGGCATAGCCGCACCAGAGGCGTCCGGCCACGGCAGTGAAGAAGAACAGTGACAGCGCCGCCATGATCAGCAGCAGGGCGAGGAAGAAGAAATCCTGCGGCCAGAAGGTCAGCCAGAGAATGTAGAACTTGCGTGCCGGAAGATCGAACAGGACGGCCTGACGGCCGTCAATCTGCAACCAGGGCATCACATAGTACAGGCCGAGAAGCAGATATACCGCACTGTGCCGGAGCTTCTGGAACAGACCGTCGATTTCGCGCGGATAAACCTTGCGCTCGGACACATACATCGCGCCGTCATCGATGACCTCGCTCGGAATCTTCTGGCCCATGGGGTACAACCTTAATCGGTGGGTGGCTTATTGTAACGGCTGGATGGCCGCAGCAGTATCCAGGTAAACAGACAGGCGCTGGCGGTCGCCAGCCAGAACATGAAGAACGCGATGGTGTAACCGGCTTCCCGGCTGATGTCCGCTTCCGGGAAAGTGATGTCCCGCAGCTGCAGCGGATCGACGAAGGCGAAAAAAACCATGGTCGCGACGCATGCCGCGAAGAAAGAGGGCCAAAGGACCGCGCCCACTTTCTGGGCAAGTGGGCGCGGCGGATGGTCGAAAGGGGCTTCGGCCCGGACTTTCATTTACTTCTTGGCCTGGGACAGGGAGTACACGTAGGCGGCGGCCAGTCGCGCCTGGGTTTCGCCGATCAGCGGAAGATGCGCCGGCATCTGGCCGGCACGGCCGTTGTTGATGCCGTACTTGATGTCTTCCAGGGTGCTGCCGTACATCCAGTCGTTGTCGGTCAGGTTCGGAGCGCCCAGCGCCGCATTGCCCTTGCCATCGACGCCATGACAGGCGGCGCAGACGGTGACGAAGGATTTGCTGCCGGCGGCGGCCAGGGTTTCATCGACTTTCATGCCCGACAGGCTCTGTACATAGACGGCGCTTTCCGTGACCGCCTGTTCGGAGCCGAGTACGGCCGCCATGGCCGGCATCACCGCGGCGCGGCCGCCTTCAACATTGACGCCGCCCTTGATGGTGGTCAGGATGCCTTCCGGCGAACCGTCGAATTTCCAGATGGCGTCGCTCAGATTCGGAAAGCCCTTGGCGCCGCCGGCATCGGAGCCGTGGCAGACCGCGCAATTGTTGGCATAAATCTGCTTGCCGGTGGTCAATGCGGCGGCATCCTGGGCGATGACATCGATGCCTTTACCGTCGAAGCGGGCATACAGTGCTTGCAGTTTGGCATCGGCTTTGGCTTTCTCGGCATCATGCTGGCCCTTCGAACTCCACTCGCCCTTGCCGCCGACCTTATCGGCGCTCGGATACCAGATCAGGTAGCCGACAGCGAACACGATGGTGAGATAGAACAGATTGATCCACCAGCGCGGCAGCGGCTTGTTGTATTCCGACAGGTCGCCGTCCCAGACGTGACCGGTGGTCTCCGTGCTGCTCTGGGTATCGTTGGCATGGCGTTTTTTCGAGGTCACCCAGAGCAGCCAGGTGGCGCCGATCAGGGAAATGGTAGTCAATGCAATGACGTAGTAAGACCAGAATGTCATAGAGGTTTCTCCGGAGTGTCGTCCAGGGCAAGGCGGGCGGCTTCATCGAACGCGGCTTGGCGTTTCGGGCTGAAGACCCAGATCGAGCCGACGACGAACAGAATGAGAAGCAGGGTGGTGATGATTCCTGAGAGCATGGTTTATCCTTTCGGCCGGTTCTTGCCGAGCTGCTGCAGATAGGCGATCAGGGCGTCCATCTCGGTTTTGCCGTCGAGAGCCGCTGGAGCCTCCGCGATGTCTTTGTCGGTGTAGGGGTCACCGAGGGCTTTCAGGCCGCGCATATTGGCCTGAATCTGACCGGCATTCAGCGGCCTCTCCTGCATGAAGGCATAGGTCGGCATGTTGGACTCTGGTACCACGTCACGCGGGTTGATCAAGTGGGCACGATGCCAGTCATCGGAGTAACGGCCGCCGATGCGGGCCAGATCCGGACCGGTGCGCTTGCTGCCCCACTGGAACGGACGGTCGTATACCGACTCGCCGGCATCCGAATAGGCCCCGTAACGCTGGGTTTCGAAGCGCAGCGTACGCACCATCTGCGAGTGGCAGTTGTAGCAGCCTTCGCGGATGTAGATGTCGCGCCCGGCCAGCTCGAGTGCCGGGTAGGGTTTGACACCGGGCAGCGGTTTGACGGTTTCGGCCTGGTACATCAGCGGGACGATTTCGGCTAGACCGCCGATGGCGATGACCGCGGCAATCGCGATGGCCATCAAGCCGACATTGGTTTCAAGTTTTTCGTGGCTCATAGGTTCGACCTCGGCTTAAGCGTGTTGTTGCGCGACGGGAAGGACGGGCGAGACATGTTCGCCTTTGGCCTGCTTCAGGGTTTTCACCATGTTGTAGACCATGATCAGCATGCCAACCAGAACCAGCAGGCCACCCAGCAGACGCACCAGATAGTAGGGGTAGGTGAACTTGACGATTTCGACGAAGGCGTACTGCAGCGTGCCGTCGGCGTTGGTGGCACGGCTCATCAGGCCCTGGCCGATGCCGGAGATCCACATCGACACGGTGTACAGCACGACGCCGATGGTGTGTACCCAGAAATGGGTATCGATCAGTTTGGTCGAGAACATTTCCTTGAGACCGACCACGCGCGGAATCAGCATATACATGGCGCCGATCGAAATCATCGCAACCCAGCCCAGAGCGCCGGAGTGCACATGGCCGATGGTCCAGTCGGTGTAATGCGACAGGGCATTCACGGTCTTGATCGACATCATCGGGCCTTCGAAGGTCGACATGCCGTAGAACGACAGCGAGACGATCAGGAACTTCAGGATCGGATCGGTACGCAGCTTATGCCAGGCGCCCGAGAGCGTCATCATGCCGTTGATCATGCCGCCCCAACTCGGCGCCAGCAGGACCAGAGAGAACACCATGCCGACCGATTGTGCCCAATCCGGAATGGCGGTGTAGTGCAGATGGTGCGGGCCGGCCCACATGTAAATGGCGATCAGGGCCCAGAAGTGCACGATGGACAGGCGGTAGGAGTACATCGGGCGACCGGCCTGGCGCGGTACGAAGTAGTACATCATGCCCAGGAAGCCGGCGGTCAGGAAGAAGCCGACCGCATTATGGCCGTACCACCACTGCACCATGGCATCCACGGCGCCGGAGTAGACCGGGTAGCTGTGGGTCAGTGCGGTCGGAATGGCCAGCGAATTGACGATATGCAGCACGGCCACGGCGATGATGAACGCGCCATAGAACCAGTTGGCCACATAAATGTGCGGGACTTTGCGCTTCATGATGGTGCCGAAGAACAGCACCGCATACGCGACCCAGACCACGGC
>CAJAPA010000122.1 GCA_903942465.1 uncultured Gammaproteobacteria bacterium
CCTGGAAAAGGATTCCGCCAAACACGGCACCCAGGGCGAGGAAATGGATTTCGCGCTGCTGGTCGACGGCCTGGCCGCCGAACGCGAGCAGGGCATCACCATCGACGTGGCCTACCGCTTCTTTGCCACCGACAAGCGCAAGTTCATCGTGGCCGATTGCCCGGGCCACGAACAGTACACCCGCAACATGGCCACCGGCGCCTCCACCGCCGATGTCGCGGTGGTGCTGATCGACGCCCGCAAAGGCGTGCTGACCCAGACCCGCCGGCACAGCTTCATCGTCTCGCGTCTGGGCATCAATCACGTGCTGCTGGCGGTCAACAAGATGGATCTGGTCGAATTCGACGAGGGCGTGTTCAATGCCATCGTCGAACAGTACCAGCAGCTGGCCGACCAGCTCGGCATCTCCAGCGTACAGGCCGTGCCGCTCTCGGCGCTGGCCGGCGACAACCTGATTGCGTCCTCGGCGCGTACGCCCTGGTACAAAGGCCCCTCGGTGCTGTCGTATCTGGAAGAGGTGGTCATTGCCGAAGCCGGTGATGACGGCGCGCACAGCGGCCGTCTGCCGGTGCAGTGGGTCTGCCGTCCGAATCTGGATTTCCGTGGCTTTGCCGGCACGGTCTGCGCCGGTGCGTTCAGCGTGGGCGAGGAAGTGGCCGTGCTGCCTTCGGGCAAACGCTCGCGCATCGCCCGCATCGTGACCCAGAGCGGCGATCTCGATGCCGCCCGCCGCGGTCAGGCGGTCACCCTCACGCTGGCCGATGAAGTCGACATCAGCCGCGGCGATGTCATCGTCTCGGCCAGGAATCCGTGTGAAACCGCCGACCAGTTCGCCGCGCACGTGATCTGGATGGACGAAGCCGAACTGATTCCCGGTCGTGGCTATTGGCTGAAGATCGGCGCGCGTACGGTCAATGCCACGGTCACCGAAATCAAACACAAGATCGACATCAACAACCAGGAACCGCTGGCCGCGAAAACCCTGCACCTGAATGAAATCGGCGTGTGCAATCTCAAGCTCGATCAGGCCATCGCTTTCGAGCCCTACGCACTGGATAAAACCCTGGGCGGCTTCATTCTGATCGACCGCCAGAGCAACGCCACCGTGGCCGCCGGCACCATTGATTTCGCGCTGCGCCGCGCCGGCAACATCCACTGGCAGGCCATGGACGTCAACAAGGCCGCGCGGGCCGGGCTGAAGAGCCAGACCCCGCGCTGCATCTGGTTCACCGGCCTGTCCGGCTCGGGCAAGTCGACCATCGCCAACCAGCTCGAACAACGCCTGCTGGCCGCCCATCACCACACCTACGCACTCGACGGCGACAACGTGCGTCACGGCCTGAACCGCGACCTGGGCTTCACCGAAGCCGACCGGGTCGAAAACATCCGGCGCGTGGCGGAAGTGGCACGGTTGATGGTGGATGCCGGTCTGATCGTGCTGGTCTCGTTCATTTCGCCCTACCGCAGCGAACGCGACATGGCCCGCGCCCTGTTCAGCGACGATGAATTCATCGAAGTGTTCGTCGATACGCCGCTGGAGCTCTGCGAGCAGCGTGATGTCAAAGGTCTGTATGCCAAAGCCCGCGCCGGTCAGCTGCCGAACTTCACCGGCATTTCCTCGCCGTATGAAGCGCCGCTGCAGCCCGAGCTGCACCTGCGCACCGCCGAAGCAGCGCTGGAAACGCTGGTGGAAACGGTGCTGAAACGGATCAGTTGATTTGGGCGGCGGCCGCTTCGGCGGCGCCGCTTTCGGTCAGGTAATAGATGTGGCTGCTGAGCAGCGCGTACTGCACGTATTCGCTCGGGCCCAGCTGCTTGAGGAAGTCCTGCATCTGCGCCAACGCGGTTTCCTGGGAATAGCCGTGCGATTCCGGATGCTGCACGCGCACGCGTGGATCGACCACCGCGAACAGTTTGTTGGCGTAGGTGAAGGCCATGAATACCCAATCGATGCCCCAGCCGTAAAGGTTCCTGCTGTAGTCGATGCTGCGCATGCGGGCGATGGCGGCCTTGGACAGCGAAAAAACGATGCCGTCGGTCTGTGCCACCAGTTTCATCGGGGTATCGAAGAAACGGCCGATCAGGGTGTGCTTGAGCGGGTAGGGCGTGAAGCCAATCAGCGGCGCCCACACCGCGATGCGCGCATGCTGGCTATGCGCGGCGCGGCTGGCCGAGACCAGTCCGGCCCAGTCGTCGCAGTTACAGTCGGCATGGATGACCAGCAGCAGATCGGCATCGGCCGGCAGATGTTCCAGGCAGGCGCTGAACTTATCGGCCCAGAACAGGGCGTCGTCGCGCCGGAGCAGCCGGCAATCGGCGACGGGCGCGGTCTGCGGATCGGGATCGGAATACACGATGCTGACCGAATCGCTGGCCGTGGCCACCTCCCGGGCAATCGCAGCGGCCGCATCATGGCGGCCTTTCCAGGAAATGATGAAGGTGTGCAGACGCATGGGATTTCCGGCACGGACGTTTTCACGCATACTGGTAGTGTAGACCATTGCCGGTAGGCGTATGCCCGATCACCTTTACCAGATTTATTATTCCGAGCCGACCCGGCAGGCCGGCGATCCGGGCTTTCTGCCCTTGGATAATCTGGACAACCCGCGTCCGGACTGGCGCGAGTACTGGCCGATTCGCCAGTTTCTGATGAACAGCACGCTCGATGAACGTGCCCGCTACGGATTCTTTTCGCCCAAGTTCCAGGCCAAGACCGGTTTGGATGCAACGGCCGCGCACGCCTTTCTGGCCGCCAGCGACGCCGAAGTCGTGCTGTTCTCGCCGTTTTTCGATCAGTCTGCGCTGTTCCTGAATGTTTACCGTCAGGCGGAAGCCCACCATCCCGGCATCGCCGCGATCTGTGACAGCGTGTTCCGCGCCCATGATCCGGCCTTCGATACCCGGAACGAAATCACCCATTCCACCAACACCGTGTTCTGTAATTTCTTTGCGGCCAGTCCGCGCTTCTGGCGCGCATGGCTGGCCGTTTCCGAAAGCATCTTCGCGCAGGCCGAGGACCCGGACGCACCGCTGGCGGCGGCGCTCAACGGTGGCGTACCGCATGACCGGAACATCGCGCCCTGCAAGGTGTTCGTCATCGAACGGGTCGCCAGCTTCCTGCTCAGCCGCCAGTCCTGGCGTGTGGCCATGGATGCCCGCGCCGCGATGCCTGACGGTCCGCGTCCGGCGCTGCAGCGTCTGGATGCGCTCAAAATCGCCTATGCCCGTGAGCGCCAGCCGGCCGTGCTGGCCAATTACCGCCGTCTGCGCAGCGAATGGCTGGCGGCGCGGCAGATCGCGCGGGGTGCCGGATGACGGCGCCGATGGCTTGGCCCAGCATCGCCGAGATTCAGGCGCTGAACCGTCTGATCGGCCGCGGCTATGCCAGCAACGGCCAGCCGCGGGCCTTCACCGAGCGCGAGTTCTACGAAATTTCCTGGATCATGGGCTGGCACCCGCGCAATCCGGAGTACCGCCGGTTGTTCGCACGCCTGGCCGATTGGATCGTCGCCGAACTCAAACCGGAGCGCGTGCTGGAAATCGGCTGCGGCCCGGGCCATCTGCTGCACTGTATCAGCGAGCACGGTATCGCGGCCTGCGGCGTGGACGCCAATCCCTATTCGCAGGCGTTCTTCAAGGCGTACTCGCCGGCGCATGCCGATCGTTACCATCTGGACCTCTTGTTTGAAGGCAGCTATGCCGCCGCCGATACCGTGCTGGCCATCGAATGCTTTGAACACATCCCCGATGACGGTCTGGACAACATCATGCAGCGCCTGCGGGATGAAATCCGCCCGCTGCGGATCGTGTTTTCCTCGACCCCGCATGCCGAGTCCGATCCGGATTGGGATCTGCAGTGGGGGCACATCAACATCAAGACACCGGCGCTATGGCAGGAATTTTTCGGCCGTTACGGCTACCGCATCGACGGCCGCCGGCCGCCGGTCACCGAATGGGCGGCCTGCTATGTCCGTGATTGATCCGTCCGTCATGGCGCAGGCCGCGGTCATCGCCCATTACCATGCCGAGGGCTGCTTGCCGCGCCATCTGCTGGCTTTGGTGCGTTCGTTATCCACGCGCGTCGGCCGCATCGTGTTCGTGTCCACCGGGCTGTCGGATGCGGCGGCCGCGGAACTGGAACCGCTGGCCACCGTGATCCGGCGCGAGAACATCGGCTACGATTTCTGGTCGTACAAGCTGGGTATTGACGCGCTCGGCGATCTGTCTGGGCTCGAGCGCCTGCTGCTACTCAACAGCTCTTTCATTAGCGTCGATCCGGAGCATCTGTGCACGGCGATGCTGGCGCCGCCCGAAGCGGCTGCGCTGCGCGGCATCAGCCTGTCCCATGACCGTGGCCCGCATCTGCAATCGTACTGGCTGTCATTCGAGGGCTGCGAGCTGATCAATTCGGCGCGTTTTTCCGAATGGTGGCAGGCGATGACGCCGATCTCCGACCGCGAGCAGGTCATTGCCCGCTACGAAATCGGCCTGTCGCGCTGGTTCGCCGATGCCGGCGTGCCGCTGCGGTCCGCCTTCGTGCCCGAACCCAATGATCTGCTGGTGGCCTTGTGTCGGGTCATCGGCAATGTTCCTTTCAGCGGCAAGACCTATCTGGACGCCGCCCACGACAGCGACCGGGTGCAGCTGGATCTGGATCTGGCGCGCAAACTGAATCCGACCCATTTTCTCTGGGACCGGCTGTATGCCCGTTTCGGTATTCTCAAACTCGAACTGCTGCGCGACAACCCGACCCAGCAGAATCTGGCGCGGTTCCAGCAGAACCTGCCGCCGGGCTTGCGTGAATTGATTGCCGACGCCTTGCGCTGAACCGCCGTCGCGATGCGGAATCAGTCCGTAACCGGCACGAAGCGGTCGGTGTAGATTTCGATGCCCATCTGGCGGATCGGTTTGTCGTACTGCGCTTCCATGAAATCCACGATCTTGCTGTTGGTGCGCAACAGCATCGGCTCGTGCCCGCCGAGCAGGGCATGATTGAGTTTGGCAGCGGGAATGGTCAAGCCTTCGAACGCCGCCGGCACCTCGGTGCTCGGAATCTTCAGGTACCAGGCCAGCTCCTGCGCCAGCGCCTCCTGCTCGGTCTGGATCAGCGTCGCCGCCGCCAGCCAGCCTTTGACCAGGGCGCGCAGGGTTTTCGGATTGGCATCGGCGTACTCGGCGCGGATCACCAGCACATCGATGA
>CAJAPA010000123.1 GCA_903942465.1 uncultured Gammaproteobacteria bacterium
AAACCGTGCTGACCGCGCTGAGCTGGCTGGCCTTGCTGATTCTTCTAATCGGTCGCATTCGTTTCGGCTGGCGCGGTCCGCGCGCCGTGCATTGGACGTTGGGTGCTGCCACGCTGCTGGCCTTGGCGTTCTTCGGATCGAAACTGGTGTTAGAGATGATTTTGCAGCGCTAGGCTGAACAAAATTTTGCATCGAGAATTTTCTCAAGACTAATCATCTCAGGGTCAAGTCGAGCATTAACCACATGAATCTCTTTAAAAAATGGCCTATTGTGATCGGCTCGATTTTATTTTTACATGCGTCTTTAGCATTTGCTGTTTCTGAGAAGATCAAGCAAATTCCATTCCATGTTGATGTGACATTTACTCCAGATGGTAAGCCTATATTCGGCAATATCATCGGCCCGCCCGCTGTTTTGGAGAATCAAACACGCACGTTACTGTCTCAATTGACAATTCATCCAGGCGAGGCCGCCTCTCAGCAGAAACGACGGGCCATCTTGAACGCAAACCTATTGCTGATGGAAGCAGGGGATGATGTGCTGCTCAAAGTAGAAAACCCTTCCTTCTTTCCTACCAATATATGGAAAGGTGAAAGAATGGCAATCCGCTATCCAGTCAGCATGGCCCGAGCAGGAAGGTCGGGGATGAGCGCAGTCCATGTAAGAATTGCACCAGACGGACATGTCATGGACGCAAAATCGATTGTGAGTTCACATCCTGATTTCGAAAAAAGCGCGCTCCAGGCGATACGTTACTGGAAATATGATTCGAGCACCATGACTGGCGAAACATCAGGCACCGTAGTCATTCGGTTTCAAATCGGTTCAGATGATGTCCCGGAGTATACTTGCTCTACTGATCAATCAGGACCAAGCGTTGAGGGACAAAGGCAATGCTTGACTGAGATTGATGTCACCAGCTCGTTAATCAAGAGAAGCGTGACGGTTACCGGCAATTAATCAAAACGCCGCCTGCAACGCGTCCATTAACCGATCCACCGCAATCACTTCCATATCGCCGAACTGGCCACGCTTGGGCGCATTGGCCTTGGGCACGATGGCCCGCTTGAAGCCGTGCATGGCGGCTTCCTTCAGGCGTTCTTCGCCGTTCGGCACCGGGCGGATTTCCCCCGACAGCCCCACTTCGCCGAAAGCCACGGTTTTCTGCGCCAGCGGACGGTCTTTGAGTGACGAGAGCACCGCCAGCAGCACCGGCAGGTCGGCGGCGGTTTCCTGCACACGGATACCGCCGACCACATTGACGAACACGTCCTGATCGGATACGCCGATGCCGCCGTGGCGGTGCATGACCGCCAGCAACATCGCCAGACGGTTCTGCTCCAAACCGAGCGTGACCCGGCGTGGATTGGGCATGGACGATTGATCGACCAGGGCCTGCACTTCCACCAACAACGGGCGCGTGCCTTCGCGGGTGACCAGCACCACGCTGCCCGGCGCGCTCTGGCTTTGACCGGAAAGAAAAATAGCGGACGGATTGGCGACTTCCTTCAGGCCTTTGTCGGCCATGGCGAACACGCCGAGTTCGTTGACCGCACCGAAGCGGTTCTTGAACGCGCGCAGCAATCGGAAACGCGAACCGCTTTCACCTTCGAAATACAGCACGGCATCGACCATGTGTTCGAGCACGCGCGGGCCGGCAATGCCGCCCTCTTTGGTGACGTGACCGACCAGAAATACCGAGGTCCCGGTTTCCTTGGCATAGCGCACCAGGCGCGCGGCGCATTCACGCACCTGACTGACCGAACCCGGAGCGGCGCTGAGCTGCTCGCTCCACAGGGTCTGGATGGAATCGGCGACCAGAATCTTCGGTTTGGCCTGCTGGCAGTGCTGCAGGATCTTCTCCACCGAGGTTTCCGCCAGCGCCAACAGATGTTCGGTCTCCAGCCCCAAGCGCAGGGCCCGCCCGGCTACCTGGCCGAGGCTTTCCTCGCCGCTGATGTACAGTGCCGGCTGGCGCGCCGCCAAGCTGGCCAGCGCCTGCAGCAACAGGGTGGATTTGCCGATGCCCGGGTCGCCGCCAATCAATACCACCGAGCCTTCCACCAGCCCGCCGCCGAGTACGCGGTCGAGCTCGTTCAGGCCGGTGCTGACGCGTACCTGGGTCTCGCCGGATACCTGTTTCAGGGGGGTGATTTTCGGCTCGACCGCGCCGGCATAGCCGGTGCGCAGGGGCTTGGCCACGGATGCCGGCAAAGCAACCTCGGTGAGCGTGTTCCACTGCCCGCAATCGCCGCACTGGCCCTGCCATTGCCCGTAGGATGCGCCGCAGTCGCTGCAGACATACGCAGACTTGCTTTTCTTTGAAATCGCCATGGCCTTTAGTGTAGCCTGATGGCAGTCAAAAGGCATCGGAAAGGATGACATCATGAAGAAATGGCTATTGCTTGCCGTACTGGCCGGCTTAGCGGTTCTGGCATATGCCGCAGCCGGCCCGTACCTGACCATGCATCGCATCGAGAAAAGCATTGCGGCGCAGGATCTGGACGGACTAAGCGCGCAGATTGATTTCCCATCCGTACGCGGTGGACTGAAAGTGCAGCTGCAACGCAAAATCGAAGCGGAAACGCCGGAGTTGCTGAAGGAAATCCCGCTGCTCAACCAGGCCGTCACCACACTCAGCAGCAAAGTCCTGGAACAGGCCATCGACCCGCTGATGGCCGGGCAGCTGCTATACATCATGCAGGGCAACGCCCCGGATCTGGATTTCGGCCTCGGGGAGCTGGTTACGCCGGTGCCGTCATCGACCAGTACCGACAAGGTCTTCGAGAATGCTGAAACCGATTACATCGACCACCGGACTTTCGTGGCGACAGTCAGCCGCGCCGAAAGCGGCACTTACCGCTTCACCTTCACCCGCACGGGACTGAACTGGGAACTCAGCGGCATCGAACTGCCGATGCTGGCGACGGAAATCCCTTAAACGCTTTTGCGCCGGAACAGTCTTCCGTAAAGGGTAACCAGCGCGACCACAGCCAAGCCCAGCAGCACGCCGAACAGCGCATTGACCAGGGCCG
>CAJAPA010000124.1 GCA_903942465.1 uncultured Gammaproteobacteria bacterium
ACACTGAAGAATTACGCCGAGCGCATCGAACTCGAACTGCACCGGGTTCCGGATGTGGCGAAAGTCGAGTTGGTCGGTCTGCAGGACGAAAAGATCTGGATCAACCTGTCCAACACCAAACTGGCCACCCTCGGTCTGTCGATGTACCAAGTGCAACAGGCCATCGACGCGCAGAATGCGGTCAATAGCAGCAGTTTCTTCGAAACCGAGACCGACCGCGTGCAACTGCGCGTGAGCGGCGGATTCAAGTCCATCGATGAAATCCGCAACTTCCCGGTGCGCGCCAACGGCCGCAATTTCCGGCTCGGCGAAATCGCCGAAGTGTCGCGCGGTTTCGCCGATCCGGCCGCGCCGAAAATGCGTTTCATGGGCAAGCCAGGCATCGGCATCGCGGTGTCAATGCGCAAAGGCGGCGACATCATCGCGCTCGGCGAACAGCTCGAAACCGAATTCCAGCGCCTGCAGAAAACCCTGCCGGCCGGCATCAAACTCGAGAAGGTGTCCGACCAGCCGGCGGCGGTCAAGCACTCGGTGCGCGAATTCGTCCGCGTCCTTGCCGAGGCGGTCATCATCGTGCTGCTGGTCAGCTTCTTCTCGCTCGGAAAGCGTCCGGGGCTGGTAGTGGCTTTGTCGATTCCGCTGGTGCTGGCGATGACCTTCGCCACCATGTACTACTTCGGCATCGGGCTGCATAAAATCTCGCTCGGCGCCCTGATTCTCGCGCTCGGGCTGTTGGTCGACGATGCCATCATTGCCGTCGAGATGATGGCCATCAAGATGGAGCAGGGCTTCGACCGGCTCTCGGCGGCGTCGTTCGCCTACACCAGTACCGCCTTCCCGATGTTGACCGGTACCCTGATCACCGCTGCCGGCTTCCTGCCGATCGCCACCGCCAATTCCTCGACCGGGGAATACACCCGCTCGATCTTCCAGGTGGTCACCATCGCCTTGTTGCTGAGCTGGATCGTCGCGGTCATCTTCATTCCCTTCCTGGGCTACCGGCTGCTGCCGGATGCGCATACGGCGGATACACCCTCGGAACGCAAACCGTCCCGGTTGAAGGAACGTATTTCGCATCTGCTTCCCGCGCGGGCACAGGCCTGGCTGGCGGATTACGGTGCCGCGCATCAGGATCCCTACAGCACGCCCTTTTACCGGCAGCTCAAACACTGGGTCGGCTGGTGCCTGCAGCACCGGCGCACCGTGATTCTGGGCACCGTAGCCGCGTTCGTGGCTTCGGTACTGCTGTTCCGTTTCATCCCGCAGCAGTTCTTTCCATCGTCCACGCGGCTCGAGCTGATGGTCGACGTGGAGCTGGCCGAAGGCGCCTCACTCAAGGATACCCAGCGTGTTGCCGAACAGCTCGAGCGCGAGCTGGCCAAGCGCAAGGAACTGGTCAATTTCGTCAGTCATGTCGGTGCCGGTTCGCCGCGCTTCTATCTGCCACTCGACCAGAAATTGCCGCAGGCCAACTTCGCCCAGTTCGTCATTCTGACCAAGGACATCGAATCGCGCGAGCGGACACGGACCTGGCTGATCCAGCTCATGCATGAAAAATTCCCGACCGTACAGACCCGGGTATGGCGCCTTGAAAACGGTCCTCCGGTCGGCTATCCGATCCAGTTCCGTATTTCCGGAGAACACATCGACGAAGTCAAACGCCTTGCCCATGCCGT
>CAJAPA010000125.1 GCA_903942465.1 uncultured Gammaproteobacteria bacterium
TGGAACGCGCTGGCACGAAGCGTACCGTTGTCGATGTCGTGTTTCTTGTTAAGGGTGGTGAACCCGAAATAGGCCTTGTTGAACTGTGCTTTCTCACCGTATTGGCTTCCGGCAAAATAGACGATGGTATTGAAATTTTTCCCGGAAACGCTGGTGCCGACCGTGCCACTGATGCAGCCACCGCCATCGGCCAGGCTCTGTTTGTACTTGCCGAAGCCGCCGTAATCCTCGAAAGCGCCGGCTTGTACGTCCAGACTTGCGGCCAATGCGCCGGCGAGCATCAGTAACGTGAATTTTGCAGTCATGCGGACTCCGGCGGGGAAAGGCGGTGCTGATGGGCTCAGCTTAATTTAACCGAAGCGGCCGGATCAAGGGAGGGCTTGAAAAGAACCGGGGCTGCCGCTTGGTTTATCCCGTTTCCGGAGTGAATACGGGTATCATATTTGCATGCGTATCCTCATCAGCAACGACGACGGCATCGAAGCGCCGGGCATCATCGCCCTGGCCGAAGGACTGGCTGCCGCCGGACATCAGCTTTTCATCGTCGCCCCCGACCGTGACCGCTCCGGCGCCTCCAATTCACTGACGCTCGGATCGCCCATCCGCGCCCGGCATCTGGCCGAAAACCGCATCAGCGTCACCGGCACTCCCACTGACTGCGTGCATCTGGCCTTGGCCGGTCTGCTGCCGGAAGATCCGGATATCGTGCTGTCGGGCATCAACAACACCGCGAACCTCGGCGATGACGTGATCTACTCCGGCACCGTGGCCGCCGCCATGGAGGGCCGCTGCCTCGGCCTGCCGGCCATCGCGCTCAGCTGCGCCAGCCCCGACCACAAGCCCCGGCATTACGCCAGCAGCGTACGTGTCGCACAGTTGTTGATTGAACGTCTGCTCAGCGATCCCTTGCCGGCCGATACCATTTTGAATGTCAATATTCCCGATCTGCCCTGGGCGGAAATCAAAGGCTTCGAGGTGACCCGTCTGGGCCATCGCCATCGTGCCGAACCCTGCGTGCAGCAAATCGATCCGCGTGGACGTCCGATGTGGTGGATTGGCCCGGCCGGCCCCGAACATGATGGCGGCCCGGGCACCGATTTCCATGCGGTCAAAACCGGCTTCGTATCCATCACCCCGATCCATGTCGATTTGACGCGCTATCAGGCGCTGGAGAAAGTTTCCGGCTGGGCGCAGGACCTGTCGAAAGCGTTGCCGGCATGAACCGAATCGAACTCCGCTCCGAAGGCAAGGGTGTGGGCATGACGTCCCAAAGGGCCCGCGACCGGCTGGTCGAGCGTCTGCGTGAACAGGGCATCCGCGACGAACGCGTGTTGAATGTCATGCGCGCGCTTCCGCGGCATGCCTTCATCGATGAAGGCTTGGCATCCCGTGCCTATGAAGACACGGCGCTGCCGATCGGCAACGGACAGACCATTTCACAACCCTGGGTCGTGGCGCGGATGACCGAGGCCCTGATTGAAACCGGAATGCCCGCCAAGGTCTTGGAAATCGGCACCGGTTCGGGTTACCAGACCGCCGTGCTGGCCGCACTCGGGCTGCAGGTCTATACGGTCGAGCGCATTGACGAGCTGTTGCGCAGCGCGCGCCCGCGCTTCCGCAGCCTGAAACTCCACGAACAGATCCGCTCCAAGCACGATGACGGCAATCTGGGCTGGCCCGAGAACGGTCCTTTCGATGCCATCCTGCTGACCTGCGCCGCACCGGCATTGGTCACGCCGCTGTTGGCGCAGCTCGGCGACCCCGGCGTCCTGGTGTCACCGGTCGGCACCGATGCCGGAAAACAGAAACTGCTGCGGGTCATCAAAGCCGACGGTGCGGTCAGCGAGCAGGACCTGGGTCCGGTCAGCTTCGTACCGCTGCTTCCGGGGGTGCTCTGATGGCACTGTTCAAAGGCCTGTACGAACGCGCCATTCTCTGGGCCGCCCATCCGAAAGCGCCTTGGTATCTCGGCTTCCTGAGCTTCATCGAAGCGATCTTCTTTCCGGTGATGCCGGAAGTGATGATGGCGCCGATGTGTCTGGCAAAGCCCAAAGAAGCCTATCGTTATGCCACCATCAGCCTGATCAGCGGCCTGGGTGGATCCCTGCTTGGTTATGCCTTGGGCCATTACGCCTATGAGGTTTTCAGCCCGTTGCTGAGCGAGGGCATGCGTGCCGGAATCGATGGCTGGGTGCAGACGCTGCGGGTACAGATGAATGAGCACTGGCTGACCCTGCTGGGGGTGCTGGTGGTGGCGGCCTTGCAACCGGTCATCCCCATGAAGGTGGTGGCCTGGGCGTCCGGTATCGTCGGCATTCCGATCGGTCCCTATCTGGCCTGTATGGCGGTCGGTCGCGGCAAACGTCTGTATCTTCTGGCTGCAGCGATCCGTTGGGGCGGCGAACGCGCCGAAGCCGCATTGCGCCGCAATATCGAACGCCTGGGCTGGGTTGTGGTGGTGATTGTGGCTGCCGGTGCCGTTGCCTACCTCCTGTGGAGATGACCATGATTGTGAGACGCGCGCTTACTGCCTTTCTCATCGTTCTGCTTGCGGCTTGCCAGTCGGGCTATCAAACCACCCAGAACCGGCAGCGGTCGTCCGTTAAACCGGCCAAAGCACCGGCACAATCGGCTCCAAAAACGGATGGCGCCGGCAGCGTCACCGTGCAGGCCGGCGATACCGTATTCGGCATCGCATTCCGCGCCGGTCTGAACTACCGGGATGTCGCGGCCTGGAACGGCATCGAAGAGCCCTATACCATTCAGGTCGGGCAGAAACTGCGTCTGAGTCCGCCTTCAGCCAGCATTGGCGCGAAGGCGCCGAAAACCATTCCGGTACTGCCGAACCAGAAAACGGTGTTGAGCAAGACCGTTCCGGCCGGTGAGCCGGTGCCGGTCAAACCGGCCACGCCCGTGCTGTCCAATATCGCCTGGCAATGGCCGGCCAAAGGCGAAATCATCGGCCGATACATCGCCGGTGATAAAACCAATCAAGGCATCAATATCGCGGGCGGCAATGGCCAGGACATCGCCGCCGCCGCCGACGGCACCGTGGTCTATTCCGGCGCGGGCCTGATCGGGTACGGCGAACTGTTGATCATCAAACACAGCAACGAGTGGATCTCTGCCTACGCGCACAACAGCAAGCGTCTGGTCGCCGAAGGTGTCAGGGTCAAAGCCGGACAGCACATCGCCGAGATGGGCCAGACCGGTTCGGTCCGGACCATGCTGCATTTCGAGATCCGCCGCAACGGCAAACCGGTCGATCCGCTGCTGTATCTGCCCAAACCCTGAACTCAGAAATCGTAGCCCAGGTGGCGGATGTCGCGCGCGAAGTGATTCGCGATGATGTCACGGCTCTGCGCCGAATAATAATCACGGTAATGCCCGTGCGTTGAAGGCTTCAGATGCGGCAGTGGCACGCTGTTGCGGCCGATGCGGCGGCAGACTTCATCGAAATCACCCTGCAGGTTTTCAAAGCGCCCGACGTAATCGACCAGAATGCGGTCCTCGGCATCGCCGATCCAGTCCATCTGCACCGCGAACATCAGCGGCTGGTCATGATACAGCGGGTGTTTTTCGGCATAGGCCAGACGGACCCAGTCATCGAAGCCCGGTGTATCGTCGCGGAACCCTGCCTGTCCGGTCTTCAACCGGTAGTGGTAGTGCGATACCACTTTGTCCCAGGGATTGCGCACGAAACTGAAACTGAATTTGCGTTCCCAGACGTCGCTGCCGATGGCTGCGATTTTCTCGCGTGCACTGCGGTGATCGAAGGGCAGCCCGAGTGCTTTCTCGATGCTGCTGCCGCCGGTTTTGTTGATGTGAATGAAAATCCAGTCCAGCAGGAAACGGCTTTCCAGGTCGGCTAGGGTCCTGCGGGCGGAACGCCGCAGCGCGCGGATCGCTTCCCTCATGTGCATCTGTCTCCGTTCAGGCGTGGGCGTCGCGGTGCAGCTGTTCGGCGTGTTCATGGCCGAGATACCAGTGGATCAGTTTCCGGACGGCATACAGGGCCGGAATCATCAGGACGGCGGCAAGCATCTTGTAACCGTAGTTCAGGCTGGCGACCGCGAAAAACAAATCATAACTCCATTGCTGCGGCCCGAGTACGAAGGCGATGTAAAGCACGACGAAGCTGTCGATCAGCTGGGAAACAGCGGTGGAGCCGGTGGCACGAAGCCAGACCTTGCGAGGGCCGGTGAGCCGCCGGATGCGTGCAAACACCGAAACATCGATCAGTTGTCCGAGGCCGAAGGCGATGACCGAGCCTGCAATGGTCCACAGGCCCTGGCCGAAGATGGCGGCGAAGGCCGCCTGCAGATCGGGGACGCCCTGATCGGCGTTGGCGCCGACCCACCATGATGCCGGCGCCAGGTGGATGGCGGCGTAGGCGAAACCGAACCCATACAGAATCAGGGCGACGGCGGTCCAGCTGATGAAGCGCACGCCGCGCTTGCCGAAGTATTCATTGACGATATCGGTCATCACGAACACGATCGGCCACAGCAAGGTGCCGGCGGTGAAATTCAATGAACCGGTCTGGCCAAACAGATTCCACTCGAAAGGCGCGATGCCGAGCGTGGCTTCCAACGCGAAAATTTTGACACCGATGAATTCGGCCAGAACCGCGGTGACGCAGAAGAACGCCGCGAGAAAAACATAAAGGCGTTGCGGCTTGTCGAGCTGCACCGGTCAGGCCCTGGAGAACGGTATCTTGTCCGGTGCGACCGCGCCGCCGGAGATGATGAAGGACATGGCCTGGTCGGCGGTCCAGTCGGTCGGGATCAGCTGGCTGACCGGAACGATTTCCAGATAGCCCGAGGTCGGATTGGGCGTGGTCGGCACATACACCGCAGCCAGTTCTTCGCCGGTGTGTTCATCGGTGAGAATGCGGGTCACGAAACCGACCGACTTCATGTTCTCGTGCGGAAAGTTGATCAGTACCACGCGCTGGGTGCCGTCCGGTTTGGTCTGCAGCATGTCGAGCAGCTTGCGTGCGCTGCCGTAAACGGTCTTGGCCAACGGGACCCTGTTCACCAGCGCCTCGAACCAGCCGATGAATCGCTGGCCGATGACACGCCGGGTCATGAAGCCGACCGCGAGAATGAAGCCGATGGTCACGCCGATGGCGATGGCCGTTTGCACCCAGGGCTCATCGAGCCAGCCGAACACGGTCGGATTGCCGGTGGAAAGATGCGCGCTGAGCGGGCCGATGACCGGTTGGCTGATGTCGGACAGCAGTCCGAAAACGAATTTGAACACGATGATGACCAGCCAGATCGGGGTCAGCGTCAGTAAGCCGGTAAGGAAATAGGCCTGGAGTCGGTTCATGCCGACAGTATAAACGCTTAATTCAGCAAGCTGGCCATTTTACGGCGGTACTGCCGGACCAAATCCTCGTCATCGACCGTGTTGAAGGCCTCGATCAGCAGTTTGCGCGGCAGTCCGTCCTGGTAATCCCGGTTCAGGCGGAACATTTCCAGCAGCCGAGCCAGGCCGGCTTCGGCTTGGCCCTGCACCAGATACTGCAGCCCGAGCAGCCGGAGCGCTTCGAAATCCTCCGGTTTGGCAGCAATGGCGGCGAGCAGAACATCAATCGGCGGCGCGTCCTTGACCCGTTCGGCCAGATCGATGCGGGCACGTGCTTTCGACACGCGCTCGTCCATGGATAGATTGGCCGGAAGCGCATCGAACAAGGCCAAGGCCTCGGCATAGGTTTGCGTTGCCGCCAGCGCCAGACCGAGTTCCAGTTTCAAGGCGTCGTCCTCCGGAGCTTCGGCTACGGCATGGCGCAGACGGACCACTTCCTGATGCGGATCCACGGTTTCCGGCGCTTCTGCTTCAAGCGGAGCCTCGGCCAGTTGCGGTTTGGCCGTGATCTGGTGATGGCTGAGGAATTCCCGCAGTTGCGCTTCCGGCAGTGCGGCCGAGAAGCCGTCCACGATTTTGCCATCCTTGAGTAGCATCAAGGTCGGGATTGATTTGATCTGGAAATAACCGGCCAGCTGCTGTTCCTTGTCGACATCGACCTTGGCCAGCAGAAAGCCGCCGTTGAACTCGAGTGCCAGCTTTTCCAGCAGCGGACCGATCTGTTTGCAGGGACCGCACCATTCGGCCCAGAAATCGACCAGAACCGGCGTTTCTTTGGAGGCGTTGATGACATCCTGTTCAAAGCTGTCGAGTTTTGCGTCGAAGACGAAAGCGTTCATGGCGGTTTCCGGTGGGGCTCAGGCTTTGATGTGCGGCAGCAGGTTGGCCATTTCAAGGGCGGTCATCGCGGCATCCCAGCCCTTGTTGCCGGATTTGCCGCCGGCACGGCTGATGGCCTGCTCGGTATTTTCGGTGGTGACCACGCCGAAGACCACCGGAATGCCGGTTTTCAGGCCGGCGGCGGCGATGCCTTTGGCGGCCTCGTTGCAGACGTAGTCATAATGCGTGGTGTCGCCGCGGATGACCGCGCCCAGACAGATGACCGCATGATAGCGTCCGGTTTCAGCCAGAGTCAGTGCAGCCAGCGGTAGTTCGAACGCGCCGGGCACAGCCACGGTGTCAATGGCGTCGTCGGCCACGCCATGCCGTTTCAGGCAATCAAGCGCGCCGGCCTGCAGGCGTTCGGTGATGAAATCATTGAAGCGGGCGGTAACCACGGCAATACGCAGCGCGGCGCCGTTCAGGGATCCTTGGTAAGTCATGACATGCTCTCGATGGCGGGCGGTAAATCGATGTGGTGGCCGAACTTACGGCGTTTGGTCAGAAGGTAATGGTGATTGTTGCCGTTGGCCGCAATCGACAGCGGCTCGCGCAGGATGCGGCGGTGATCGTAGCCCTGCAGGGCATCCAGCTTATCGGGGTTGTTGGTCAGCAGACGCAGGTCCGTGATGCCGAAGTGATCGAGAATCTGGTTGGCCATGGTGTAGTCGCGGGCATCGGCTTTCAGGCCGAGCCGCAGATTGGCCTCAACCGTATCGAGTCCGGCATCCTGCAACTGGTAGGCGCGCACTTTGTTGAACAGGCCGATGCCACGGCCTTCCTGGCGAAGATAGATGACGATGCCCGAACCGGCCGCTTCGATGCGCACGATGGCATCCTGCAGCTGGCTGCCGCAATCGCAGCGCTGGGATCCGAGCACATCGCCGGTGAAGCATTCGGAATGGATGCGCACCAGGGTGCCGGGTTGCTTGAGACATTCCGGCGGACCTTTGACCATCGCCATGTGGTCTTCACCGAGCAGTTCGGAGCGGAACACGTAGAAACGGAAATCGCCGGCATCGGTCGGCATCGGGGCCGACTCGACCGCGCTGATGAGGGGTTCATGGCGTTTGCGCCAGGTCACCAAATCGGCGATGGCGATGATTTTCAGGCCGTGTTCGGCGGCAAACAGGCGTAAATCCGGCAGGCGGGCCATCTCGCCGTCGTCTTTGATGATTTCGCAGATGACGCCGGCCGGTTCGAACCCGGCCAGACGCGCCAGATCCACCGCAGCTTCGGTATGGCCCTGTCGGACCAGTACACCGCCGTCGCGGGAGACCAGCGGAAAAATATGACCGGGTTTGTTGAAAGCGGCGGCGCCGATGGCCGGATTGGCCAGCAGATTCAGGCACAGGGCGCGATCGGCGGCGGAGATGCCGGTGCTGGCATTTTCGGCGGCATCGATGCTGACGGTAAAGGCGGTGCGCATGGCTTCGGTGTTGCGTGCCGCCTGCAAGGGCAAATCCAGTTGATCGGCACGTTGCTTGGTAATCGGTGCGCACACCAGGCCGCGGCCGTAGCGGATCATGAAATTGATGGCTTCCGGCGTCGCGCATTCGGCCGGCATCAGCAGGTCACCTTCATTTTCGCGATTCTCATCGTCAACCACGATCAGCATGCGGCCCTGTTTCAACTCGGCCAGAGCTTCTTCGATGGTACTCAAGGCGGTGTCGTTCATGCGTCGGATTCCAGATGCGTCCAGGCCTTGCCCAGCGCGGGGTCGGCCCGGAGCAGGCCTTCGATGGTTTTCGCCAGCACATCCACTTCGATATTCACGGCATCGCCGGTTTGGCGGGCGCGCAGATTGGTGTGGGTCAGCGTATGCGGAATGATGGAAACACTGAGGCCTTCGGCGTCGAGCGCGGCGATGGTCAGACTGATGCCATCGATGGCGATGGAGCCTTCCAGAATCAGATAGCGCCGCAATGCTTCAGACACGTTGACGGCAACCCACCAGCTGTCGCCGCGCTCCGCGATGCTGCGGATGCGTCCGACGCCGTTGACGTGGCCCTGCACCAGATGACCGCCGAGGCGGTCGCCGAAACGCAGCGCCAGCTCCAGATTGACCGGTGCATCTTCGGCCAGATGGCCCAGGGCGGTTTTATCCAGGGTAATCGGCATCACAAAGGCGCTGAAGCCTTCGGCATCCACGGATTCCGCAGTCAGGCACACACCGTTGGTGGCGATGGAATCGTCCACGGCGATCTTGCCGACCAGATCCGGGCAATGGACATGCAGGCGGGTGCCATCGGGGTGGGGCGTCAGGCGAGTGATGCGACCGACGGTTTGAATCAATCCGGTGAACATAGGGTTATAGCCGTCCGGTGAGGACCAAATCATCGCCAAGAGGACTATATTCTACGTGCTTTAAGTGAAGACGATGGCTTAATTCGCTTAAACCGTAAGCGGACAGGGCCGGCAATCCATCGCCAAGATAGCTGGGATTCAGGTAATGGCTGACGCGCTGAACCAGCCCGGCCTGCAGGAAGGACGCGGCCAAGCCGGCACCACCTTCCAACAACAGGTTGCAAATGCCGTCTTCAGCCAGCAACGCCAGCGCTTCAGGCAGCGGTGTGCCGGTGAATACCCGTGTCCGCGCGGCATCGGCATCGGTGAAGACGTGGGCATCGGCCGGCAGCTGGCCGCTGCGGCTGAAGATGATGCGTTGCGGTTGCGGCCGCTCAAAGCCGGAAAGGCGCACGGTCAAGCGCGGGTTGTCGCTACGCAGCGTGCCCGCGCCGACCGCGATGGCGTCATGTTCGGCCCGCAACTGGTGGGCATGCACACGCGCCGCTTCGCCGGTAATCCATTGCGATTGCCCGTCGGGCATGGCGATGCGGCCATCCAGTGTGCTGGCCAATTTCAAATGCACGAAGGGCAGGCCGCTGCGTTGCCGGTGGAAGAACACCTCGTTCAAGCATTCGCCGTCCTCGGGCAGAATGCCGGTGATGACCTCGATGCCGGCTTCCCGCAGCAACGCGACGCCGCCACCGGACACGGCCGGGTTGGGGTCGATATTGGCGATGACCACGCGCGCGATGCCGGCACGGATCAGGGCTTGGGCGCAGGGCGGGGTGCGTTTGTGGGTATGACAGCAGGGTTCAAGATTGACATACAGCGTGGCGCCGGCCACGGATTCCACGGCGCGGGCGAGGGCATCGGCTTCGGCATGCGCTTGCCCGGCTTCAGCATGGAAGCCTTCGGCCAGAACCCGGCCGTCCTTGACGATGACGCAGCCGACCATCGGGTTCGGCCAGGTGCGGCCGCGGGCTTGGCGCGCCAGTTCCAGCGCACGGCCCATGAATCCGGCATGGTCCATCAGGGTTGTTTGTAAATCACGCCGTCCTTCATCACGAAGGCGACGCGCTCGGTGACATGGATGTCATCGTTCGGATCGCCCGGCATGGCCACGATGTCGGCGTAGTAGCCGGCTTTGATCTGACCGACATCATCCACACCGAGAACCTTGGCGGCGTTATAGGTCGCGGTCTGTAAAGCGACATTCACGGGCATGCCAGCCTCGACCATGAAGCCGAATTCACGGGCGTTGTCGCCGTGGTAACTGACGCCGGAATCGGTGCCGAAAGCAATCGGAACGCCGGCTTTGTAGGCTTTACCGAAGGTGTTTTGGATCTGCGACCCGATACGGGCCGCTTTCGGGCGCACGACGTCCGGATAGAAACCATCGATCTTGGCCTTCTCGGCGACGAATTTACCGGCGGTGACGGTCGGCACGTACCAGGTACCGTTCTGTTTCATCAATTTGAAGATTTCATCATCCATATAGGTGCCGTGCTCGATCGAGGTGACACCGCCGAGAATGGCGCGCTTCATGCCCTCCTTGCCATGGGCATGGGCGGCCACGCGGAAGCCGTAATCCTTGGCGGTTTCCACCACCGCGCGGACTTCATCGACGGTGAACTGCGGCGCATCGCCGCTTTTGGCATAGCTGAGCACCCCGCCGGTGGCGGTGATCTTGATGACGTCCGAACCGTCCTTGTAGCGCTGACGCACGGCGGCACGGCCTTCTTCCGGACTGTTGATGACGCCTTCGGCCGGGCCGGGCGTACCGAGTGCATCGGCCAGCATGTGATTCAGGCCATTGGTCGGATCGGCATGACCACCGGTGGTGGCAATGGATTTACCGGCGGCCCAGATGCGCGGCCCATCAACCAAGCCCTGGTTGATGCCGTCGCGCAGGGACAGTGAATTTTCACCGCCAAGATCGCGCACGCTGGTGAAACCGGCAAGCAGGGTTTTTTTGGCATAGCCGACCGAGCGCAGGATGGTGTATTCGGGATTGAGGCGGAAGCCTTCGGAATAACTCTGCGGGCTGGACTGCTGACCCAGATGGACGTGCAGGTCGATGAAGCCCGGGCTGCAGGTCTGGCTGCGCAGGTCGACCACCGAGGCGCCCGGCACGCTGACCGCACCCGGCAGGACCTGGCTGATCTTGTTGTTTTCAACCACGACGGTGCTGGCACCAATCATCCGGCCCGAGGCCGAATCGAACAGCTTGCCGCACTGCAGGGCTTGCGTTGCGGCCATGCCGGCCGGTGTCACGCACAATGCGCCGAGGGTGAATGCAATGCAGGCCTTGATTTTCATGGTTTCGCCTAAAGATTGTGGGAGAATGAAAAAAGTGTACCGTTTTTATCCCATTGGGTCGAATTCTTGGAGAATTGCATGTCCGTCACTTTGTTCGATGCCCTGAGCATCGGTCCGCTTCGCCTTAAAAACCGCGTGCTGATGGCACCGCTGACGCGCATGCGCGCCGGCCAGCCCGGCGATATCCCGACCGCGCTGATGGCCGAGTACTACCGCCAGCGTGCCAGCGCGGGCCTGGTGATTACCGAAGCCACCCAGATTTCGCCCGAGGGCAAGGGTTATGCCGATACCCCAGGGCTTTACAATGCCGCGCAGACCGAAGGCTGGAAGCAGAGTACGGCAGCCGTGCATGCCGAAGGCGGATTGATCTGCATGCAGCTCTGGCATGTCGGCCGCGTGTCGCACACCAGCCTGCAGATCGACGACCAGGCGCCGGTGTCGGCTTCCGATAAACCTTACGAGAACCGCACGACCATCAAGGATGCCGATGGCAAACTGATCCGCGCTGCCTGCAGCACGCCGCGTGCTTTGCGCACCGATGAAATTCCGCGCCTGCTCGAGGAATACCGCGTGGCCACCCGTAATGCCCGTGAGGCCGGTTTCGACATGGTCGAGATCCACGCCGCGCACGGCTACCTGTTGCACCAGTTCATGTCGGAGGAAAGCAATTTCCGCACTGACCAATACGGCGGCAGTCTGGAAAATCGTGCCCGTCTGTGTCTGGAAGTGGTCGATGCCGTCATCGGCGAATGGGATGCGGCCCGTGTCGGCATCCGCATTTCGCCGCTGGGCATCTTCAACGGTTTGGATGATCAGGCCGGACAGGCCATGGGCCTGTATCTGGCCGCTGAGTTCACCAAGCGCGGCCTGGGCTATCTGCATCTGTCGGAACCGGATTGGGCCGGCGGCCCGGCCTTGAGCGGGGAGTTCCGCAACGCACTGCGTACGGCCTTTCCGGGCGTCATCATCGCGGCCGGAAATTACACACTGGAAAAAGCACAACCACTGCTCGCCGCGGGGCTAATCGATGCCGTTGCATTTGGTCGTCCGTTCATCGCCAATCCGGATCTGCCGGAACGTCTGCGCGCGGGGCATTCCCTCAACCCCGGCCGCCCGGAGCTGTATTACGGCGGCGGTGCGGAAGGGTATACGGATTATCCGGCCATCTCGGGATAAGTATTCGCTACTCTTCCGTGGTGAAACGCACCGGTGCGGGGGCATGCAGGAATGCAACTTCCGCTCCGGGCTATTTCCGGTCCAGCAAAACGCGTGCACCAGCAATACCTATGAGCAGTCCAATCTGCGCGATGAGCCAGAAAAACCATCCGGCGCCTGCCCAGAAGGCAAACAGTGAGGTTAGCAAGGACAAGGCCGACCAACGCACGGCATGGTCGGCCGCGCCGCCGCGCGCCTCGATTTTTCCGGCATTGAAAAACAAGGACATGCCGATGATGCATAGGGCGATTTTGGTGTAAAACA
>CAJAPA010000126.1 GCA_903942465.1 uncultured Gammaproteobacteria bacterium
CGGCGGCGGCGGCAAAGCGCCGGCTATCAGCGATTCGGAAGTTTTGATCTAAGCGCCGCGGCGCGGATTTCGTCCCAGCGTCCGGCCGCAATGGCCGGGCGTGCGGCCAGCCAGGACACGCCCACGCTCGGGATGTTGGCTTCGGCCAGATACGCCGGAAGCTCGGCCTCGGTAATACCGCCGGTGCAGCAGAAGCGGGCCTCCGGAAACGGGCCGGCGAAGGCCTTGGCCAAAGCGATTCCGTTGATGGCGCTGGCCGGAAACAGTTTGAAATGACTCAGTCCGGCATTCACTCCGAGCATGAGCTCTGAAGCACTGGCGATACCCGGCAACAGCGCCAAGCCCAATTCGCGGGCACCCTCGAGCAGCTCGCTGCTGATGCCCGGCGACACCACCAATTCCGCACCGGCATCCTTGACCTGTTGCAGATGATGCCGGTTCAATGCCGTGCCGGCGGTCAGTTGCATGGCCGGTACCTGCTTGGCGATGGCCTCCATGGCCGCCAACGCCTGCGGCGTGCGCAGGGTGATTTCAATGGCGCTGATGCCGGCATCAAGCAGGGTTTCAGCCAGCGGCACGGCCTGTGCGGCATCGTCGATGACCACGACCGGAATCACCGGATTGCCGAAGAAACGCCGGATGGCCTCGCTCATGGTTTCTCTCCGAATAAAATACTGCAGCCGGTTTCCGTGCTGGAAACATGGTCACGGAACAATTGGAAATATTCACGGCCCAGGCCGGATTGATGACCGGATTCGGTGCAGGCTGACGAAGGCCGGGCGGCCAACTCCGCCTCACTCACATGCACGTGCAACGTGCCGGAGCGTGCATCGATGCTGATGAGATCGCCATCGCGGATTTTACCGATCAGACCGCCTTCGTCGGCGGCAGGGCTGAGGTGAATCGCGGCCGGCACCTTGCCGGATGCGCCGGACAATCGGCCATCGGTGACCAAAGCCACGCGGTGGCCTTTATCCTGCAGATTCGCCAAAAGCGGCATGAGCTGATGCAACTCCGGCATGCCATTGGCACGCGCCCCTTGGAATCGCACGACGGCGACCAGATCGCCATTCAGATCACCGGCTTTGTGGGCTTTTGCCATCGCCGTCTGGCTGTCAAAAACGCGGGCCGGTGCCGAAACCGCCCATTTCGATTCATCCAATGCCGAAATCTTGATGACCGCCTGGCCGAGATTGCCGGCCAGCTTGCACAGGCCGCCCTGCGGCGAGAACGGATTGCTGGCCGGGCGAAGTATGCTTTCATCCCCGGACTGCAGCGGCGGATCTTTCCAGTACAGATGACCCTGTGCCAGACTCGGCTCGCGCGCATAGGCCGAGATCGGTTCACCGATGACGCTCCGTGCTTCGGCATGCAACAATCCGGCCGCCAGCAGCTCGCGGATGATAAACGCCATGCCGCCGGCCGCATGGAACTGATTGACGTCGGCCGAGCCATTCGGATAAATACGGGCCAATAAGGGCGTGACCGCGGACAGCTCGGCCAGATCATCCAGCGTTAAAACATAACCGACCGCGCGCGCCATGGCGATGATATGGATCATCAGATTGGTCGAGCCGCCGGTCGCCATCAATCCGACGATGCCGTTGACGAGGGAGCGGGCATCGATGACCTGGTGGAACGGCAGGAAGTCATTGCCCAAGGCGCTGTGACGGGCTGCCGTCTGTACCGCGAATTCGGTCAGGCGCTCGCGTAGATCGCCCGATGGCGGCACAAACGCGCTGCCGGGGATGTGCAGGCCCATCATCTCCATCAGCAGTTGATTGGAGTTGGCCGTGCCGTAGAACGTGCAGGTTCCGGCGGCGTGGTAGGAACCGGCCTCCACGGCCAACAGTTCTTCGCGGCTGGCCTGGCCATCTGCATAGCGTTGGCGGACTTTGGCTTTTTCCGCATTGGCAATGCCGGAGGGCATGGGTCCGGCCGGAACAAAGACCACGGGCAGATGCCCGAAGGCGGCGGCACCGATAAACAGGCCCGGCACGATTTTGTCGCAGACGCCCAGCATCAGTCCGGCATCGAATGCGTCATGCGTGAATGCAACGGCGGTGGCCAGTGCGATGACTTCGCGACTGAACAGGGATAGCTCCATGCCGGGCTGGCCCTGGGTGACGCCGTCGCACATCGCCGGCACGCCGCCGGCAACCTGTGCCGTGGCTTGGCAGGCGCGTGCCCAATCGCGGATTTTTGCCGGATAGGTTTCATACGGCTGATGCGCCGAGAGCATGTCGTTATAGGCGGTAACGATACCGATATTGGGAAAGCCGCCGAAGCCCAGCGCGGATTTATCCCCGCCACTGGCCGCCATCACGTGCGCCAGATTGGAACACGACAGGCGCGAACGCGCCGGCGTAGAGCGCACCTGCGCCTGCATGCGGCCGGTGTAATCGGCACGCAGATCGGCACTGCGTTCAATGATTCGTTCGGTAACGGTAGCGATGACCGGATGCAGACTCATGCGGGACTCCAGAAAATATCGACCGGGCCGTCGTATTCGGCCAGAAAGCGGGCGGCGGCGTAGTGCGGGGCACGGCCATCAAGGCTGCGCTCGAGCACATCACGCTTATCGGTGCCGCTGATGCAGAACAGCACGCGCCGCGTCTGCAGCAAGGCCGGCAGGGTGAAGCTGAGACGGTCGGTTTTGCCCTCTTCAGCACTGAACCGCATCGGCAATACGGCGCGATCGGTCGCGGCGTCCATGGCCGCGTCGTAATCGGCGCTCTCCACGAACAGCGAAGCGATGTGGCCGTCGGTGCCCATGCCGATCACGGTGATGTCGAACGGCAATCCGAAGTCACGGATGGCCGCATCGGCGGCGGCAGCGGGATCGGCGGTTTCGGTATACAAGCCCTGCCAGGCGTCCAATTGTGCACGCACGCCGGCGAACGCGGCTGCGATGGCGCGCTCGTTGCTCTGCACATCCGTCAATGGCACGCAGCGTTCATCGATCAGGGCCAGACGCACCTTCGGCCACGGTAGCGCGGCCGCGGCGAAATCGGCATAGGCGGCCATCGGTGTACTGCCGCCGGCCAGACCGATGCCGACACTGCCGTGATCGGCAATGGCGGCATGACTGAGGCGTTGCAGCTGCTGCGACAGCGCCGCCGCCAGATGCGCGGCGTCCGGCTGCACATGCCAGTGATACAGGCGGGCGCTGGCCGTCGCCATCATTCGAAGTCCGGGCCGTGGCAGCCGGCCGGATAATGCAGCAGCGGTGCCCGCGCGGCCTTGCGGGCGGCGTGGATCTGGTCGATCCAGGCCCAGGCCTGTTCCAATTCATCACGGCGCACGAACAGGGTACGGTCGCCCTTGATGGCATCGCGGATCAGCCGCTCGTAAGCGATATGGCGGATCTTGCCGTTGCCGGCTTCGTTGATTTCCAGATTCAGTGCCACCGGCTTCAGCACGAACTCATGCACATCCGGGGTCTTGTTGAAGATCTCGAGGGTGATGGATTCATCGGGCTGCATCTGGATGACCAGACGGTTGCACAGATCGGCATCCGGTTTCTGGCCGAACAGGAACTGCGGCACTTCCTTGAAGGTGATGATCACTTCGGTGTGTTTGGAGGCCAGACGCTTGCCGGTTTTCAGATAAAACGGCACGCCCTTCCAGCGCCAGTTATCGACATGCGCCTTGATCGCCACGAAGGTTTCGGTGTCGCTGGTTTCCGCGGCGTCGGCTTCATCGTTGTAGCCGGGCAAGCTGCCATCGGTGGAAGCGGTGTACTGGCCGAAAATCACGCGCTCGGCGAAATTGCTTTCGGTGATTGGATGCAGTGCCTGCAACACTTTGATTTTTTCATTGCGGATCGCTTCGGAGCTGCCATTCACCGGCGGCTCCATGGCGATCAGCGAAATCAGCTGCAGCATATGATTCTGCACCATGTCGCGCAACGCACCACTTTTGTTGTAGTAAGCCCAGCGGCCACCGATGCCCAGCGATTCAGCAATGCTGATGTGCACGCTTTCGATGTGGTGGCTGTTCCACAGCGGTTCGAAGATGGCGTTGCCGAAGCGCAGCGCCAGTAGGTTCTGCACCGCTTCCTTGCCGAGGTAATGGTCGATGCGGTAGGTCTGCGTCTCCGCCAGCGCACCGGCGACGCCATCGGAAATGGCGCGGCTGCTGGCCAGGTCCTTGCCGATCGGTTTTTCCAGAATCACCCGCGTGCGCGGGTCGATCAGGCCGGCGCCCTGCAGGTTGGCCACGATGGGGGTGAACAGATCCGGCGGCATCGACAGGTAACTGATGGCGACATGACGCCCGGCCTTGCGGAGAATGTCGGCCAGACCGGCATAATCGGTGGCATGGCCGGCATCGAGATTGACGAATTCGGTCTTGGCCAGGAATCCGGCAAGCCGATGGCGGTTGCCCTCGTTCAACTCTTCGGCCAGGGCCTTATGCAGGTGGGCGTGCAGCTCGGCAGTGCTGCCGCTGCGGCTGACGCCGTAAAGCGCCATGTCCTCCGGCAGCGAGCCATCGCAATGCAGACGGAACAGCGACGGCCACAGCATGCGCAGGGCCAAGTCGCCATGGGCGCCGAAAAGCAGGAATGCGGGAGCGGTCATTGTCGCCTGGGCCGGAGCCGGGATGAGTACAGCACCTAGCATAGCAAAATCGCACGGCACAGCTGCGTCCGACCGCCCTGCAAACGAATGTAATGGCCTATTCCGCGCTTGGCGCCGGTGCGTTCCGGGCCTTGGCTTTCAGCAGCATGCGTGATGCCACGATGCCGACTTCGTACAGGCCCCACATCGGCAGGGCCAGCATGATCTGCGACAGGCCGTCGGGCGGGGTGATGATGGCGGCAATGATGAAGATGGCGACGATCACGTAACCGCGCCATTCGACCAGTTGTTCGACCTTGACCCAGCCCAGCAGCACCGCGACCAGCACCGCAATCGGCACTTCGAAACTGACCCCGCCGGCCAGCAGCAGTACCAGCACGAAATCCAGGTACTTGCCGATGTCGGTCATCATCGCCACGCCTTCGGGTGCGGTCGAGTTGAGATAGGCGAACATCACCGGCAGCAGCGCGAAATAGGTGAAGGCGCAACCGAGATAGAACAGCAGAGACGCCGCAAACAACAGTGGGCGCGCCAGATTCTTTTCACGGTCATACAGGGCCGGGGCAACGAAGGCCCAGACCTGGTAAAGGATGTACGGCGCGGCAATGAACAGCGCAGCGAAAAACGCCAGCTTCATCGGCACAAAGAAGGTGGAGGCGACCTCGATGGCCACCAGCTGGCTGCCCGGTGGCAGCGTTTCCTTAAGCGGTACGGCCAGCCGGGCATACAGCGGATTGGCGAACGGCAACAGCAGCACGAACACCGCCAGAACCGCCACGACCGCGCGCAGCAGGCGCTGGCGCAACTCGAGCAGATGCGACATCAGCGATTGTTCGTTGCCGGCAGTCACCAGAGTGCACCCTGTTTGGGAGGGGTTTCATCCGGGCCGGGCTGCTCCGGGCGCTCGTCGACCGGGCCGTCCGGCGCCGGCGCGGCGGCTTCCGGCGGCACATCCATTTCGGCGGCGGTGTTGCCGGCCTCCATGCGGTGCCCGGAACCTGCAGCCTCGGCAACGGCTTCGAACTCGCGGTTGATGTCGGCTTCGGACTGCTGCAAATCGTCGGTCAAGGCCTGCACCGGCGCCTTGATGCTGTTTTCGGCGTCCTGCAGATGTTTCTTCATTTCTTCCTGGGCCAGCTCCAGCTCCAGTTCCGACTTCACCGAATACCACTGTGCACGCGCTTTACGCACCCACAAGCCGGCGAAGCGCGCCGCCTTGGGCAGGCGCTCCGGACCAAGCACGAGCAGCGCGACCACCGCGATGATCAGCAGCTCACTGAAGCCGACGTCGAACATGTTTAGGCTTGATTGTCGCTGTCGGGTTTTTTCTGGTCGAGGGTTTCGGGCTTGGCATCCTCGTCTTTCATGCCTTTCTTGAAGCCCTTGATGGCGCCGCCCAGATCACTGCCGATGTTGGCCAGACGCTTGGTGCCGAACACCAGCAACACAATCACCAAGACGATTATCAATTCTTTTAAGCCAATTCCCATGACACTGCTCCTGAAATGAATTTACCGCGGATTATTTTTTGGCCTGACGGCTGCTGCCTTCTTCCAACTGGTTGCGGAAGTCGATGATGGCCTGATTCTGGGTCTGCGTGCGGCCGTCGAAGATCGAGGCCGGCGAGGCCATGTCGCCGTACACGGTTTCATTGGCCTTGCGGTCGATGCGGATGACGGTACCGTCGAGCGCGACACCGGCGAACAGGCCCTTGGAACGGGAATAGCTGTAGATTTCGGCTTTCAGGTTTTCGTCGGTGCTGGCCTGCACATTGCGGCCGACCGGACCGGCGGCGACCGCGGCATCGGCGCCGAGGGTGAACTTGCCTTTAATGATGCTATCGACCCCGCTCTTGCTGGTGAACACCAGGATCAGATCGGATTTCTGCACACCGGCCTGGAAACCCCAGCTGCCGCCGCCGACATTGATATAGTTCGGGTTCGACCAGGCACCGTCGGCGCCGCGCACCGAAATCAGGCCCTTGCCGCCCCGGCCGCCGAACACCAGCGCGGCCTTGGTCAGATCCGGCACCACGGCGATGGCATAGGCCTCGGCCAGCAGGCGCTCGGGGACGGAGTTCTCCGGAATCGCCGACATTTCCTTGAGCACGGTGGTGGCCGAGCGGGTGCGCTCGTCCGGCGTGGTGTTGGCGGAAACACTGGCGGCGGTGAACAGCAGAATGGCGGTAAAGAGTGCACGCATAGCGGGTTCCTTTATAGTGGGAGGCAGGCCTCAGCGTATTGGATAATGATAACCCCTGACGCCGGGTTCACCTACAATTGTTTACCTTGGATTCATTTTAGCGCCGGAAGTTCAACCCATGACGATGAAAAGCCGCCAACGCCTGATTCTGCTGGTCAATCTGGGAACGCCAGACGCCCCGACCGCCGGTGCGGTGCGTCGCTATCTGGCCGAATTCCTGCACGATTACCGCGTGGTCGATCTGAGCCGCTGGCTGTGGTGCATCCTGCTGCATTTCATCATTCTGCCGATTCGCTCGGGCCGCGTGGCCGGCAATTACGCCAAGATCTGGCTGCCGAAAGGCTCGCCGCTGCTGGTGTACTCGCAGGGTCTGGCCGACAAACTGCAGCACCAGATGCCGAATACCGAGGTCCGGCTGGCGATGCGTTACGGCAATCCATCGGTGCCCGCGGTGCTGGCCGACTACCCGGATCTGCAGGAGCTGACCGTGCTGCCGCTGTACCCGCAGTATTCGGCCACCACCACCGCTTCGGTGTTCGATGCCATCACCCGGTACTATCTGAAACAGGAACGCGTGCCGAATCTGCGTTTCATCCGCGAATACCACCGGCATCCGGCCTGGCTGGATGCCATGGAAGCGCGCATCCGCAACCATTGGGATTTGCACGGGCGCGGCGAGCGTCTGCTGTTTTCCTTCCACGGCATTCCGCAGCGTTTCGCCGAGCGCGGCGATCCCTATCCGCAGCAGTGCCTGGAAAGCGCGGAGACCATCGCCAAACGGCTCGAACTGACCCCCGAGCAATGGCTGATGACCTTCCAATCCCGCTTCGGACGCGAGCCCTGGCTGCAGCCCTATACCGATAAAACCCTGGAACAGATGGGCCGCGACGGCTTCAAAACACTCGATCTGGTCTGCCCCGGCTTTGCCGTGGACTGTCTGGAGACCTTGGAAGAAATCAGCGTAGAGAACGCCCACTTGTTCCAAGAGGCCGGCGGCGCGGAACTGCGTTACATCGGCGCCCTGAACGACGAACCCGGCCACGTGGCGGCATTGGCACAGGTGCTGGAAAGCCACGGATGAGCGGTCCGCAGGAATTCACACTGGACACTTCGCGCGGCCGCATCGCGGCCCTGCGAATGGGCAACCCAAAGGGTCCGAAGGTGCTGGCGCTGCACGGTTGGCTCGACAACGCCGCCAGTTTCCTTCCGATGGCGCCGTATCTGGCCGAGGCCGATCTGGTCGCTATCGACATGCTTGGCCACGGCGCCAGCACGCATATTCCGGCCGGCTACGATTATGCCTTCGTCGATTGGCTGCACGACATCCTCGACGTGCTCGACGCCCTCGGCTGGTCGCAGGCGCATCTGCTCGGGCATTCGCTCGGCGGTGCATTGGCCACGGTGGTTGCCGCCGGTGCACCGGAACGCGTGTTGTCACTGGCCTTGATTGAAGCGCTCGGCCCGCCGCCCTGGCCCGGTGAACAGGCGGCGGAACGTCTGCGCAAGGCCATCGCCGGACGGCGCAAGCCGGCCTCCTCGCCGCGCGTGATTCCCGATATCGCCACCGCGGTGCGGGCGCGTTTGCAGGCCACCGAAAAATCGGAGGCCGCGGCGCGTCTATTGGTGGAGCGCAATCTGAAGCCGGTGGAAGGCGGCTACCAGTGGCGCAGCGATCCGCGCCTGATGTGGCCCTCGCACATGCGCGCCGAGGAAACGACGGTACGCAACTGGCTTTCCGCCATCGATTGTCCGGTGCTGCTGGTGGCCGCCGATCCCGCGCCGATGTATTTCCAGCCGGAGATCCGCAATGAACGTTTCGCCTGCCTCAAACACGGCGAAATGCATGTGATTCCGGGCACGCACCATGTGCATATGGATAAACCGGCCGAGGTGGCGGCACCGATTTCGGCGTTCTGGACATCCCGCGCGAAAGTGCCATAATCCCTTAAACGATGCGTGAAAGGGGAACGTCATGCGTACGAGTCTGTTCGTCGCCGCCACACTGATGGTGGCCAGCTTCACTACTGCCGCCCAGCTCAAAGACAGTTTCGAGGTGGTCAGTGCCCGCACCAGCCTGCCCTCGCCGATTGAAAACGACAGCGCCAATGCGGTAAAGCGGGCCAATCCCGAACTGCTGGTTTCCGAGCGTCGCTACCGGGAGGCGGCCAGTGTGTATCGGGCGCAGATCCGGCATTATCACGATCTGAACGACATGAAGCCGCTGGACCAGGCCTGTCAGGGACTTTACCGCGCGCTGCATCTCTCGGCGGCACTCGATGCCAATCCGGACGCCTTCGAATTCTGCCGCAGCGAAGAGCTCGATAAATTATTCGCGCGGGCCGACCGGGAACCGATGTTTCTGACCAACCCGATCTTCCAGACCCCGATCAGCTGGGTCAACACCGCCGACCCTGGCCGGATTTACAACGTCCAGGTCCGCTTCGACATCAGTGAAACCGGCCGTGCCGAAAACTTCGACTTCGTCCAACGCGAAGGCTATTACCTGTCGTATCCGGTCTTGTCGGCACTGAAACAGAGCAAATACCTGCCGGCCGTGAGGGATGGCAAGCCGGTGCGCAGCTCGAACAACTTCATCCAGGTCACCTTCTGTCTGGATCGCGGTAAACGCTGCGAGGAAAACGGCAACTAGCCGAACAGACGCCGCGCCTCGGCCTTGATGCCCGGCCCGTGTGCGCGCAGGTAATCGCGGTGATCGCGCCAATCCGGGCAGCGCGCTTCCACTTCGCACCAGAACTTCGGGGAATGGTTGCGCTGCAGCAGATGGCAGAGCTCGTGCACCAATACGTATTCGGCGACCGGCTCGGGTGCGAACAGCAACGCCACATCCAGCGTGATGGTGTCGGTGGCATTGAGCGAGCCCCAGAGCGAACGCAGCGGTTTCACACGCACTGCCGCGGGACTCTTTGGAAGCTCCGGCAGATAGGATTGTGCGCGCTGCAGAAACCAGCCTTGACCGTACTGCCGGTAGGCCTGCAGCAGGGCGGCCTGCAGTTGCCGGTCGCTGCTGCGGACGCTGGTGTGGATGCGCCAGTGCGACTCTTCGCGCAACAGATGCAAGGCACGGTCGGATTGCCAGAGCACCGGCAGCCGTTGCCCGAACCAAGGCAGTTCGGCCTCGGCACCGATGCTCAGGGGTGATTGCTGAATGTCGGCGTGCCGGGACCATTGCATCCACAGCCAATCGGTGTGCTCGGCCACGAAGGCGCGCGCGGCTTTTTCCGAAGTACGCGGCGGCAGGGTCAGGCGCGGACCGTTGCTGCCAACCAATAACTTCAGACGACGGGCCTTGGCATGCCGTTTCCAGGGCAGCCAGAATCGGTCACCTTCGCGCTCGAGCCATTGGCCATCGGGCGTGGAACCCGCTTTCCGGCCGAGCCCGAACATCAGGCCGCCTTGGCGCTCACGCCGAAGGCCTTGGCGAACACGGCATAAAAGCGCGCGAGTTCGGCGCTGAACAACGCGAAACGCACCATCAGTTCGTCTCCCACCGATTCGGTGTTGCTGTTCTCCAGGCCATCGACCGCGCCCTCGAGCAATTTGAATTTGCGCAGCACCAGATCATCGCCGATCACACAGGCCAGCTGGGCATCGGCCAGTACCGCCAGGCGGGTCACCTGTTTGCCGGCATGCAAATGCGCCAATACTTCGTCGCTGGCCAGATCGGAACGCAGGCATTTCACCTGCGCGCCTTTTTCGGCCGGATCGGTGAGTTCGCATTCCTCGCCGAGAAACCAGTTTTCCGGCAGGGCTTCGCCGAGCAGGAAACGGGTCAGCATGGCGCGCGGCGATTGCGCGGTCTGCAAGGGCAGTGCCGGGAAACTGCCAAAGGCCTCGCGCAGCTTGCTGACCAGCGCTTCCGCAGCCTTCAGCGAAGAAGTATCGATGGCGATGATGCCGGCTGTCGGATCGATCACGGCATGAGTGTGCGAGGGTTTGACGAAGGCGCGCGGCATCAGTTCGTCGAGGGTTTCCTGCTTGAGCTGGCTGCGCGCGCGTTTGCCGAGCGGATGACCCTTGGTCTCTTCCAGTTTGGCGATTTTGGCCTGCCACTCGCGATGCACCACCGCCGACGGCAGAATGCGATCTTCACCGCCGAGACTGAGCCACAGGCTGTGGCCGGCGCGCTGCACATAGGCGCCACTGCCCAGGGGTGGAACGAAGCCGCGCGATTGCATGGCCAGCGGCCCGACCGGCTTGAGGGCGTGGGTGGCCAGCACGTTTTCCAGGGTTTCAAGGTCGAGGCGATGGATTTCAGGCAGGGCGAACAGGACGATATTGCGGAAAAACATGCGGATTCCAAAAGAGATACGGCTTGGTTTATTCTACCTGTGTTGCCCCGCCCGCGGACTCCCGAATGCTCGATCCGTTCACCCAGCGCCGATACACCGCCATGCTGCTCGAGCTGCGCACCGAGCACCGCGATCTGGACGCCGCCATCGAAGTGTTCATCCGCAACCGGCCCGACGACGAGCTGGGCATCAAGCGTCTGAAAAAACGCAAACTGAAGATCAAGGACCAGATTTCGGTTCTGGAAAACCTGCTGATTCCCGACTTAAACGCCTGATACGGGCGTTTCCGTTTTCGGTGCCGCCGCATCCGGCGAAATCTTGTGGATGGTGTGCCGCAGTTCGCGGTTGAGCACCAGACGGGCATCCTGCTCCCAATCGTTCAGGCGCTGGTCGAATTCCAGCTTGCCGGCTTCGTTCAGCCAGATCAGTTTCTGTTCGCGCATATTGGCGATGAAGCCGCGGAACAGCGATTTGTCGAAGAATTCCGGCGCCGCCGGCGCATACAGCAGCGACAGCCTCTGAGCGGTCAGATGGCACAGGCTTTCCAGCTCGGAGGCACTGAGCGCGCCGCTGCCGTTCTTGACCAGGGTGGTGATGGCGATGAAATAACGCTCGAAGGCCTGCTGCATGCTGTGCGCGATGGCGCGCAGATGGAACACCTCGTCGGTCTGGCCTGGCGCGCGGTACAGGGTTTCGCTGTCGTCACCACTAATGGTCAGGAAACCTTCGCGCACGAACAGGTCGATGGTGCGGTTCAGGCGTTCGGCGAATTCGGCATCGTTCCAGGGCAGGAACAGTTCGCTTTTCATGAACGGATACACGTTCAGGCCGAGGCTGACCAGACCGTGACGCGACAGCCGGCGATTGTTCTGGAAACACAGCGCGATCCAGGCCGCGGCGCTGAACAGATGCAGGATGTTGTTCTTGAAATAACTCTGCAGCACCGCAGTTTCGCCCGGCATCGACAGTACGTCGCCGAGCGGGTGTTTGGTGCGGCTGACCGCACCCATGTCTTCGCCGTAGGCGATCACGGCCCGTGCGTCCATGGCGGTCACGGTCACGCGCGGGCCATAGGGTTCGCAGCTGAGGATGCGTTTGGACAGCTCGATCTGTTCGATCAGATCGTTTTCATCCATGGCGTGCTTGGGCGTGGACAGCAGCGCCAAAGCCAGCAGATTGATCGGGTTGACGTCGGCCGCGCGGTTGATATTGACGTGGATGTTCTGCGCCAGCTCGTCGACCACGGTCGACAGCCATGGCAGCTTGCCGTCTTCGTTGTCGCGTTCGGCCCGCCAGTCCGGCGCGTGGCGCGCCAGGCTCTGGTCCAGATACACCGGTTCGCCGAAATTGACGGTGACCTTGCCGTAATGTTCGCGCAGCACTTCGAACGCAGCCTTGATCAAGGCCCAGATGGTTTCTTTTTCCTTGGGCTGGCCGGACAGCTCATCGAGATAGCTCTTGCCTTCAATCAGGCGCTCGTAGCCGATGTACACCGGCTGGAACACCACCGGCCGCTGCGGCGCGCGCAGGAAGGCTTTCACCGTCATCGCAATCATGCCGCCTTTCGGCGCCATCAGGCGTCCGGTGCGCGAACGGCCGCCTTCGATGAAGTATTCCAGCGAATAGCCGCCGCCGACCAGCTGCGCCACGTATTCCGAGAACACCGCCGAATACAGGGCGTTGGCCTTGAAGCTGCGGCGCAGGAAGAAGGCGCCGCCACGGCGCAGAATCGGGCCGATGACCGGCAGATTGAGATTGACCCCGGCCGCGATGTGCGGCGGCACCATGCCCTTGGTGTACAGCAGGTAGCTGAGCAGCAGGTAATCCATGTGACTGCGATGGCAGGGCACATAAACCACTTCATGCCCGGGCGCGGCTTCCTTGAGCAGCTCCATGTGATGGATGATGACGCCGTCATAGATGCGGTTCCAGAATCCGGTCAGCGCGAACGACAGTGAACGCACCACCGGATGCGAATAATCGGCGGCGATTTCCCAGGCGCATTCGTGCGCCTTGTTCCAGGCCTGGGCGTAACTGCTTTTGTCGCGGCGTGCCTGTTCGGCAATGGCTTTACGTACCGGCTCGGCATCCAGCACGCGGTCGACCAGCAGGCGGCGCGTGGACAGATCGGGGCCGATGACCGCGGCGCGCACCTTGCGCAGGTGGGCACGCAGCAGGCGCTGGGCCTTGCGCACCAGGCGCTCGTGCGGAATGTCCTCGGCGAGCATGTCGCGCACGCGGTAACTCGGCGAGAAACGCACCAGGGTATCGCGGCCGTTCAGCAGCACCGACACGAAACGGCGGAAGCGGCCGACCAGTGCCCAGTTTTCCGAGAACAGCACCGAGAACCAGCCGGACTGTCGGGTCGGCGCACGGCCGACGAAGATCGACACCGGCACCAGCTGCACATCCTGCTCGGGATACAGGCGGTGCGCCATGATCACCCGTGACAGCGCATCGGAATGCCGTTTATTCTTGGCGGCATTGATGCCGCTGGAACCGCCCCGGCGCGACAGCGCGAAATAAGAGCGTTTACGGCCGAGCGGATTGCCGGGCAGGGACGCCAAGGGTGAGGGCAGCCCGGCATCGCGGCAGGCGCGGTCGAGAATGAGCAGATTGGTCAGTCCGTAGTTTTCCAGCAAATAGCTGACTGGGCGATCGACCTGGAACGGAGGCACCACCGGCTCCCGCGAAATCTCGATCCAGGGCCGCAGAAAC
>CAJAPA010000127.1 GCA_903942465.1 uncultured Gammaproteobacteria bacterium
CTGCTCAAGATTCCGGTCATCGGCCAGATCATGCACAATTCGGCCATCGCCCGCTTCTCGCGCACCTTGGCGGTGACCTTCAAAGCCGGCGTGCCGCTGGTCGATGCGCTGGCCACCGTCGCCGGCGCCACCGGCAACATCGTCTATGAAAATGCGGTGATGCGCATCAAGGACGATGTGGCCACCGGCTATCCACTGAACGTCGCCATGAAACAGGTCGGCGTGTTTCCGCACATGGTCATGCAGATGACCGCCATCGGCGAAGAAGCCGGCGCACTCGATACCATGCTGTTCAAGGTCGCCGAATTCTACGAGCAGGAAGTCAACAATGCCGTGGATGCCCTGTCCAGCCTGATCGAACCGATGGTGATGATCGTCATCGGCGGCGTGGTCGGCTCCATGGTCATCGGCATGTACCTGCCGGTGTTCAAGCTGGCGGCGGCCATTTGATGCTGGCCGTCCTGCAGGCCAACCCGGCCCTGCTGATTGCCTTGACGTTCGGATTGGGCCTGCTGGTCGGCAGCTTTCTCAATGTGGTGATCCTACGCTTTCCGGCCCGGCTTGAATGGGCCTGGCGTCAGGAAGCCCGTGAGGTTCTCGCCCTTCCGGAAGTCTACGAACCCAAGCCCTCCGGCCTGGTGCTCAGCCGTTCGGCCTGTCCGGACTGCGGTCATGCCCTGTCGGCCTGGGAAAATATTCCGCTACTCAGCTTTCTGATGCTGCGCGGCAAGTGCAGTGCCTGCAAAACCCCGATCTCTTGGCAATACCCGGCCGTCGAACTGATCACCGGCATTCTGTTCGCGCTGTGTGTCTGGCGCTTCGGTATTTCCCTGCAATTGCTGTTCGCCCTGCCGTTCACCGCCGCGCTGGTGGTGCTGTCCGGCATCGATCTGCGCACCACCCTGCTGCCCGACCAGATCACCCTGCCGCTACTGTGGCTCGGCCTGATCGCCAGCCTGATTACCCTGTTCGTCGATCCGGTTTCGGCCATTCTCGGCGCGGCGGCGGGTTACCTCAGCCTGTGGTCGGTCACCCGGCTGTTCAAACTGCTGACCGGCAAGGACGGCATGGGTGAAGGGGATTTCAAACTGCTGGCGGTCATCGGCGCCTGGTGCGGTATCAAAGCGGTCCTGCCGGTGCTGCTGCTGTCTTCTCTCGTCGGTGCAATCATCGGCGGCATCTGGCTGGCCACCGCCGGCAAGCACCGCGACACCCAAATCCCCTTCGGCCAATACCTGGCTATCGCGGGCTGGATCCAGTTCATTTCCGGTGCCGATTTCCTCGGCCTCTACCTGAGCTGGGCCACAGGTCGCTGATGCCGCTTCGGGTCGCCGTCAGCGGCGGCATCGCCGCCGGAAAATCCGCAGTCTGCCGGATACTGCAGCAGGGCGGTGCCGACATCATCGATGCCGATGACATCGCCCGCGAACTGGTCGCCCCGGGCATGCCGGCCTTGGCGGAAATCGCGGCAAAGCTCGGTCCGCAATTCATCCAGTCCGATGGCACCTTGGACCGTGTGACACTTCGTGCCTATGTGTTCGCCGATGCCGATGCCAAATTGCGTCTGGAAGCCATCCTGCACCCGCGCATCCAGCAGACCCTGCAGCAACGCAGCGAAGCATCGGAAAGCGCGGTAGTGGCTGTGGCCATCCCCCTGCTCGGCCCGCAAAGCCGGGCACGCGCTTACGGCTGGCTGGATCGGGTGCTGATCGTGGAAGCGCCGCCGGAACTGCAGATCGCCCGTATCCGTGCGCGGGACGGCTCATCGCAGGAACTGGCGGCACAGATGGTGGCAGCCCAACTCGACAGCGCCGGCCGCCTGCCGATGGCCGACGATGTGCTCATCAATGACGGCGATCTGACCAGCCTGCAGCATTGGACGCAGCGCCTGCTGGCCCGCTATCGGGACTTGGCGCCGCAGCGGAAATGAAAAAGGCGGCCCGGGGCCGCCTTTCTGCTCCCGAATAACCGAAACGGCACTCAGGCCAGATTCGGCCAGAACGCGCGAATGCCGGCGACACCCTGTGCACCATGCTGACGGGCCGCAGCCACATCCTGCGGACCCAGACCACCGATTGCGAAAATCGGCAAGGACACTTCCGCACGCATTTCCTGCCAGGTTTTCCAACCCATCGGTGCCACATCCGGATGACTGGCGGTTTTGTTGACTGATCCAAGCACCACGAAATCCAGACCGAGTGCCTGCGCGTGCTTGAGCTGCTCCAGATTGTGGCAGGAGGCCGCTACCGGCAGGCGCGCGGCCAAAGGACGCGATTGCAAGGCCATCAACTGCTCGCTGGTCAGGTGCAGACCGACATCGAAATCATGCGCCAGACCGAGTTGACCGTTGATCAACAACTGGGCTTTGTGTTTCTTGCAGAGCGCCACGGTCAGTGTCAGTAGCGCCTTCAAGGGCTTTTCCTGCCAGGTCTTGGCACGCAGCTGCACCAGACGCTGCCCGGATGCCAAGGCCGCATCCAGTTCGCGCAAAAAGCGCGTGGTGTCGGTGGTCGGCTCGGGGGTAATCAGGTAATGTGGCGGTTTCTGCAGCACGGCCACCACCGGCAGATCGGCCGGCGGCATCGGATAGGACCGCAATTTGCTGTTCGGCACCCAGGCCAGCGCCTGGTTTTCAAGGCCGCGCGGCTGGCCGCTGTATTTGGTGACCTTGAACACATCGAGCATGATGCTCTTGCTGCCGGTATGCTGCGGCACCGACATCAGCGGTTCCGTGGCCAGCACATCAATGCCGAGTTCCTCCTTGAGTTCACGCTTGAGCGCTTCTTCGGGAGTTTCATTGCGTTCGATCTTGCCGCCCGGAAATTCCCAGGCACCGGCCAGATCGCGGCCGCTGATGCGGCGCGCCAGAAGCACGCGACCACTGGCATCGGTCAATACGCCGGCGGCAACCGGTACCACGCGGGGGGTTACGGCTCTTCGTATCATCCGATCTGCCCATGACATTGTTTGAATTTCTTGCCGCTGCCGCACGGACAAGGATCGTTGCGGCCGACTTTCGGACCGGCGGCGGCCTTGATCACACCCATATCGGCGAGTTCTTCATCGGCGCTTGCCGAGCCGGCGGACGGATGCTGGAAGTTCATCTGACTGGCCTGCTGTTCGTGGCGGCGACGGTCGGCTTCTTCCATAGCAGTCACTTCGTTCTCATCGCGCACACGCACACGCGCCAGCATGGAAGTGACGTCGAGCTTGACCTTGTCGAGCATTTCCGAGAACAGCTCAAAACTCTCGCGTTTGTATTCCTGCTTCGGCTGTTTCTGCGCGTAACTGCGCAGATGGATGCCCTGACGCAGGTAGTCCATGCGCGCCAGATGCTCTTTCCAGGTCTGGTCGAGCACGTTCAGCATCAGCAGCTTTTCGATC
>CAJAPA010000128.1 GCA_903942465.1 uncultured Gammaproteobacteria bacterium
CGGCGGCGGCGCTCAGCAGCAGATTGACATGACGGTCGTACAGCTCATCGATCAGATAGACAAAACGCCGCGCGGCGTCTTCGTTGCGTTCATTGAAATACGGCACATCCGACAGCAGAACGGTATGGAAGTCACGGGCGATTTCGATGTAGTCGGCGCTGGATCGCGGGCCCTCGCACAGGGCATCGAATGCGAACCAGGCCACGCCCGGACTCAGCGCAAGCACGGGAATGTCGCGCTGGTTGATTTCGATGAAACCCGCCAGCGGCGCGCGTCCGCTCAGCCGCCGGTATTGCTCGGCCAGCAGCGTCCGGCTGTCGGCATCGGCCGTCAACGCATAGGTCCGCGCCTGGCTCAGTGTCCGCAGCCGGTAATCCTGCGCGCTTTGCAGCTCCATCACCGCACACTCGCGCTTCAGCAGGGCGATGCAGGGCAGGAAGCTCTCGCGCTGCAGACCGTTCGGATAAAGTTCATCCGGCGGCACGTTGGAGGTTGTGATGAATGTCACTTGTCGTCGTACCAGCTGATCGAGCAGGCGGTGGAGGATCATGGCATCGCCGATATCGGAAACGAAAAACTCATCCAAAACCAGCAACCGGCATTCGCGTGCGAGCCTGTCGGCCAAGACCGCCAGTGTGTCGGCGGTGTCCGGCATGCCGGCCAGCTCGTGATGGACATGATTCATGAAGCGGTGGAAATGCCAGCGCTGATGCGGAATATCGCCCAGATCATCCAGGAACAGTTCGGTCAGCAGGGTCTTGCCGCGACCGACGCGGCCCCAGAGATAGAGGCCCTTGACCGCTACCGGCCGGCCGAAATAACGCTTCCACCAGGGCCGCTGCTGTACTTGACGCAGGCCTTCGGCCAGCCACTCTAGATAGGTGATGACCTCGCGCTGCGCCGGGTCGGCCTGGATGTCGCCGGCGGACACCATTTCCGCATAGCGCTGGCCGGCGCTTCGTTGTTTCATGAGGGAAGCGTCTGCAGGAAGTGTTTCACGTGTTCCCGCAAAGGCACCAGTTGGCCGTGGAAAAAGTGGCTGGTTCCGGGCATCGACACAATTTCCGGCGCGGGATGCTGTGCCTGCAGCCAGGCCAGGACGCCGGCCGAGGACACGACTTCATCGGCTTCGCCCTGAATGGCCAGCCACGGGCAGCGGGGCGCTTGAACATCACCGAAATCGCGGAACCCGACCGGCGGCGCAATGGAGACCATCAGCGCGGGCGAATACGACTCGGCGGCTTTCAATGCCACCCAGGCACCGAATGAGAACCCGGCCAAGGCCAAGGCGGACTGCGGGCGCCGGGCGATCGCCCAGTCGATCACGGCCCGGCAGTCGGCCAATTCTCCACGACCCTGGTCATAACTGCCCTCGGATGTACCGACGCCGCGGAAGTTGAAACGCATTGCGATATAACCGCTGTCGGTAAACGCTTTTGCAAGCGTGCTGACCACCTTGTTATGCATGCTGCCGCCATCCGGTGGATGCGGATGGCAGATCACCGCAAGCGGAGTGACAGCATCGTGCACCAAGGGAAATTCGGCATAGGCCTGAAGCATACCGACCGGACCGGGCAGCGAGATCTCAGCATTGGCAACGGGAAAGGCCATCATCGTTCCAGTATAAAGCATACAAAAACGCCGCCCGGAGGCGGCGTTGCTGCATCAGCGTGTCAATCACTTCAGATTGCCGATCATCCAGTCCACGGTGGCGATGACCTGTTCGTCGGTCAGCGACGGATTGCCGCCGCGTGCCGGCATGGCGCGGATGCCTTCAATGGCGTGTTTATGGAGCAAATCGTTGCCCTGGGCCAGTCGCGCGCCCCACTCGGCCTTCAACAGCTTCGGTGCGCCGGCGGCGCCGGAGGTATGGCAACCGGCGCACAGTTGGCCGTAGATTTCGCCGCCATCAAGGGTTCCGCCGTAAGCGACTTGGCCTTTGGCGGCTTCGGCGGCGGCGGCAACTGCGGCAGCCTGTGCCGCGGCGCCGGTCTGGCCGGCATACACGGCGCCTGCCGGTGCAATGCGCGCCTGGGTTGCCGCCTGTTGCGCCGGCGTGACTTCCGCGGGGCGTTTTCCATTGAAATAGATGCCGGCAAGAATCAGGACAACGGTAATCAGCACCAGGCCGGCGATGACTTGGGCAAAATTTTTCATGAACACAAGATCGTGATCGCGCACAAAACACCTGTCTGGGCTGCAGCCCGAATCTGGGGAAAGGCCTATTATATCGGGGCTTGGGTGCTGAATAAAGCGGTTATTGCATCGATTTTCAATGGAAAATGAAATACAGCAGATTGTTCTGGAAGAACGGATTGCCGGTCAGCAGGCTGTGACGTTCGCAGAAGAAGGTGGTCTGGGCCACCGGAAACAGCTCTTGGCGCACAGGTGCCGATAGATATTCGAAGGCCTTGCGCGCCGAGGCCGATTCACGGGTGACCAGGCCATCACCCGGAGCCGACAGCAGCCCTTGGTAATTGACGTTCTGCCGGCGGTTCTTGATTTGATCTACGCTGAAGGCGAGGTGGTAGCTGCCAGCCGCCCCTTCAAGCACTGCCCGTGACTCCGTCTGACTGCAGTCTCCCCCGAACAGGGCCACTTCGGCCGTTGTGTCGGCCATGGACACTGCAAGTGCGGCCTGAAAGTCGCGGGCCTGCTCCAGATTGTTTCGGAAAACCGCCTGGGCGGCGGCGAGCGCCGGTGGATGCATGCGCGCTTGGGTTTCCTGTGAAAAGACCGACCAACGGTTCTTCTGCCAGAGCCCGGGGTCGTAAAGATCGAGCGGTACCGGTGTTCCGTTGACATCAATCAGGGCAACGGCGCCCGGCAAGGGCAGGGTTTCGAACGGCGTGGCGAAATGCGTCATGATTTCGGAGGGTACCGTGCGCAGGCCCATGTCGTAGCCCTGATACAGGCGCTTGACGCTGATGATGGAGCCGAGATTGGGGGTTCCCAGCATCACCAGGCGACGGATGCGTTGGCCGCCTTCTGCCCAAGGCTTCGGGGCCGAGCGCGATTCCGCGCTTTGCGGGCCGTACTGCAGATAATAACGGGCGATCAAGCCGCCGTTGCTGTGGGCGATGATATCGACCTTAAGGCCCGGATCGCGGTAATCGCGGCGGATCTGCTCGATCAGGGCATGCAATCCGGCGACCGCTTCGAAATTGCTCTTGCGCCAGTCATAGGCAAACACATAGAGACGGCGCTGGCTTTTATCGGTAACAATCTGCCCGAGAGCCGCCCGCCGGTATTTGCCGGCGCTTTCCAGTACGCTGACCAGCTTGCCGTAGAAATCAATGCCCGCCATTTCATCGAACAGCCGTCCGGCACGGATGCCATCATCGGCACGCGGAATCAGATCATCGTAACGGGTGAAGGCCAGATTATTGACCGATACCGGCCAGACTTCCTTACCGGACGCATCAACGAGAGTGCTGCCCATGATGCCGGGGATGACGATCAGCGGCGCACCGGTTTCGTTCATGTAGGCGGTGCTGTAAAGCGCCTCCAGGTCCGGTTTTTTGCTGACGGCCACACAGCCTGCCAGCAGGACCGACAAAAGAACCAGGCCGATCGTATGGGTTATTTTCATATGGAAAAAAAACGCCCCTTGCGGGGCGCTTTCTCATTCCTGGAAACTGATCTTTTTAAGATCGGCATTCTTGGTCCGTGCCAGCACCTTCGCCAATGTATCGTATTCGGCCTCCGGGTCGACCGTGATGTTGATGGTCGGCTGCACGTCACGCGCGCCTTCCACATTGAACTGCGCCTGCAGGGTCGCCATCGGTACCGGACTGCCATTCCAGGCCACGGTGCCGCCCGCCTGGACATGGATGTCGATCGGTTCCGGCGGCTCTTTTTCCTTCGGCGGATCAACCGTGGATTTCTGCGGCAGATCGACCTGGATCTGATACGACAGCGGCGGCGCGGTCACCATGAAGATGATCAGCAACACCAGCATGACGTCGACCAAGGGGGTCACGTTCATGTCGGACATTGCACCGCCGGATGTGTTGGAACTGAATGACATAGTCTTGCTTCCTTAATTGCGCTCGGGCATCGACACGAAGCCGACTTTGCGCATGCCGGACTCCCTGATGATGGTTACGACCGTCTTGATCTTTTCGTACTTGGTATCCTCGTCAGCACGAATATCGACCTGCGGCTGCGGCTCCTTGGCCAGATTGGTGGCCAAATTGACCTCCAACCGGTTTTTCAGGTTCTGCGGATCGGAAACACTACCCATCGGCTGATCGTTCCAGAACACGTCGCCATTGGTGCTGATGGCGACGGTGACCGGCGGCACCAGGATTTCAGGTTTTTTATCCAGGGACGCTGTTGGCAGCTCGACCTTCACTTTGTGCGCCATCAACGGCGCGGTAATCATGAAGATGATGAGCAGCACCAGCATAACGTCGACCAAGGGGGTCACGTTGATTTCGGCCATCGGGCCACCGCTGGAGTTTGAACTGAAAGCCATGACTGGAATCCTCGAACGGAAAGGGGATTACTTGCTGCCGACGCGCGAACCGGTTGCGAAGAAATCGTGCAGATCGTGCGCAAACGTATCGAACTTCGAGTAAATGTTGCGGTTGCTGCGGTTGAAGGCATTGAAGGCCACCACGGCAGGAATCGCGACGAACAGACCGAAAGCGGTCATGATCAGAGCTTCACCGACCGGACCGGCAACAGCATCGATCGAAGCTTGGCCGGTGGCGCCGATGCGGATCAGGGCGTGGTAAATACCCCACACGGTGCCGAGCAGGCCGACGAACGGCGCGGTGGCGCCGACGGTGGCGAGCCAGGTCAGGCCGTTTTCCATGTTGGCGCTTTCACGGGTCACGGCTTGGCGCAGGGCGCGGTCAACGAACTCGGATTTGCTCAGGCTCTGGGCCAGGGCGTTGCCTTCCTGGTGGGAAGCCGCTTCGATGGAGTCCAGAGCGATCTTCGAGAACGGCTCATTGGATTTCTGTTCTTCCAGGAACTGGCGCGCTTCACGCGGGTTC
>CAJAPA010000129.1 GCA_903942465.1 uncultured Gammaproteobacteria bacterium
CGCATCGAAATCGTGCGCGGCCCGCGGGCTTCGGTTTGGGGCTCGGATGCCCTGTCCGGCGTCATCCAGATTTTCACCCGAGCACCGGACAGCGCGCATGCCGAAATGCGCCTGGGCAGCTACCGCCGCGCCGGCGTGGATGCGGGTATCGGCATCGCCGGTGACAACGGCCGTTTCGCCGTCAGCGCCGGTTTTGATACCTTCGACGGCTTCTCGGCAACTACCCCGGACAATGTCTGGAGTTACGATCCGGACAATGACGGCTACCGCAACGAACACGCGGCACTGCAGGCCGGAACCCGCATTGGTTCGCAAAGTCTGGCCTTCACCGGCATCGCCACCCGCGGCGATGTCGAATTCGACCAGGGCCGCACGCAGGCCGACAACCACAGCTGGAATCTCGCACTCAGCGGCACATTGAACCCGACGTGGCAGCACAAGCTCAGCCTCGGCGAGTCCTATGAAAAACTCGACACCCCTGCCTATGCCAGCGTGTACGGCAGTCGCCGGAAAAGTCTGGATTGGTCGAATACGCTGACGCTGGACAACGGCACGGCGGCTTTCGGCGTGAATGCCTCCAAAGAATCGGGCTATTCGAACGGTTGGAGCGGACCGGAGTTCAAGGAAACCCGCGACAACCATGGCGTGTTCGGCGTCTGGAACGGCAGCTTCGGCCGCCAATCGCTCGAGCTGGCCTCGCGCTGGGATGACAACAGCCAGTTCGGCAGCCGACTGACCTCCAGCGCGGCTTGGGTGTTGCAGGTTTCCCCGGAGGGCCGCCTGCGCGCCAGCTGGGGCCAGGGCTTCCGCGCGCCGAATTTCAACGAGCTGTACTACCCCGGCTTCTTCGGCAGCTTTGGCGGCAATCCCGATCTCGATCCGGAACGCTCGCAGAGTCTGGAAGTCGGCTACAGCCATGTTTTCAGCAGCATGCTGCGCGCCGAACTCTCGGCCTACCGCAGCCGCATCGATGATTTGATCGCCTTCGAGGGCGTCAACAATCAGGCCATCAACATCCAGCAGGCGCGCATCCGTGGCGCCGAGGCGGAACTGAGCGGAACCGCAGGCGCCTGGCAATGGCGGACGCAAGGCACGTGGACCCAGGCCGTGAATGAGAGCACCGGTAACGCCCTGCTGCGCCGCCCGAAAATCAAAGGGCTGGTCGATGTCCGCTATCGTTTCGAAAGCGGCACGGAACTGGGTCTGGAAGTCAGTACTACCGGCAAACGTCCTGACTTCGGCGGCGTGCTGCCCGGTTACGGCCGGATCGATCTGAGCGCCAGCTGGCCGCTGGCAGACCGTTGGCGTCTGGAGGGCCGGCTCGAAAATCTGGGCGACCGCGACTACCGGCTGGTGGACGGCTATGCCACCCCCGGCCGCAGCCTGTTCCTGCGTCTGAATTACCTGCCGGAGTGATTCCGCACCCTTGAAACGGTGACGGTCTGGGTTATGCTATGGGACATGACCCAAGGGCACACATGAATCAGGGGAATTCCGGGCACATCACGCGCAGTCTGCATCAGGCGGGCCTGCCGCCGCGCGTACTTGTCCTGTGCGACGGCCTGCTCGATCTGGGCTCGGATTTTTTCGAGCGCCAGCTGCAGGCGGCGCTGAATGAATTCGAAGACCTGTTGTTCAAGAACGCGGAACACGTGCGCGGCGAACAACAAACCGAACACTTCGGCAGCCTGCGCAATCTCAAGCGCACACGCCATGATTTCATTCCGCAATTCCTGGCCAGTCTGGAGCAGCAATTGGCCGATATCCGCCACAGGAATGGTCCGGCGACGCAGCCCGGAGCCGGCGCGGAGACGGTCGCGGAATTGCGCCTGCTGGATGTCGATGATGCCGATTTCGATCAGATGCAGTCCAACATGGCGGCACGTTGCGAGTCGCAGAACAGTTTCGAGCTCTTTCTTCTGGCGCAACGCCTGGGTGTGCTGTCCGCAGGCCCTGCTTACAATTACGAGCAGGTACCGTATGGCCCGAAACGGATTTGCCACAGCTTCCGGAGCGCCTTGGCCTGCCTCGGGCTTGCCCCGGATGACACGCGCCAGATCTACCACCTGTTCGACCGGCATGTGCTCGGCCATTTCGCCGAATTGCTGCATGCCTGCAACGCCTTCCTCGCCGGCAAGGGCGTGCTGCCGAATTTGACCTACGTCCCGTTCCGGAATCCCGAACTCCGTAACAAGCGCGTGACGGCTGCACCAACCGATGATTCGACGGCCGCCCCGGTCAAAGAGCATTCCGGGGCCAAGATCTACAAGCTGTTTCCGGATGCCGATACGCCGAAGAAAACGGCGGGGACCGTGGAAGAAAGCTTCAGTAAGCTTCAGCATCTGCTGGCGCGGCGCAAGCAGCTGCTGAATAAACTCAACTCCTTTTCGAATACCTATCTGGGCGGTAAAGAATCCGGCGGGGATGCCGGCATTGTCGCCGCTTCGAATGAGCAGATCAGCAGCATTCTCGATGAATTCCAACGCAACGCGGTCAGCAATCCCGGTATCGGTGCCAGCATCCAGCACCTCAAGCACGATCTGATCGCCCGCCTGCGCAACCAGTCGACACCGGAGCAGGAGTTGACGCTTGACCAGGAAGACAGCGATGCCATCGACCTGGTCGCGCTGCTGATGGACGACGCCATGAAGAGCATCAGTCCGGGCTCACCGACGGCACAGCTGATCAGCATGATGCAGACCCCGTTGATCCGCGTGGTGATGCGCGACAAATCCTTTTTCAGCGACCGCGTTCATCCGGCACGGCAGATGCTCAACATCCTGGCCGATGCCGGTTTCAATTGGCTGGAAGGCGGCGATAGCGATGATGGCCTGCAGGGCAGCCTGGCCGGCATCGTCGGCAACACGGTAAAGGATTTCGACGGTGACAGCCGCCAGTTGCTGGCGGCTTATGAAGAAACCAACCGTCTTCTGCAGAGTCTGATCAAGAAGGCCGAAGCCGCCGAACGCCGTCAGATCGACGTATCCAAAGCCAAGGAAAAACTTCGCATCGCACGCGACCGCGCCGAACAGACGATGTCCGGTCTGATGGCCGAACACGACATCCCGGTTTATACCAAGGCCATGCTCAATGAAGCCTGGGCCGATGTGATGGCGCTGACCGAACTGCGCAACGGCGCAGAGTCGGAGGACTGGCGGGATCAGAAAAAAATCGCGGAAACCATCATCCAGGCCAACGAGCCTGCCGCCAACGGCCTGAGCAATGAGCTGATCGAACAACTCAAACTGCAGATCCAGCAATCACTGTCCCTGGTCGGATACCATCAGGAAGAGGCGGCCAAGATCGCCGTCAACCTCATCGAACGCAATGCAGAATCGCCGGAGCCTGAGCTGTCCGAAAAACCGAGGCTCGGAGAAAGCACGCGCGGTCCGAGCCATGACACCTTCGAACTGGATGAAGAACAGAAAACCCTGGTCGACCAGCTCAAGGACATTCCGATCGGCACCTGGTTCGAGTTCCTGGAACCCGGCGCGAATCGTCCAATCCGGGCGAAACTGACCTGGCTGAGCCGGATCACCCACAACGCCCTTTTCGTGAACCAGCGCGGCCATAAAACCGCTGAAATGCTACTGGAAGAACTTGCCGTTGCCATCTCCGAGGGCCGCATCTGGATCCAGCAGGAGAACAAGCAGGGCATCTTCGAGCGCGCCTTCGAGAACATGATTGCCTCGTTGCGCAATTTCCTGCCCGGCGGACAGGGCAAGAACAATGAATGACGAATCGCGGCGCCTGAAGCGGCGCAAGGCCGACAGTACGATCACGGTCATCGATGCCATGACCGGCCTGCGCCTCGGCATGGTTATCGATCTGTCCGAATCGGGCATGATGCTGAGCGCCGAACAGGCCGTCTGCGCCGATGCGCTGTTCCAGAGCGAACTGCAGTTCACGAAAGGTCCCGGACTGCCAATCAAAGTCGGCCTGCATGAGCTCTGGAGCACTACCGATGACACCAGCGGCGCCGTACTGATCGGCTTCCGTTTCATCGACATCAGCAAGGACGACCGCAGTCGTCTGGGCGACTGGGTGGCAGAGCCCGGCAGCCATTACGTCTAAACATCCAACGCCCCGCCCACACCGGAATTTCACGCTATGAGCAGCTACAGGCAGCACCTCGATACTCTCACCGACCTGGCCACAGCGGCACTGGCCCGCTCGGGCCATGACCACCTGATCATCGCCTCCGGCATCGAAAAGATCCGTTTTCTCGACGACTCCCCGTATCCGTTCAAAGCCAATCCGCAGTTCAAGTACTGGCTGCCGCTGTGCCAGCATCCGAACAGCTGGATTGCCTTCACGCCCGGCAAGAAGCCGGTGCTGGTGTATTTCCAACCGGATGATTACTGGCATGTGCCGCCCAGCGCGCCGCAGGGCGAATGGACCGAGCATTTCGACATCCGCATCATCGGTGACGCCAATGAGGCCGCTGCGCATTTGCCCGATCCGTCCCGTAGCGCCATCATCGGCGAAGCCGATGCCGCGGTCGGCGCGGTTGTTCCGAACAATCCAGCCGGTCTGTTGGCTTATCTGCATTACCACCGTGCCTATAAAACGGCCTACGAGATGGAACAGATGCGCAAAGCACAGGCCAAAGCCGTGCGCGGCCACGTCGCCGCCGAGCAGGCTTTCCGCGCCGGCGCATCGGAAGCACAGATCAATGCCGCTTTCCTCGCCGCCGCCGGGCATACCGACAACGATGTGCCCTACAACAACATCGTGGCCTTGAATGAAAACGGTGCGACCCTGCATTACCAGTACAAAAGCTTCATCAAACCGGCACACCACCGCTCATTGCTGATCGATGCCGGCGCCGAATACAACGGCTATGCCGCCGACATCACCCGCACCCATGGCAACGGGTTTGAACTTTACGAGCAACTGATTGCGGCCGTCGACAGCGAGCAGCAGGCCCTGTGTGCACAGGTCCGTGCCGGAACCGATTACCGCGACCTGCATCTGCAAACGCATCTGCGTCTCGGTGGTGTATTGCGCGACCTTGGCATCGTGGAGATGGATCCGGGCAGCATGCTGGAGAAAGGCGTCAGCTCGGTGTTCTATCCGCACGGCCTGGGTCATCCCATAGGCCTCCAGGTACATGATGTCGCCGGCTTCAGCGATGAAAACGGGACATTGATTCCGCGTCCGGATGGC
>CAJAPA010000130.1 GCA_903942465.1 uncultured Gammaproteobacteria bacterium
CCTGCTTCCGGATCTGGAGTCGGCACTCTCCGGCATCGTGATCAGCGCCCAAGGCCGCCCCGCAAGGACGCTACCCGAAGCGCAGAGCCAGCAATTCACCCAGCGCATCGCCGCGCGCGTCGGCGAGCGCCATGGCCGCGAAGGCCTAGATGATCTCGAGCGCATGCAGAACGACAACACCGCCCCGACGCTCCGCTGCCGCGGTGTTTCACGTCTGCTGGAAGCGATCGCCGAACAGCCGCCGGAACTACGCGCGCAGTTGATGCGCATCTATTTCGGACGATGAGTGCATGTATTTAGAATCCTACATGTGATTCTTGATATATTCTTGCAATATTCTATTTGTTAGTGCACTTTAGATTATTGAAATTAGACAGGGTGACAAATGCAGACTGAGCATGTTGTTTCAACACAGCTGATTCTCTATGGTCTAAGCTGGCTGATTGCCGCAATCGTGATGCCACAAGAGCGTAAATGCCTAGCAAATTGGGCCGCCTACGGCCTACTGCAGGGCCTATCTGGATTTCTGTTCGTACAGTCGGGGCAGGTCTTCGGCAATCTGCTACTTACTCTCGCCTTTATCCTTAACACGCTCGGATTTTATGCCGCCATGCGTGGCATCGAGGCTTTTTCGGTCGATACATCGAGATTGGACCGATGGCTGGGTGGAGTCATCATAATTGCCATTGCAGCGCTTCTGCTGATTCCCATGACAACGGGCGACCATACGCAAATCCGACGGGCGCAAGGGCTTACCTACTCGGCAGTGAATGTTCTTATTTTACTTGGCAGTGCGCCATATTTATGGAAAGGTCTGCGTAAAAGCCACAGCCGGCTATCTGCCGGCATTGGCTTATTGCCTGGCATGCTGATGGGACTGACCGGCTTGGCCCAAATCGTTATTTTCGCGCTTTCTATCCAGATTGACGCCAGCCAAGTCGAAAAATTGAACAGTGACAACTTATTGAGCTCGATGCTGGCCACAGGCCTGTTTAATCTCGCTTTCATTTTTTTGTTTATTTCTCAGGTCGTAAGGCGGCTTCGCGATTCCTCGCAACGCGATCACCTGACTGGGCTGTTTAATAGAAGGGAATGTGATGAACGACTGAAAGCTATTTGGCAAATGCACAGACGCAAAAAAATGCCGTTTTCCATTGCATTAATAGATTTAGACCACTTCAAAAAGATAAACGACAGCAGGGGCCATAGCTTCGGTGATGAGTGCATCATTCAAGCGGCAACCTATCTGAAAACGGAAGTCCGTCAATACGATGTTATAGGCCGATGGGGTGGCGAAGAGTTTATTTTAATCATGCCTGATACAACTATCGATGACGCCGTGAAGTTGTGTAATCGACTTCGCGAAGGAGTCTCGCAATTTGTTATCAGCACCCTTGGTCAGCCACTGACCGTCAGCATTGGCGTTTCTTCAACCGATAGCGCCGATACTACTGACGGACCGTCAGAGATTTTTATACGTGCCGACAAATTACTGTATAAAGCGAAAGATGCAGGACGGAATTGTGTTGTCGCGGCTTAGCAGTTATCAGGGGTCGCCAGTACGCATTAGCCGGAACTGCGCGCGCAGTTGATGCGCATCTATTTCGGACAATGACATGATCCATGCCGGGGGCTGCCATTGCGGTGCGGTGCGTTTCGAGGTCGACGTACCGGACAGCCCGGAGGTGGAGGACTGCAACTGCGCGATCTGCCGGATGAGCGGCTTTCTGCATCTGATCGTGCCGGCGGCATCGTTCCGACTGTTGCAGGGCGAAGCCGCGCTCAGCCTGTACACCTTCAACACCGGCGTGGCCAAACACTATTTCTGCAGCATCTGCGGTATCAAGCCGTTCTATATTCCGCGCTCGAACCCGGATGGCGTGGATGTCAACGTGCGCTGTCTGGACAAAACGCCCGAGGGCATGCGGATTACCCCCTTCGACGGCCGCAACTGGGAAGCACATGCGCATACGCTTATGCACAAGTCCAAATAACCGCCTGCTGATTTAATGCCCAGTACACACCCACAAAACACCACATTTCTGCTTCAATAGAAGCCACTTTCACGGGATACTTCGATGAACAAGTCCATTTTCCTGGCGGCCGCCATCGGCCTGTCTGCGCCCATACTGCTCCGTGCCGAGGTTCCGGTAAGCACGCCCGCTCTGCCGCCGGCACCGCCGATGATTCCGGTTTCAGCCGCCAATGCCGCCGAAACCGCGATGTATGAAAAGAAAATGGACGCCCTGACTGCGCAGTACGAAGCACTGCGTATCGCCACTGAAGACAATCCCAACTTCCGGCGCGACTGGCTGAACCGTCTGCGCCTGTATTCGGCGGTCAAGCCGAAAACCGCACAGACCCCGAATTTCGTACTCAGCATCAGTGGTGAAATTCTGCTCGACGGCATCAACCCCTATCTGCGCCGCAGTGATGATGAGAGCGCCATAGCGTTCATGAATGTGTTGACCCAGATCCTGAATGTCGGCGCCAGCGATGAACAGACCTGCAAGACCTTCCTGAGCTCGAACAACAACACCGCAGTGAGCGACAGCGACAACGCCAAGCTCGAGGCCACGCTGGGGCCGAAATTCTACGACGGAATGATGGTCACCACCGGCCGGGTCATGCGCGCCGGCAATACCGGGCCGGAACGCGTTCTTGACGAAGCCGAAACCCAGCGCATCACCATCGAAATGCTGAACATCATGATGGCCAAATACGGCAAGGAATCGGCGGTCGGTTTGGCCAACTTCAACAACAAGAACGTTCCCGACATCCAGAAGTGCCGGACCATGGTGCAGATGATGGGCGCCATCGGCGAGCTCGACAGCAAGAGCCAGGGCGCGCTGATCCGTACCATTTTCGGCGCGGACAACGGCAAGTAATCAGTCCGCCTCCGCGCGCTGCGTTACAGCAGCGGCTTGAGTGCCGGCCAGACGTGATCGCGCAGCTTGATCTGGCCTTTCGCATTCGGGTGCAGCTGGTCGGGCAGGAAATACGAACGGTCCAGCGCGATCGGGGCCAACAGGAAAGGTAACAACGCCGTTTTTTCCTGTTTGGCCAGATCGGTGTAAATGGCCGCAAAACCCTCGGTGTAGACCTTGCCGTAATTCGGCGGCATCTGGATGCCGATCAGCAGCACCTTGGCACCGCCAGCTTTGGCCTGCCGGATCATCGCCTGCAGATTGGCACGGGTCTGTGTCAGCGGCAGCCCGCGCAGGCCGTCATTGGCGCCCAATTCGATGATGACCAAAGCCGGTTTGTGCGTCTTCAACGCCGCCGGCAGCCGTGATTTGCCACCGGCCGAGGTTTCCCCCGACACGCTGGCATTGACCACCTGCCAGGACGGATGCGTGCTTTTCATGCGCGCGGCGGTCAGCGCCACCCAACCCTGTTCGGACGGCAGGTTATAGGCCGCCGACAGCGAATCGCCCATCACCAGCAGGGTCTGTTTGGCCGAAACCGGTCCGGCCATGACCAACAGCACAAGCGCCAGACACACAAAACCTTGATATTGGCTGTGCCAGACTGCATGTAATAGATTACGGACGCGATTTCGCATGGATCTCCGGGAGCAATCAGTGGATACAGCCATCAGGGTAACAAAGCTCGGCAAGCGCGTGCGCCTGCCGGAATCGGAACTGTGCATCCTCGAGGATGTCAGCTTCAGCCTGAACCGCGGTGAAACCGCGGCCATCATCGGCGCCTCCGGATCCGGCAAAAGCACGCTGCTGTCGCTGATGGCAGGATTGGACACACCCAGTGAAGGCGGCGTCGATATTCTCGGCACCGCCCTGAATGCGCTCGACGAAGACGGCCGCGCCAAACTGCGCGGCGCCTCGGTCGGTTTCGTGTTCCAGAACTTCCAGCTGCTGCCGGCACTGACCGCGCTGGAAAACGTGATGCTGCCGCTGGAACTGAGCGGCCATGCCGATCCGGAAAGCGCGGCCCGCGACATCCTCGGCAAGGTCGGTCTGGCCGAACGTCTGCAGCACTACCCGCGACAGCTTTCCGGCGGCGAGCAGCAGCGCGTGGCCATTGCGCGCGCGTTCGTGGTCAATCCGGCCGTGTTGTTCGCCGACGAGCCGACCGGCAATCTCGACACCGATACCGGTCGCGCCATCGCCGATCTGCTGTTCGAACTCAACGCCACCCGCGGCACCACGCTGGTGCTGGTGACCCATGATGAGCGTCTTGCCGCCCGCTGTCAGCGCCAGCTGCGCCTGAATGCCGGGCGTCTGGTGGCATGAACGTTCTGAAGCTGGCCTGGCGGCAGACCCGGCGCGATCTTGCGGCGGGTGAAATCCGTTTGATGGTGATGGCTCTGGTGCTGGCGGTGATGGCCGTCACCGCCGTCGGCATGATCACCGACCGTGCCGAAGCCGGCCTGCAGCAGGAAGCCAACCGTCTGCTCGGCGGCGATGCCGCCTTGCGCGCCGATACGCCGATTGCCGACGCCGTTTCGCAACGCGCGGAAACCCTCGGACTTCAATATGCACAGACCGCGAATTTCCCGAGCATGGTGCAGACCGCCGAAGCGGTCACGCTCGCCGACATCCGCGCCGTGGACACCCGCTTTCCGCTGCGTGGCGAATTCGAACTGCGTGATGCCGATGGCAACACCACCACCCAACAGGGCGGTCCCGAAGCCGGCACGCTCTGGCTGTCCGGCGATGCCGCACGCAAATTGAATGTCCGCATCGGTGATGCCGTCGGTGTCGGCAATCTGCAGCTGCGTTATGCCGCAACGCTGATCAAGGAACCGGACGCCGCGCTCGATTATTTCAATGTCGCTCCGAAAGTGCTGATCGCCTATGCCGACCTGTCGGCCAGCGGCCTCGTGCAGAATGGCAGCCGTATCCAATACCGCATGGTGGTGGCCGGTGACGATGGCGCCGTGACGCAATTCACCGCGCAGCAAGGCAAAAACCTCAAACGCGGACAGCGCCTGGAGAGCCGCGAGGATGCACGCCCGGAAATCCGTTCGGCACTCGACCGCGCCAACCGCTTTCTGTCACTGGCGGCATTGGTGTCGCTGATTCTGGCTGCGGTCGCGATCGCGCTTGCCGCGCGGCGACACAGCGCACGCCATCTGGATGCCAGCGCGGTCATGCGTTGTCTGGGTGCCAGTCAACGCCGCATCGCGGCCTTGCAGCTGGGCGAATTGTTTTTCATCGGCGTGCTTGGTGCCAGCCTGGGCGTGGCCTTGGCCTGGCTGCTGCAATGGGGCGTGGGAATGTGGCTGGCCGATGCCATGGGTGTCGTGCTGCCCAACGCCGGCTGGGCGCCGGCGCTGTCCGGCTATGCGGTGGGCTTCACCGTGTTGATTGCGTTTGCCGTGCCGCCGGTGCTGGCGCTGCGCAAAGTTCCGGCTCTGCGCGTGCTGCGCCGCGATGTCCCGGTCAATGAACCCAGCGCATGGACGGTCGGTCTGCTCGGCATCGCCGGTTTGGCGGCACTGCTGTGGTGGAAAGCCGGCTCGGCGGAACTTGGCGCCATCATTCTTGGCGGCATTGCCGGCACCGCCATCATTCTGGCCGGGATTGCCTGGTTGCTGTTGCGCTGGCTGAAACAGGTGCGCGGCCGGCTGCATGGCCCCTGGCGTTACGGCCTGGCCAATCTCAGCCGGCATCAGGGCATGACGCTCACTCAGGTGTCCGCGCTCGGCTTGGGCCTGATGGCCCTGTTGCTGCTGCTGTTCGTACGGACCGATCTGCTCAGCCGCTGGCAACAAACGCTGCCCGCTGATGCGCCGAACCGATTCGTGATCAATGTCCAGAGCGAACAGGTCGATGGCGTGCGTGCCTTTGCCAAAGCGCAGGGCCTGACCGAACCGTTGCTGTATCCAATGGTGCGGGCCCGCCTGCAGGCGGTGAATGGCACGCCGGTCAATGCTGCCGAGTATGCCGGCAAGGGCGAGCGTGCACGGCGCCTGGCCGAGCGTGAATTCAATCTCTCGTCTGCGGCCAGCTTCGGCGCCGACAATCAACGTACCGCCGGCACTTACTGGGATACGGACTACCGCGGTCCGGTGCAACTGTCGGTGGAGGAGGAATTCGCCGAGACCCTGAACTGGAAGCTCGGCGACCGCATCCGTTTCGATGTGGCCGGAACGCCTTTGGAGGCACGCATCACCAGTCTGCGCAAAGTGGAATGGGAAAGCTTCAAGCCGAATTTCTTCGTAGTGGTCTCGCCGGGCGCACTTGACGGCTTCTCGGCCAGCTACATTTCCGCACTGCATGTGCCGAAACAGAAACTGCCGTCCATCGATGCCCTGGTGCGCGAATACCCGAACCTATCGGTCATCGACATCGATGCGGTGTTGAATCAGGTCCGCAGTACGGTCGATCAGGTCAGCCGCGTGGTCGAATCGGTCTTTTATTTTTCACTGTTGGCGGGACTGTTGGTGCTGATTGCCGCCGTGCAGGCCTCGCAGGACGAACGTCTGCAGGAAGCCGGCGTGATGCGCGTGCTGGGCGCTTCCAAGAAACAGCTGCGTCTGGCGCAGGCCACGGAATTCGGCAGCCTTGGTTTGCTGGCCGGTACGGTGGCAGCGCTGGCGGCCAGTACCATCGCCGGCCTGATCACCGTGCAGGTGTTCAATCTGCCCTGGCGCTTCGAAACCACGCTGCTGCTGTATGGCATTCTCGGCGGCACGCTGCTGGCGCTGGTGACCGGCCTGTGGGCCACGCGCCGGGTGACCGAAGCGCCCCCGAATGAGACGTTGCGGACGCTGTGACTGCATCGGACAGGGACAATCCCTGTGTCCATTGCGGTGCCTGCTGTGCCAGTTTCCGCGTATCGTTTTACTGGGCCGAAGCCAAGGGGCTGCCACCGCTTTGAATCACGCTGTCGTATCCATCGCGGCAAGCACACGCTCGGGCGCCTCCCACTGCGGGTAGTGGCCCACGCCTTCAAGCATGGTCACTGGCGAATGCGGCAGCAATGTCTGCCAACGCGCGGCGATGGTCTTGCCGGAAATCGGATCGCGATCGCCGACAATCAAATGCAGAGAAATGCCGGCCTGCTGCAGTGCGGCAGTCCAGCGCGCGCGATGGAGGCGACGCTCCCGGATGTATTGAATGAGTTTCGGCATCACCGCATGGCCATTATCGCGAGAAAGCAGTTGCCAGTGCCATTGCAGCTCCTGTTCCGCCAACGCTGCGCCTGCGATGGACCGCATACTGGCGCAGAAACGGCCGAAACTCGACAGCCTGGCAACCAGCGGCCCGAGCGGCCCGAGCAGCAGTTTCTGCATCAAAATGGGAAATGTCGCTTCCGGAAACAGACCGCCATTCAAGAATGTGGCGCGCTGTATGCGAAACGGCAATATGCCGGCATTCTGCCGTGCCAGCAGTTCCTGCAAAACCGTATCGCCGTAATCGTGGGCCAATACCTCCACCTCGTGCAATGCCTGCGATTGCACATAGGCCTGCCACTGATCCGCCGAGGCTGAAAGACTGTAGCGAAACACTCCCGGTTTGTCCGACAGACCAAACCCCAGCATATCCAGAGCATGCAATGAATAAGCTGCACTCAGCGCCGGCCACATCGCAGCCCAATCAAAACTCGATGTCGGAAAGCCGTGAATCAGCAATAAGGGCTTTCCGCTGCCACCACGGCGCACGAACAGGCGAAAGCCCTGCCAATCGAAATGCGTCCCGCCCTGCTGCCAGTCGGACGGATTCACGGTTTAATCGCCGGCCAGATCCACCACCGCAAACGGCACCACCGGATCGACATCGGCCGCGTAATCGACACCGGCGATGCCGAAGCCGAACAGTTTCAGGAACTCGGCCTTGTAGCTGGCGTAATCGGTGTGTTCGAACAGATTGGCCGTGGTCACTGTCGGCCAGATCAGTTTCACCGCGTGCTGCACTTCCTCACGCAGTTCCCAGTCATCCATGCGGATGCGCTGCTGTTCATCGCGGTCGTTGCCCGCGCCGTAAAGCTCGGTGCGGAACATCCGGTCGATCTGTTCAATCGGGCCTTCGTGCAGGCCGAGCTGTTTCATCACCCGGAAACAGATGGAGATGTACAGCGGCATCACCGGAATCGCGGCCGAGGCCTGGGTAACGACGGATTTCAGCACAGCGACATTGGCGCTGCCGTTGAGCGCTGCCAGTTTCGCGCGCAGGGCGGCGGCGGCACGGTCCATGTCTTCCTTGGCTTTGCCGAGCGCACCGTGCCAGTAGATCGGCCAGGTGATGTCGGTGCCGATGTAGCTGTACGATACCGTTTTCACGCCCTCGGCCAGCACGCCTGCGGCCTGCAGGGCATCCATCCACAGTTCCCAATCCTCACCGCCCATGACCGTCACGGTGTTGGCGATTTCTTCCGCGGTGGCCGGTTCCACTTCAGCATGGATGATGACATCCTTGCTGGTGTCGATGGCGGTCGACTGATACGGGGTGCCGATCGGCTTCAGCGCCGAGCGCACCAGCTCGCCGCTATCCGGCAGTTTGCGTACCGGCGAGGCCAGGGAATACACCACCATGTCGACCTGGCCGAGATCGGCTTTGATGATGTCGATGACCTTGGCGCGCATCTCATGCGAGAACGCATCGCCGTTCACGCTCTTGGCATACAGGCCTTCGGCGTGCGCGGCCTGCTCGAACGCCGCCGAGTTGTACCAACCGGCACTGCCGGGCTTGGATTCGCTGGCCGGCTTTTCCAGAAACACGCCGAGCGTGGCGGCACCGGAACCGAACGCAGCGGTGATGCGCGAGGCCAGACCGTAGCCGGTGGAGGCGCCGATGACCAGCACCTTCTTCGGCCCGCCGGCGATGGCGCCGTTTTCCTTCACCACCGCAATCTGTTCGGCCACATGCACGGCGCAGCCGGTGGGATGGGTGGTGGTGCAGATGAAGCCGCGGGTTTTCGGGGTGATGATCATGGCTGGTGTCCTGATTCGGCCGGGAGCGGCCGTGAACGTCGGGAATTCATTATAAAACGCACATCAGCCAACGGGTGTTTTAATTCAGTGCTCGGCTGATAAAAAAAACGGACCCGTTATCCGGGTCCGTTTGGTTTATTGCATCGCTGAATCAATCTTCCAGCGGCTTGGACTTCTTCAGTTTCGGGAAGGCCTTCTTGAACCCCTCGAGATCGGAAGGCGACAGATTCGGGCGGCCGGCCATGAAGCCCATGTTGATTTCACCGGACAGGAAATAGGTCTCGCCTTCTTCGGCTTCGATGGTGGTGACATCCTTGGCTTCCGAGTGCACGGTGTAGTCGTGCTTGCCTGGAGCAACCTGCAAGGTAAAGAAATTGCCGTTACGCAGCTTGCCGTGCTCGGTTTCGCCTTCGCGCACGATGAAACCGATGGCGGCACCCTTGAACGCGCTCGGACGGAAGAACACGACCAGCGCTTTGCCGGCCTCCGGCGTGCCGATAGCGGCGCTGACGGCATCGGGGGCAGTAGCGGGGGCGGGGGCCGGCGCGGCCTCCTGGGCGGAAACCGGGGCGATGAACATTGAGGTGGCGAGCAGCAGTGCGACAGATATGGATTTCATGGTTTTCTCTGGGGTTGGGGTTGGATGGGTTATTTCGTTTCGGAAATGACAGGTAACGGTGTGTCGGCGGCGACCAGGACTGAAGCCCTGGTGCCCGCCGGAATGACGATTTCACCGCCGGTAATGAACAGCGAAACCAGACCGGCATAGGGAATCATGCTGACGGCCAAGGCCGCATCGGAATTGTTTTTTCCCGCGTAAGGACCGGCCAGCGGTTTCAGCGAACGCAATGCGATGCGCTGATCACCGAGCCGGATGTAGCGTGCCGCCAGAATGAGTTCACCGCCGCGGCCGCCGAAGCCGGATTTCTGCACATGCACGACCTCGCCGATTGCCGGCGTATCTTTGGGAACAACGAGTACATCGCCGATGCGCAGATCTTCCGCCACAACAAAAAGGACCTCGCCGCTTTTAATCGCGGTTTTGGAAGACACTTCATCGGCAAAGGCCAGAATCAGCGGAGTTTTGGCCGGCAACAGCATCACCGGCGATGGCGTGCTTGCCGGTGCATCCTGCTGGGCGAAGCCCGGCATAGCAAGCACCGACAGCACTGCGAACAGAATTACTCGAAACATGCTTTTCCCCTGAGCATTCGGGCAATTATTCAGGGCAGCTCCGTCTGTGTCAATTCAATTCCGGATCGCGTGGCGCAAGTGCTGAAAAACTGATCACACATTCCCGCCGGTCAAGATCAGCCCCACACGCTTGCCGGCAAACAAAGCCGGATTGGCCAGCACCGCCGCCAATACGGTGGCGCTGCTCGGTTCAATGACCATGTCCAGATGCTGCGATGCCAGTGCCTGGGCCTCGCGGCATTGCGCGTCGGACACCATCAGCACCTGCAGCACATGTTCGGCGATGATGGCGAAGTTGGGTACGCCGACCACGGCGCGCAGACCGTCGCAGATGGTGTCCGGCACCAAATGGGTGATGCGCTCCGCAGCCAGAAGCGAAGCCAGCGTGTCGGCTGCGCCTTCCGGCTCCACGCCATACAAAGGAATATCGACCGGATCCAACGCAATGGCCGTTCCGGCAATCAAACCGCCGCCGCCGATCGGCGCGATGACCGCCTCCAGCAATGGCACTTCGGCCAACAATTCCAGCGTGGCGGTGCCTTGGCCGGCCATCACCCGCGGGTCTTCATACGGATGCACCAGCGTGGCGCCGGTTTCGGCGATGAGATCGCGGGTCATCGCTTCGCGCGCGGCCTGGGTGGGCGCGCAACGGTGCACGATGGCACCGGCAGCACGCATGGCGTCCAGTTTCGAGGGCACTGCGCCTTCGGGGACCACCACATGCGCGGAAATACCGCGCAGTTTCGCGGCCCGCGCCAGCGCGGCACCGTGATTGCCGGAGGAATGTGTGATTACGCCGCGGACAGCCACCGCTTCGTCCAGAGCAAATACGGCGTTGATTGCGCCTCGGAACTTGAATGCGCCGCCGACCTGCAGGTTCTCGCATTTGAAAAACAGCGATGCGCCCGACAAGGCATCCAGCGCCGCAGATGATTTCACCGGCGTACGCAGGGCATAGGGCGCGATGCGCGCGGCGGCGGCGAGGATATCGGCGTGACTGATCATGGTTTTTCCTCGGGTTTCTGGCCAAGCAGACTACTCAGCGCAGAACCGAAAACCACCAGCACGGCACCGGCAAAGCCGAGCAGTCCGACATGTTCGGAGGCCACCGCATTCGGCCAGAATGCGTGCACCAGCGCGACCACGCCCAGACACAGCATCGGCGTGGTGGCCAGCACCGCCGATACCCGCGAGGCCTGCCAGTGTTCCAGGGCCTCAGCGAAGGCGCCGTAAGCCACCAGGGTGTTCAGCGCGCAGTACAGCAGCAATGCCCAGTGCAGGGCATCGAGATCGGCCAAGGCCGAGGGGTGCGCGAATGGCCACAGCAGCAGCGCGGAAAAAAGATAGATGACCGCAAGAATATGCTGCGAGGAAAGCTTCAACAACAGTTGCTTCTGCATCAGGGCATAGGCCGCCCAGGACAATGCAGCAGCACCCACAATGGCCGATCCGAGCAGATAGTTATGGCCGGTGACCAAGCCGCCGGCGAGCTGATCGCGGAAAAACAAGCCCAGACCCAGCACGATGATCAGCAGTCCCAGCCATTGGCCCCACACAAACCGCTCGCGGAAGATGAACACACCGCCGAGCGCCATCAGCAGCGGCGCCAGCTGGATCAGCAATTGGGCATTGCCGGGCGAGGTGTATTTGACGCCGAGCAGATAACCGATGTAATTGCCGATCAGCAGCACGGTGGCCAGCAGCAACCAACGCCATTGTTTGGGCTGCAAGGCTCCGAAAACCGCCATCCGGCGTTTGCCCAATAACCACAAACCCATGAACACCGCAGCAAAGGCGAAGCGGAACCAGGTCAGGGTCATCGGATCGAGCACGCTCAGGCTCATCTTCAGGGCCACCGGCAGGGTCGCCCAGCAGGCCGCGGTGACCAAAGCCAGCAGCAAACCGAGTTTCCAACGCCCTGAGGCCTGATGCAGCATGTCGATTCCAATCGGGGAGGGAATTCCTGTGGCTATTGTCCTTGAATTCAGCCTTTATTCACAGCGCTGGCCTAAACTGGCTTGAACCGTGGAGAATGACCGCATGAACCTTCGCCTTCCCATCCTCGCCCTGGCCGCCCTGACACTGGGCGGCTGCGTCACCGTGACCGAGCAGTATGCCGATGAAGGCTATTTCTCGTCGCCGAACAACGGCTACAGCGGCGGCGGCGACAACGGCTACTACAGCAGTGACAACACCTACTACAGCGATTACGGCCAGTACTACTACAGCCCGTACCGGCCCACCATCAATTTCAGCTTCAATTTCTTTTTCGGCAGCCCGTATTATTACGGCTACTCGCCTTACGGCAGCTGCTGGTATTCCAATTGCTACGGCTACTACCCGTACTACGGCGAACACCGCCCGCATCACCCGAAGCCGCCGAAAAACGACAACGGCCCCAAGCCGCCGAAACCGGACTATCCGATTGTCGACCGCGATGGCCCGATGCGCCCCGGACCGGGCTGGCAGCCGCGCGTGCGACGGGCAACTGCGACCGTGGCACCGGCGGTGGCAATGTCCGCCGTTCCGGCAACGCCGGTAAATGCCGCTTCGGTCAATGACTACCGTGGCCCTCAGCGAGACAGGAATGCCGATCAGGCTGCCTTGGAGCCGCGGGACGCCATACCACAGCAGAACCCGCGCAGCCAACGCCTTGCGCGCGACCCGCAGGCGCGTGCAGCAAGCCAAACCGCCCCGGCACGGGCTGTCCGTCCGCAATCGGAAGCCCGCTCACGGCCCGAACCGGCGCCGCGGCCGGCACGGGCGGAACGCGCCAGCAAAAGCGACGATAACGACCCCTGAGCGGGGGATGGCCGCGCCGGTTTGGTGTTTGCGCGGAAATCGGCGAAAATAGCGGCCTATGAACCCCATGCATGCCTTTGATGTGATTGTGATCGGCGGCGGCCACGCCGGCACCGAAGCCGCGTTGGCGTCGGCGCGTGCCGGTGCGCGCACCTTGCTGCTGACCCACAACATCGAAACCGTCGGCGCAATGAGCTGCAATCCCGCCATCGGCGGCATCGGCAAGGGCCACCTGGTCAAGGAAATCGACGCGCTCGGCGGCATCATGGCCACGGCCGCCGATCATGCCGGCATCCAATGGCGCACGCTCAATGCCTCGAAAGGCCCGGCCGTTCGCGCGACCCGCGCACAGGCCGACCGCGCGCTGTATAAAGCTTTCATCCGGAAGACGGTTGAATCGCAACCGAATCTGCAATTGTTTCAACAGGCCGTGGACGACATCGTCATCGAGAACGGCCGCGCGGTCGGAGTCATCACCCAAAGCGGCCTGCGTTTCGACGCGCGCGCCATTGTGTTGACGGCGGGCACTTTCCTTGCCGGCAAGATCCACGTCGGACTCACCAACTACGCCGGCGGCCGCGCCGGTGATCCGCCGGCCAGCCGCTTGGCAGAACGCCTGCGCGACGGTCCGTTCCGGGTCGATCGCCTGAAAACCGGTACCCCGCCGCGCATCGACGGCCGCAGCCTGGACTATTCCGTGTTCGAAGAGCAGCCCGGCGACCATCCCATCGCGGGCTTCAGTTATCTGGCCAGCGGACGCGAGCATCCGACACAGGTCAGCTGCTGGATTACCCACACCAATGAACGAACGCACGACATCATCCGCGGCGGCTTGGACCGTTCGCCGATGTATTCCGGTGTGATCGAGGGCATCGGCCCGCGCTACTGTCCGTCGATCGAAGACAAGATCGTGCGCTTCGCCGACAAATCCTCGCACCAGATCTTCATCGAACCGGAAGGTCTGGAAACGCACGAAATATATCCCAACGGCATTTCCACCTCGCTGCCCTACGACGTGCAGCTGGCGCTGGTGCACTCGATCCGCGGTTTCGAAAACGCCCACATCACCCGGCCCGGTTACGCCATCGAATACGATTATTTCGATCCGCGCGGACTGGGTGCGTCGCTGGAAACCAAAGCCGTGGCCGGCCTGTTCTTCGCCGGCCAGATCAATGGCACCACCGGCTACGAAGAAGCGGCCGCACAGGGCCTGATTGCCGGGCTCAATGCCGCGCGCGCGGCCACCGGACGTGAGAGCTGGTCGCCGCGCCGTGACGAAGCCTACATCGGCGTGCTGATCGACGATCTGATCACGCACGGCACCACCGAACCCTACCGCATGTTCACCTCGCGCGCCGAGTACCGTCTACAGCTGCGCGAGGACAACGCCGATGCGCGCCTGACGCCGGCCGGGCGCGAGCTCGGTCTGGTCGATGACCGCCGCTGGCAGTTGTTCAGCGAAAAAATGGAGGCGGTTGAAACGGAGAGCAACCGCCTGCAGTCCCTGTGGATCGCGCCCGGCAATGTTCTGGCCAAGGCCTTCGAGCACGCCACCGGCATCGTACTGACGCGCGAAGGCAGCGCCCGGGATCTGATCAAGCGCCCGGAAGTCAGCTATGCCGGTCTGACCGCCATCGCCGGGTTCGGTCCGCCTGCAGCATCGTCGAAGGTGGCGGAACAGATCGAGATTTCGGTGAAGTACGCCGGCTACCTGCACCGGCAGAGTGATGACATCGCCAAACAGAAGCATCAGGAAAACACCGCTATTCCGGCCGACTTCAGCTTCACCGGTATTCCGGGCCTGTCCAACGAACTGCAGGGCAAGCTCACTCAGGTCAAACCGGAAACCATCGGCCAGGCCCAGCGCATTCCGGGCATGACCCCCGCCGCGATTTCCCTGCTGCTGATCCAGCTCAAAAAGCGCCGGCGCGCCGCCTGATGGAAATCCGTTGGCGCCAGCGCCGACGCCGCATCCGCAGCTGGCTGAAGCCCTTACCGCGCCGGGCCAGTATCCATCGTTATCCGATTCTTAACCGCTTCGCGGATTTTGCCCGTCGCCGGCCCTATCTGTGGTCGTTCAAAGATGCGCCAGTGGTCCGCGCCATCTACCTTGGCAGTCTGTTGGCCTACCTGCCGACCTATGGCGCACAGATTCTGATCGCGTTCATCGCCGCCTGGTTCGGGCGCGCCAATCTGACCCTGATGATCGGCCTGCAGATGATCACCAACCCCTTGACGGCCGGACCGATCTATCTGGCGGCCTACGGCATCGGAACCGGCCTGGCCCGGCTGCTTCATATGCCGCCCCGGCATGCCGTTTTCGATGGCGCCGTGGCCCTGATCTTGGGGGGTTTGGCCCTGGGTCTGCTGACCGCGCTCTGTCTTCACGGGCTATGGCTGTTCGGGCGCTTCGAGGCCCGGCGCTTCCGGCAGCGCCGTCAGGCCCGGTTCATGCAGGAAAATGCCGGAAATTAGGGCTTTTACACTAGCCACGATGTAAATATTGTATTAATGTAGGCTCACTGCCCGGCGTCAATGCGCGTGGGTATGGGCCGTGCCAGCTTGATAGCCATCAGCCAACGCGGGTCACATTGGAACACACTTCATTTAATAGAGAGAGACACTCCATGCGTTTATCCCATCTTTCCGTTGCGCTCGCCCTTGCCATCACCACCAGCGGTGCGGCTCAAGCCCAGCAATTCAGCAAGGTCGTCAGCTTCGGCGACAGCCTGACCGATGCCGGCAATGTTGGCACCATCAGCGGTCTGCCTGCCGGCAGCAGCTTCACCACCAATCCGGATGGCACCTATGCGCAGAATCTTTCGGTACTGCTGGGTCTGGGCGCACAGAACAACAACTCGCCGCTGATTCCGGGCACGAGCGGTAACAGCAATTACGCCTACGGCGGTGCCTGTGCCATCAGCAACGGCACCACCATCGCCGCACCGATTCCGAGTCTGCCGACCTTCACCTGCTCGAATTCGCCGGGCAATTTCTCGCTGGCAACCCAATTCGGCACCCACCTGGCCGCCAACGGCGGTGTGGCTGATCCGAATGCGCTTTATACCTATTGGGCGGGTGCCAATGACATCCTGTCGGCGACTGCAGTCACCGCGCCGGGTGGCTTCCTGCCGAACGGCTCGATTCTGTATCAATATATCTTCGTCAATGGCGGCAACCCGGCCAATGCTTCGGCGATTGCCCAGACCATCGCCGGACAGTCCGCATTGACGGCGATCGGCCAGATCAAAGCCCTGCAGACCGCCGGTGCGAAGACCATCGTTGTTTTCAATCTGCCCGACCTCGGCAAGACGGCGCTTAACGTCAACACCCCGAACTCGGCCGGCGCCAGCGCGCTGACCACCATTTATAACCTGAACTTCAATGGCGGCCTCGCCACGCTGAATGACGGTATCGTCGCGATTGATACCTACGCCATCATCAATGAAGTACTGGCCAGCCCGGCCACCTTCGGTTTCACCAACACCACCGGCGTAGCCTGCCCGGGCTCTTCGCTGGCCTGCGGCCCGGCCGCCTCCGGCTATCCGACGCAGCCGATCAGCAGCACCTACCTGTTCGCCGACGGCATCCATCCCTCCGGCCGCGCGCATGCCCTGCTCGGCAATATCGTGTACGCCACCATCAGTGCCCCGGGCGTAGTCTCGCTGGCGCCGGAAGTCGCGTTGCAATCGACCTTCGCGCACAACTCCGCGATCAGCGATGCGCTGGATTCGGAATGGGCTGCCGGTAGCGAAGTCGGCAAAGTACGTGGCTTCACCTCGGTGCAGTTCGGTCAACAGAACATCGATGGCTCGGACTTTACGCCCGCCCTCGATGGTGATTCGACCAGCCTGAACGTCGGTGCCACCTACCGCATGAGCGAGAACGCCACCTTCGGCGTCGCCGCCACCCTCGGCAACACCTCGGCCAACGCCGGCAGCCTCGGATCCTTCGACGGCAGCGGCATCCTGTTCGGCGTGTTCGGCCAATACGAAGTGAACGGCCTGTACGGCCGCATCGGCCTGAGCGGCGGCAGCACCGACATGGAGATCTCCCGCAACATCGACCTGCTGGCCAGCGTCCGCAAGGAAACCGGCAGCACCGCCATCAGCCAGCAGTCCGGCACCCTCGAAGTGGGTTACGTGTTCAAAGGCGACAGCTTCACCCACGGCCCGTTCGCCGGCCTTGAAACCACGCAGTCCGATGTTGAAGGTTATGTCGAAGGCTCCAGCAGCACCGCCATGCGTTTCGATTCCTTCAGCCGCGACAGCAACCTGACCACGCTCGGTTACCAGTTCTCCGGTGCGTTCGACAGCTTCAAGCCGTTCGCCCGCGTGGCCTGGGTCAATGAAAGCAACACCGACCAGGTGTTCGTCCGCGGCGGCACCGCCAACCTGCCGGCCAACTTCAGCCTGCCGGGCTTCGCCCCGAGCGATGACAGCTACATCGACTGGAATGTCGGTGCCAGCATGAGCTTCGGTGAAGGCTTCGACGGCTACATCAGCTACCGCGCCCGTACCGGCAACGACACGCAGGACAACGACAGCATCACCGTCGGTATCCGCAAATCGTTCTGATCACACCCGGCGACACCGATGAACAACCCCGCTCCGGCGGGGTTTTTCATGGCCGACGGGAACCGGCATACGTGCATACGTATTCAAGCTCAAGGCCGCCCGATGCCTGTGCGCGCATCGGGTAGGGTATGAAAAACAGTCGAATGCAAGTACGATTGCATCAACCATAAAAATACACAGAGAGAGGGTGGCATGGCCGCACAACCGCGTTTATCGTTTTGGCAGATCTGGAACATGTCGTTCGGCTTCCTCGGCATCCAGTTCGGTTTCGCACTGCAGGGCGGCTTCATGTCGCGCATCTTCCAGACCCTGGGTGCCGACAAGGATGCACTGCCGCTGCTGTGGATTGCGGCACCGCTGACCGGCCTGCTGGTACAGCCGATCATCGGCTATCTGAGCGACCGCACCTGGCACCCGCGCTTCGGCCGCCGCCGCCCCTTCTTCCTGATCGGTGCGGTGCTCAGCTCCATCGCCCTGTTCTTCATGCCGTATTCCTCCACGCTATGGATGGCCGCGGGCTTCCTGTGGATCCTCGACGCCTCGATCAACATCAGCATGGAACCGTTCCGCGCCTTGGTCGCCGACAAACTTCCGACGCAGCAACGCTCCTACGGCTTCGTGCTGCAGACGCTGATCATCGGCATCGGCACCTGGGTCGCCAGCAATCTGCCCTGGCTGGTGAACCAGATGGGCGTTTCCAATGAAGCCGGGCCGGGCATTGTGCCGGATTCGGTCAAGATCGCCTTTGCCATCGGCGCCTTTGTGTTCCTGGTCAGTGTGCTGATTACCGTATTCACCACCGATGAATACCCGCCGGAGGATCTGGCACGTTTCCGCGACGAATCGGCCAAGGGCAGTCTGGTCAGCGATATCCTGCAGCATATCCGCCACATGCCGCCGCAGATGCTGAAAATCGGCCTCGTGCAGTTCTTCAGCTGGTTCGCTTTCTTCACCATGTGGTCAATGGCCACCCCGGCCCTGACCGAACACGTATTCAAAGCGCCAGCACCCGATCCGGCCGCCTTCGACATGGCCGTGGCGGCGCAGGCCCAGGCCTTCCAGAGCGCCAATGCCGCGTTCCAGAACGCCGCCGACCAGGTCGGCTCGGCCATGGGCGTCTACGGTCTTTCGTCGATGGCGGTGGCGCTGCTGCTGAGCTTCTATGCCGCGCGTTTCCGTTTGAACTGCCGACTGGTGCATTTCCTGTCGCTCACGCTCGGTGGCATCGGATTCCTGTCGATGTTCTACATCACCGACCCGTCGCAATTGAAGTGGTCATTCGCGCTGATCGGCGTGGCGTGGGCCAGCATCCTGTCGATGCCGTATGCCCTGCTGTCGAGTTCGGTGGATCCGAAAAAGATGGGCGTGATGATGGGCCTGTTCAACATGTTCATCGTGCTGCCGCAGATCGCGGCGGCGCTCGGCGGCGTCAATGCCGCTTACCGCCTGATCGGCCCGGAGACCATCAACGCGATGACCGTGGCCGGTCTGTCGCTGCTGATCGGCGGTCTCTTGGTTTACTTCGTGCAGGATACGGCCGGTGACGCGCCTGCCGTGCAGAGCGGCGGCCACTGATATGCGGCGTGCTCTGCTCAGCGCCGCGCTGCTGCTGTCGCTGGCCGGCCCGGTGGGTGCAGCCGATTACTACGGCACGCTGGAACCGTTCGCCAAACGCGCGGTGTATTTCCTGATGACCGACCGCTTCGTCAACGGCGATGAAAGCAATGATCAGCGGCTGCAGGGCGGAGCCAACAGAACCTTCGACCGGCCGGTAGCCGGTGCGCCAGCCGGCGAAAACGACAACATCGGCTATCTGGGCGGCGACTTCAAGGGCATCGAAAACAACGCCGATTACCTCAAGGAAATGGGCTTCGATGCCCTCTGGCTGACGCCGATCATCGACAACCCCGACGAGGCTTTCACCGGCGGCGATGATGTGCGCTGGAAAGGCATGTTCCAGGACAAGGGCAAGACCGGTTACCACGGCTACTGGGGCAGCAATTTCTACACCGTCGATGAGCATCTGCCGAGCAAAGACCTCGATTTCGGCATGCTCAACCATGAGCTGTCCGAACGCGGCATTCATACCGTGCTCGACATCGTCGCCAATCACGGTTCGCCGGCTTTCAGCATGCCCTCACCGCAGCCGAAATACGGCCAGATCTTCGATAAGGACGGCAAGCTCGTCGCCGATCACCAGAACCTGCCGGCGGCGAAACTCGATCCGGCCAACAATCCGCTGCACCGCTTCTACAATGCCAAAACCGAAATGGTGCAGCTTTCGGATCTGAATGAAACCAATCCGGCGGTGATGGACTATCTGACCGGGGCGTATCTGCAATGGATCGATGCCGGCGCCGACGCCTTCCGCATCGACACCATCAAGCACATGCCGCTGCCGTTCTGGGCTGAATTCAGCCGACGCATCCGCGCCAAGCATCCCGGCTTTTTCATGTTCGCCGAAGCCTTTGATTACGAGGCCGGAAAGATCGCGCCGTTCTCCTGGGCCGAAAACGGCGGCATCAGCGTCTTGGATTTTCCGCTGAAAGCCAAGTTGGCGGATGCCTTCGGCCGCAAGCAAGCCGGCTTCCAGATCTTGGATGAGGCCCTGCATCTGGACAGCGGCCTGTATCAGAACCCTTACGAACTGATGACCTTTTACGACAACCATGATATGCCGCGCCTGGATGCCGAAGACAGCGGCTTCATCGATGCGCATAACTGGCTATTCACCGCCCGCGGCATTCCGGTGATTTATTACGGTTCGGAAACCGGCTTCATGCGCGGCAAAGCCGAACACGAGGGTAACCGCAATTACTATGGGCAGGCGCGCATCGATGCGGGCCTGAGCCATCCGATTTATCGTGCCCTGCAACGCATTGCAAACATCCGCCGCGAATCACCGGCCCTGCAACAGGGACTGCAGCTCAACCTTCTGCTCAAAGGCGACCGCGCCGCGTTCCTGCGCGTTTACCAGCACGGCGATGTCACCCAGACCGCGCTGGTGCTGTTGAACAAAGGCGATAAACCGGCACGCTTCGATCTCCGGCAGCCGCTGCAGGCCGGCGAATGGCGCTCCGCCATCAGCGGCAACCGCGTGCGCATCGATGCCGCCAAACCACGGCTGAAAACCGAAGTACCGGCACACGGCGTGGAAGTGCTGCTGTTCGATGGCGCCATCACGGCGCCGGATCTGATTACGGCGTTGGATCGGCTTCAGGCTGCGAAAGTGCGCCGCACGACCGGCGGATGACCAGTTTTGCGGGCAACATGCAGCTGGCCACCGGTTCGTTGTTGATCTGATGGATTAAGGTTTTCACCAGAAGTTCGCCGGCCTGCTTGGTGTCCTGCAGTACGGTGGTCAGGCCCGGCGACACGAAATTGGCCATCGGGATGTTGTCGAAACCGGCCACCGCGATGTCTCCCGGTACCTTCAGGCCGTGCTCCTGGATGGCGCGCATGGCGCCGATGGCAATCAGGTCACTGGCACCGAACACGGCATCGCAGATCCCGCCTCGGGCCAACAGTGCCTTCATGGCCTCGTGCCCGGCCTGCTCGGTGGTGATGGCATCGATCTGCAGTGCCGCGTCGGGAACGATGCCGGCTTGCGCCAGCGCCTCGGCATACCCGCGGTAACGCTCGAAGAACTCCGGATAGCGCTCGGAAGCATGGCCGAGGAAGGCAATGCGGCGGTGACCCTGCAGCAACAGATGCTCGGTCATCTCGCGGCCGGCCAGGTAATTGTCGCAGCCGACGGTGATGCCCGGCTGCACCGGCAACACCGGCCCCCAGCGTACGAAATGGGTGCCCTGCTCGACCAGCTTGTTCAACCGGTGCGCGTAATCCAGATAATCGCCGTAGCCCAGCAGAATGATGCCGTCGGCCTTGCGGCTGTCCTCGAAATCGGCGTGCCAGTCGTTGGAGGCCTGCTGGAACGAAATCAGCAGATCATAGCCGTACTGCGAACAGGCCCGGGTAATCGAGCCGATCATGGACAGGAAAAACGGATTGATCTGCGAGTCGTCGGAGGTCGGATCCTCGAACAGCAGCACGGCCAGGGTGTCGGAGTGCTGGGAACGCAGGTTGGAGGCGTTCTTGTCGACCGTATAGTGCATTTCCTTGGCGATGGCCTGGATGCGCTTGCGGGTTTCCTCGTTCACCAGCGGGCTGTTGCGCAGGGCGCGCGACACCGTGGACTGGGAAACGCCGGCGCGGTAGGCGATATCGAAGGAGGTGGTTTTGGATTTCATGCAGCGCGAAGACCCGGACAACGGTTTCCAGTATAGCCCATCGCCGCCGGTGTTCAGGCTTCCAGGCGCTTGTGCAGTGCCGTGGCCGCGCCGATCAGTCCTGGCGCATCATGGGTAATCACATGAATGGCCACGGATTCCAGATAGGCCGCGAACCGGCCCTTGGCCAGAAACCGTTCACGGAATGCGCTAGCGCGCAGGTAGGGAATGAAGCGCGGGATGATGCCGCCGGCGATGGATACGGTTTTTGCGCCGTGAATCAAGGCCGCGTCGCCGACCACACTGCCGAAGATGGAACAGAAGCGCGCCAGCGTCCGGCGCGCGATGACATCATGGCCTTCCATGGCGGCCGCCACGATGACGGCCGGATCGCGCAGGTCATCGCGGCCGCCAAGCACGGCATCGATGTAGGACAGACCGGTACCGCACAGCAGACGTTCATTCGAGCAGCGGCCGTGATGGCGGGCGGCGACCCAGTCGGCGATGCGCTGTTCTTCCTCGACCTGCGGCGCGAAACTGACATGGCCGCCTTCGGTTTCGACCACCTGCCAGCCGCGGGAATCATCGCCGACCAGCAAGGCGACGCCGAGTCCGGTGCCCGGACCGATAACGGTTATCGGGCCACGGCGTTGCTCGGCGGCTGCGCCATGCAGCACAACACGGTCACCATCACCCATGGCCAGGGCGGCCAGGGCGGCGGCGCCGAAATCATTGATGACCACTTGTTCCCGAAACCCGAGCGCTTCCTGCAGCTCGGATTGGCTGAAGGCCCAGGCGCGGTTGGTGAGGCGGATATCATCGCCATTGACCGGACAGGCCACCGCGAACGAGGCCAATTCCGGTTCGGCGCCGACCTGCGCCAGATAGCTTTCCACCGCATGCTGCAGGGTCGCGTAGCCGGCGGTCGGCAGCGTTTTTGCCTTGCGCAGCACGGGTTGCGGGCCCCGGATGTCGGCCAGGGCAAAGCGGGCATTGGTGCCGCCGATATCGGCGACCAGAGCGGTACTGCGGGGGTCGGTCATGCGGGGATTCCGTGCAAAAAAAAGCCTTCGCCGGCTTGCACCGGCAAAGGCAGTGTACAACAGGTTTGACGCTTAGAACTTGTAGCTGAAGCCGATCAGGGTGGTGCGGCCGTACTCGAAGTACTGCACCGGACGGGAACCCGGATCACCGCCATCGGAGGTGGTGAACGGCTCATCACCGATATTGCTCATCTGCAGGAACAGGGTCAGGTTCTCGAACGTACCTTCGCCGAAGCTGTAGTTGATCTGGGCATCCTGCACGGTTTCGGCATTGATGTTGATGTAGGTCAAATCGGCGCCGAATCCGCGGGTTTCAGCACGGAACGACGAACGGTGGCGTTGGCTGAAGCGGATCGAGAAGCCATTGTTTTCGTAATAGGCGGTCACGTTGGACACGTATTTCGAAAGGCCAGGCAGGGGTTCGGAGCTGTTCGGACCGTTCGGGCTGATTTCGCTCTTGGTGTCGGAATAGCTGGCCTGGATGCCGAAGCCTTCCAGCGGCGCCCAGAGCACGTCGAGCGGAACCGACACGGCCAATTCAAGACCCTGCAGCGTACCGCCCTCGCCGTTGGCCGGCGCGCTCAGGATACCGTTGGTGCTGCTCGGGTAATTGACGCCGACGGTCTGACCCGGGCCCGGAGGCGGCAGCGGATAGCCGGAGTAATCCCACAGAATCGGCTGATTGTAGATGTAGGACAGCAGATCCTTGTAGAAATACGCGGCACTCACGTAGCCTTTGTTGCCGGCATCGGTGGTGAAGTATTTTTCATACGACAGATCGAAGGCATTGGCCAACCAAGGCTTCAGTTTCGGGTTGCCGCCGCCGCCGGACCAGACCGGACCGGTCAAGGTATTGCAGCTGGTCTGGCAGATGCCGATATCAAGGCTGGCACGCATGTCGTCCATACGCGGACGGGCCATCTGGCGGGCCGCGGCGAAGCGGACATACTGATCGGCCGGCAGACCCAGGCTCAGGTTCAGACTGGGCAGGAAATCACTGTAGCTGTCACCGTTGGTGGCCAAAGCACCGGTCGGGGCGCCGTTGATGACCGTAATGGCGGTCGAGCTTTGATCAACGTTGACATACTGGAAGCCGACGTTACCGCGCAGGCTCATGTTGTCGCCGATATCGGTATCGATATTGGCCTGCACGAAGAAGGTCTGCACCTGCTCGTTGACTTCCCAGTTCTTGCGGGTGATGTCCTTGTCGTCCTTGCGGACCAGATTGTAGAAACCGGAATTCAGCAGGGCAGCGGCGTCAAAAATGGCCAGGCCATCAATGCCGCCGAAGCTGAAGCTACCGGTCGTGCCCGGGAACGGGGCGGTATCTTTCACGCCGCCCGGATAGGTGCAGTCCGTGATGCAGAGCTTGTACTCATCCGCGCTTTTCTGCTTGGTACGGTCGGTGAAGTTGTAACCGAATTCGACGCTGCTCAGGAAGCCTTCATCGAAGGTACGGGTGGCATCGATGCGGAAGGCCTGGATATCATCCTTGATCTGGAACGCCTTGTAGTAACCGTCCTGACCCCAGTTGCCGGCGTCGATCAACTGCAGATTGCTCGGATCGTTGAGATCGGTACCGAAGGTCAGATTGTTGAACTGGCCGCTGGAATCCAGCGAAAGATCGAGGGTGGTGGTGCCATCTCCTTTCAGGCCGGCATAGGTTTCCAGCACGTCGAAATTGCGGGTCGCACTCGACACCGAGAAATCGGCGGCAACCGACCAGTTGTCATTGATTTTGAATTTGTTGTTCCAGCCGAGCGAGAACAGGGTGTCCTCAATCGGGTTGCTGTCCATGCGCAGCACCGGCTTCACATTGGTCCAGGAGCTCTCGGTGATGGTGCCATTGCTGTTGACGGTGTAGCCCGGCTGCAGCACGCCCTGACCCCAGGCGGTGCCGAACTCGAGACCGGTCTTGACTTCGGTCTTATCGAATGTGGAGTAGAACAGATCCAGGGTGGTTTCGTAGAATTCGGTCGGCTTGAACTGCACGGTAGCCATCAGGCCATCGCGTTTCAGGTTGTTGTCGAATTTATAGATTTTACCGCCGCCCATGACTTTGGTGCCGTTCGGACCATCGGCATAACCCCAGGCTTCGTTCTGGTAACCCGGGCTCGGGCTGTCGAGATGGGCGTAGCCGATCGCGATGCCGAGGGTGTTGTCCATGAACTGGTCAATGTAGGAGAAGCTGTAGCGGCCGCCGTTTTCGGTCTGGCCAGCGACTTTGTTCTGATCAAAGCGGTAGTTCAAAGCCACGACCTGTTCGCCGAAGCTCAGCGGCTTGACGGTCTGCAGATCGACGGTGCCGGACAGACCCTGACCGACCAGCGAGGCGTCCGGGGTTTTATACACGGTCACAGCGCTGAGCAGTTCGGACGGGTATTGATCGAACTCGACGCCGCGGTTGTCACCGAGGCTGACCTGCTCGCGACCATTGAGCGTGGTGCCGGCGAAGTCGCCTGCGAAGCCGCGGATGTTGATCTGGGTGGCACGGCCGCGCTCACGCTGGGCGGTCAGGCCGGGCAGACGGGCGATGGATTCGGCAATCGAGGAATCCGGCAGCTTGCCGATGTCTTCGGCCGAAATCGATTCGACGATGCCCGTTGCGGTTTGTTTGGTGTCGATGGCGTCTTCGATACCGCGACGGATGCCTTTGACGGTCACCTTGTCGATGGTTTCGGCATCGGCCGCTTTCTTGGCAGCCGCTGCTTTTTCAGCATCGGTCGCTTCCTGGGCATTCGCGGTTCCCACCAACAGCATGGTGGCCGACATCAATGCAACGCTGAGCATATTGCGCTTAAGTACCATTATCCCTCTCCATATAACAGCAAAATGTGATTGAATGTGTTGCGGCAATCGTAACGGTGCACCCCGGACGGCATACCCGTTTTTTATTAACGAACGGTTAAAATGATTGCAGACTTTATAAAGTATTAACACTAAATACATACGTATTCATTGCTCATTCAGCTTCGCAAGGCAGTTCCGACATGCCATTCTTTGCTATCTAACTACTTGAATAATTAGCGGAACTCTTCATGAAGCGAGTTTCTTTGCGAACGAAAATCGTCGCTCTTGTCCTATCGGTCAGCCTCAGTAATGTGAATGCGCAGAATGCCGGCGAATTGCACGTGCCCTCACCGGATTGGCGCGAGCAAATCATCTATTTCGTGATGGTGGACCGCTTCAATGACGGCGATGCCACCAACAACAACCAGGGCGTCGGCGAATACGACCCGGGACGGAACAGCCATTATTCCGGCGGCGACCTTCCCGGCCTTGCCGACAAAGTAAGCTATATCAAGAACTTGGGCGCTACGGCCGTCTGGATTACACCGCCGGTGGCCAACCAGTGGTGGAGCCCGACGGCCCAATACAGCGGTTATCACGGCTACTGGGCCGAGAACCTGATGGCCGTGGACAAGCACTACGGCCGCCTGAGCGACATGCAGAACCTGAGCCGCCGGCTGCACGGCCAAGGCATGTATCTGGTCCAGGACATCGTGGTCAACCACATGGGCAATTTCTTCGCGTACGACCCCAAACAGTGGAATGCGCAGAATCCGGCCCTGGGCTACCGGCGCGAAGCAGCCACGGCGCAGACCCAAATCCCCTCGCAGAAACCGTTCAACCGCAATGACCCCCGTGATCCGGCCCAGGCGCGCGACGCCATCTATCACTGGACGCCCGATATCCGCGACTTCACCAATCCGGCGCAGGAGCATGACTGGCAGATGGCCGGACTGGACGATCTCAATACCGAAAATCCGCGCGTGCGCGAAGCGCTGCGCCGCAGCTACGGCTTTTGGATCCGCGAAGCCGGGGTGGATGCGTTCCGGGTCGACACCGCATTTTACGTGCCACCGGATTATTTTCGCGACTTCCTGCATGCCGACGATCCGCAGCAACCCGGCATTCTGCGCGTGGCCGAGGCCACCGGCCGCCGCAACTTCCATGTGTTCGGCGAAGGCTTCGGCATCGACAAGCCGTTTGAGGAAACCCAGAGCCGGAAAATCGAATCCTTCGTCCGCGGCGCGGATGGCCAGGCCTTGATGCCGGCGATGATCAACTTTCCGCTGTACGGCACCGGCATCGACATCTTCGCCAAAGGCCACCCGACCCGGGAAATGCGCCATCGCATCGAGACCATGATGCGCGTGCATGAAAGTCCGCATCTGATGCCGAGCTTCGTCGACAACCATGACGTCGACCGCTTCCTGGCCAACGGCGGCATGGCAGCGCTGCAGCAGAACCTATTGCTGATCATGACCCTGCCCGGCATTCCGGTGCTCTATTACGGCACCGAACAGGGCTTCACCGAACAGCGCGGCGCCATGTTCAAAACCGGCTTCGGCTCCGGCGGCAGGGACCGCTTCGATGAAAGCGCACCGCTGTACCGCAGCCTGCAGACCATGACGGCCCTGCGCAAATCACAGAAGCTGTTCACCCATGGTCTGCCGACGGTACTGAAGGACAGTGCCACCGGGGCCGGCGTGCTGGTCTACCGCATGCGCCACGGCAACGCGGACGCGCTGGTGCTGTTCAACACCGCGGATAGCCCGCACGTGCTCGACAATCTCGACACCGGCCGGCCGGATGTGCGCGGTTGGCGCGCGGCGTTTTCACTGACCGCGTTCCCGGAAACGCTCGGTGCGGATGCCAAAGGCCGGGTGTCCGCCGTGCTGCCGGCCCGCGCCGGCATCGTCCTGCTGCCCGAAGCCGGCAGTGTGGCAAATCCGAAG
>CAJAPA010000131.1 GCA_903942465.1 uncultured Gammaproteobacteria bacterium
ATATACCAGACTGAAGGTGATTTTGTCGTGGTGCCAGCGCCGGTGTACCGGGTCTTCGTGCATGTATTGCAGGGAATCGTTCATCCAGCCCATGTTCCATTTGAAATGGAAACCCAGGCCGCCGGCATGCACCGGCGTGGTCACGCCCGGAAAGGCGGTCGATTCCTCGGCGACGGTGATGGCGCCGGGGCTGCCGCCGATTTCGGTATTGATGCGCTGGAACAGGGATATCGCTTCCAGATTTTCGCGGCCGCCGAAAGCATTCGGCAGCCATTCACCGGCCTTGCGCGAGTAATCGCGGTACAGCATCGAAGCAACGGCATCGACCCGCAGACCATCGACGCCCCAGCGCTCGATCCAATAGCGGGCGCTGCCGCTCAGGAAGTTGCGGACTTCGTTGCGGCCGAAATTGTAGATGGCGGTGTTCCAGTCGTGGTGCCAGCCTTCGCGCGGATCGGCGTACTCGTAAAGCGCCGAGCCATCGAACTGCGCCAAACCATGGGCGTCTATCGGAAAGTGCGCAGGTACCCAGTCCAGCAAAAGCCCGAGGCCCTGTGCATGGCAGGCATCGATGAAGCGGCGGAAGCCTTCGGGCGGGCCGAAACGCGCGCTCGGCGCGAACAGGCCGAGGGTCTGGTAGCCCCAGGAACCGTCGAACGGGTGTTCACTGACCGGCATCAGCTGCACATGGGTGAAGCCCAGCGATGCCGCATACGCCGGCAGTGTATCGGCAAGTTCATCCCAATTGGCGAATCCGCCGTCCGCGCCTTTGCGCCAGGATCCGGCATGCACTTCATACACGCTGATCGGTGCATCGCGTTGGTTCGCGGCAATGCGTTCCGCCGGCAGTGTTGTTGGCGCCGGCAAGTCCACGACCCGGCTGGCGGTGCCCGGGCGCAGTTCGGCGGCGCGCGCATACGGATCGGCTTTGGCCGGCAGCAGGCTGCCGTCGGCGCCGATGATTTCGAATTTGTACAGATCACCGATGGCGGCATGCGGAATGAAGATTTCCCAGATTCCGGCGCTGTGGCGCAGACGCATCGGGTGCCGGCGGCCATCCCAGGTATTGAACGTTCCGACGGTGCTGACCCGGCGTGCGTTCGGTGCCCAGACCGCGAAACGCACGCCGTCGACGCCATCAATACGTTGCGGATGCGCACCCAGCGCCGCGTAGGGCTCAGGGTGATTGCCATCACGCAACAGCTCCAGATCGCGGTCGTCGATCTGCGGCCCGAACGCATAAGCGTCGACCATTTCGGTATCGCCCTGCGGCCAACGGATGCGCAGCCGGTACGTGAACGCTTTACGCCGTCTCGGAATGGCACCTTCGAACAGGCCATCGGCATGCCGCAACGGAAGATTGCACAGCGGGTTGCCGCTGATGGCATCGATTACCGTGACCTGTTCCGCGCCGGGCAGCAGTGCCCGCAGCCAAAGCCGGCCGTCGGCATCGGCGTGCAGGCCGAGCACGGCGAAGGGGTCGGCGTGGCGCGCCGCAAGCAGGTCGGCGGCGTCGCGCGCCTCAAGCATGCCGTGTGCCGGAATCCAGGCTGGCAGCGGACCAGACGCGGGCCACATAATCGCGGATGGTGCGGTCGGCGGAGAAGCCGCCCATGCCGGCAATGTTACGGGCAACCGCGGCCTGCCAGCGTGCCGGCTGTTCGTAAAGCGCATCCACGCGCTGCTGCGCGGCCACGTAGTCGGCGAAATCGGCGAGCAGGAAGTAGCGGTCGCGCCCGATCAGATCATCGATCAGGGCTTTGTAGCGTGTCGGTTCGCCGGGGCTGAATACGCCGCGGCCGATGGCGTCGAGCACCGCATGCAAGGCCGGATTCTGCTGGGCGATCCACAGCGGCAGATAACCGAGATCACGTAGTTTTTCGATGCCGTCGGCGCGGTGGCCGAAAACGAACACATCCGATTCACCGATGGCTTCCGCCATTTCGATGGTGGCGCCATCCCAAGTGCCGATGGTCAGCGCACCGTTCAGCGCGAACTTCATGTTGCCGGTTCCCGAGGCTTCGGTGCCGGCGGTGGAAATCTGTTCGGAAAGATCGGCCGCCGGAATGATGGCCTCGGCCAGACTGACACCGTAATTGGGCAGGAACACCAGTTTCAGCCGGCCCTGCAGGCGCTCGTCGGCATTGATGACACGGCCGATATCGTGTGCCAGGCGAATGATCTGCTTGGCGGTGTGATAAGCCGACGCCGCCTTGCCGGCGATGATGACCGTCCGCGCCTGCCAGCCGTTGCCATCCGGGCCGGCCGGATCGGCGAGCATGGCCTGGTAGCGGGCGACCACATGCAGCAGATTCAGCAACTGGCGTTTGTATTCATGGATGCGCTTGACCTGCACATCGAACAGTGAACGGCTGTCGACGCGGATGCCGGTTTCGCACAGGATACGTTCGGCCAGCCGCGCTTTGTTGGCGAATTTGATGAGACCCAGACTTTGGCCAAGTGCCGGATCGTCGGCCTGCGCACGCAGGGCTTTCAATCCGTCCAGATCGCGTCGCCAACCGGTTCCGATGCGGGCATCGAGCAGCGTGGACAGCCCCGGATTGGCCTGCTGCAGCCAGCGCCGTGGCGTGACGCCATTGGTAACGTTGTGGAAGCGTTCGGGAAACAGGAGGGCGTAATCGGCGAAGATGGTATCGACCATCAACTGCGAATGCAGGGCCGCCACGCCGTTCACCCGGTGCGATGCGACTACCGCCAGCGAGGCCATGCGTACATGGCGGACGCCGCTTTCATCGATCAGCGAGACGCGTTTGGCCAGTTCCTCGTCGTCCGGAAAGCGCGCACGCACCTCGGCCAGGAACCGGTAGTTGATGTCGTAGATGATTTCCAGATGCCGCGGCAGCAAAGACTCCATCAAGGTTACCGGCCAGGTTTCCAGCGCTTCCGGCATCAGGGTGTGATTGGTGTACGACACGGCTTCACGGGTGATGCGCCAGGCCTCGTCCCATTTCATGCCATGGTCATCGACCAGCAGGCGCATCAGTTCAGCCGGCGCCAGCGCCGGATGGGTATCGTTCAGATGGAT
>CAJAPA010000132.1 GCA_903942465.1 uncultured Gammaproteobacteria bacterium
AAACTCTCGCGTTTGTATTCCTGCTTCGGCTGTTTCTGCGCGTAACTGCGCAGATGGATGCCCTGACGCAGGTAGTCCATGCGCGCCAGATGCTCTTTCCAGGTCTGGTCGAGCACGTTCAGCATCAGCAGCTTTTCGATCTGACGCGCCATTTCCGGTCCGACCTGGGCTTCCTTGTCGGCGAAATGGCCGGCAACCGCGTTTTGCACGGCTTCGGCAATGGCGAAATCGTCGATTTCATCGGAAGCGGCCAGCATGGCCTGCAGATCGACATTCACCGAGAAGTTCTCGAGCACGAACTGCTCAAGACCCGGCAGATTCCATTGTTCGTGGATGGAATCGCGCGGCACGAATTTACGGACCTGCTCCTCGACCACGTCTTCGCGGATGGCCAATATGGTTTCGGATACGTCGTCGGCTTCCAGCAGTTCATTGCGCTGCTGGTAGATGACCTTGCGCTGATCGTTGGCGACATCGTCGTATTCGAGCAGGTTCTTGCGCATGTCGAAGTTGTGCGCTTCGACCTTGCGCTGGGCGTTCTGGATCTGGCGCGAGACCAGTCCGGACTCGATCACTTCATCTTCCTTCATGCCCATCCGGCGCATGGCGGTCTGCACCCAATCGGCGGCGAAGATGCGCATCAGGTTGTCTTCCAGCGACAGGTAGAAACGGGATGAGCCCGGATCGCCCTGACGGCCGGAGCGGCCGCGCAGCTGATTGTCTATACGGCGTGACTCATGGCGTTCGGTACCGATGATGTGCAGGCCGCCGGAGGCGACCACCTGCTCGTGACGGACCATCCAGGCGGCTTTCACCGCTTCGCGTTCAGCGTCACCCACTTCGGCGCCGAGCGCGTTCAGCTCAGCCTCGAGACTGCCGCCGAGCACGATGTCGGTACCGCGGCCGGCCATGTTGGTAGCGATGGTGACCGCCTTGGCGGCACCGGCGTTGGCCACGATCTGTGCTTCGCGCTCATGCTGCTTGGCGTTCAGCACTTCATGCGGCACGCCGGCTTTCTTCAGCTCGCCGGACAGCAGTTCGGAGGTTTCAATCGAAGTGGTACCGACCAGCACCGGCTGACCGGCATCGAAACAGCGGCGGATGTCCTCGACCACGGCCTTGAACTTGGCATCGCGGGTCAGGTAGACCAGATCCGGATCGTCTTTGCGGATCATCGGACGGTGGGTCGGAATCACCACCACTTCCAGGCCGTAGATGTTCTGGAACTCGTAAGCTTCGGTATCGGCGGTACCGGTCATGCCGGCCAGCTTGCCGTACATGCGGAAATAATTCTGGAACGTGATTGAAGCCAGGGTCTGGTTCTCGCGCTGGATCGGCACGCCTTCCTTGGCCTCGACGGCCTGATGCAGACCATCGGACCAGCGGCGGCCCTGCAGGGTGCGGCCGGTGAATTCATCGACGATGATGACTTCGCCGTCGCGTACGATGTAATCGACATCGCGCTGGTACAGCGAATGCGCGCGCAGGGCGGCATTCAGATGGTGGACCACGGCCAGATTATGGCCGGAGTACAGGCCGTCGTCTTCGGCGATGATACCGGCTTCGCGCAGCAGTTCCTCGGCGCGTTCCATGCCGGTTTCGGACAGATGGGTCTGCTTGGATTTTTCATCGACCCAGAAATCGCCCTCACCGTCTTCTTTCTCCTGCTTGACGAAATTCGGCACGATGCGGTTGATCTTGACGTACAGCTCGGGCGATTCGTCGGCCGGACCGGAAATGATCAGCGGGGTGCGGGCTTCGTCGATCAGGATCGAGTCGACTTCGTCGACGATGGCGAAATTCAGGCCGCGCTGAAAGCGTTCTTCCTTGCTACTGGCCATGTTGTCGCGCAGGTAGTCGAAGCCGTACTCGTTGTTGGTGCCGTAGGTGATGTCGGCGGCATAGGCGTCTTTCTTTTCATAATGCGGCATGCCCGGAACCACCACGCCAACGCTCAGGCCGAGGAAGTTATAGAGCTTGCCCATGGTCGCGGCGTCGCGGCGGGCCAGATAATCGTTGACCGTCACCACATGCACGCCCTTGCCGGACAATGCATTCAAATAAACCGGAAGGGTCGCGACCAGGGTTTTACCCTCACCGGTGCGCATTTCGGCGATACGGCCGGAGTGCAGCACCATGCCGCCAATCAGCTGGACATCGTAATGACGCAGGCCGAGGGTGCGGATCGAGGCTTCACGGCAGACCGCGAAGGCTTCGGGCAACAGCTGATCGAGCGTTTCACCTTTTTCGATGCGCTGCTTGAATTCACCGGTTTTCGCCTTCAAGGCCGCATCATCGAGCGCCTTCAGACCTTCTTCCATCTGGTTGATGCGGGCGATCTGCTTCTGGTATTGGCGCAACACCCGCTCATTGCGGCTGCCGAAAAGTTTGGTAAGCAATTGATTGAACATGGTTAAGCCGGTGATGGTGGTTCCTGCTTGCGCAGGATTCGAGCCCTGGAGGCGCCAAAAAATAGCGGCCACCCGGGGATAGCCGCATATTTTAACCTGTGGGCGGAATTTGGTATATCAAGTCTTAACCGCGGGATTTATCCAGGAATGCGCGCGGATTGATCGGGCGGCCGTCTTTATGCACTTCGAAATGCACATGCGGGCCGGTCGAGCGGCCGGTCGAACCGGCTTTGGCCACGACCTGGCCGGCGCGGACGACATCACCTTCCTTGACCGTGAACGCGGAATTGTGGGCGTAAACCGTGACATAGCCGTTCTGATGGTCGATTTCGACGACATTGCCGAAACCGGTCTTCCAGCCGGCGAATTTGACCAGACCGTTGCCGGCCGAGCGCACCGGATCACCGACATTGGCCTCGAAATCGATGCCATTGTGATGGGCGCGGCCACCGAGCACCGGGTGCATGCGGTAACCGAAATCGGAGGTCACGTAGCTATCGGTCGGGCGCGTGGTCGGCTGCGATTTGAGCTCCAGTTCCTGTTCGAACAGCATCGACTCCAGCACCGACAGCTGCTGGGATGAGCTTTCGAATTCGGCTTGGACCTGCTTCAGATTGCTTTTCAGATCGGCCGCGGACACGTCCTCGGCCTCTTCGGCACCACCGGCGCCCGGGGTCTTTTCGAAATCGAATTCGCCACCGGCCAGTTTGCTGTCGCGGGTCAGGCGGATGCCAAGGGCATTCAGTCGGTTGGCCTGGGCTTGCAGTTCGGCCAGACGCAGGGCCATGGCATTCATGTCGCGCTGGTTTTCGGCCTTGATTTCGGCGAGCTGACGGTCCTGTTCGGCGACACGCTGCTGCAGGTGGCTGAGCTGCAAGCCGCCGACCGCACGGCTGGCCGCCATACCCATGGTGAACACCAACGCCAGAACCGCCACCACGACACCGCCAAAAACAACGGCGGTACGGCGGTCATGCAGATTGAATTTTTTCGGGGCTCGCAGGTGTTTTGAAACGAGTATGATGTTCAGCATTGCAGGTCAATCTCTGGAATTCTTCATGGGCGCAGACAAGCCCGCAAAACCCGAGCAATCCGCGCTGACAGCGCTCAAAAGCTCCGGCCTCGAGGCCCTGATCGCGCGTGCCGGTGATTTGGCGGATGCGGATCGGACGTTGCGTCGGAATCTACCGCCGGCCCTGGCCCGGCAATGCCGGCTGGTGTCCTGGGATGACAATAGACTGGTTTTTCATGCCGCCGGTCCGGTTTGGAAAAACAAACTCCGCTTGCACAGCCAAGAGGTCTTGGCGGCGGCGCAGTTGCTTGGGCTTCATGCCCGGGAAATCCGGATCAAGGTCGCGCTCGATTTCACACCGAACACCGACCCGACGGCATGAGCCATTGTCGGGGAAAAGCGGCAACAAAGGGTTAACAGTCGGTTAAAATCAGGTTAAACGATTGAATTATTTCAGATTCAATTCAGCTAACCAGCACCGGATTGGCGTATGAAATGGGGGAAGCCTCTTCCTCGAACACCACTTCTTCCCACGCGCTGGGATCGGCAATCAAGGCCCTAAGCAACTGATTGTTAAGGCCATGCCCTGATTTATAGGCGTAATAGGCACCAATCAGGCTGTGACCCATTAAATACAGGTCGCCGATCGCATCCAGAATCTTGTGTTTGACGAATTCGTCATCGAAACGCAGGCCGTCCTCGTTCACCACGCGGTAGTCATCGAGCACGATGGCGTTGTCAAGGCTGCCACCAAGCGCCAGGTTGCGGTCACGCATGTACTCGATGTCCTTCATGAAGCCGAAGGTACGGGCCCGGCTGACCTCTTTCACGAATGAGGTGGTCGAGAAGTCGATTTCGGCGTTGGCGGCCGATTTCTTGAACGCCGGGTGTTTGAAGTCGATGGTGAAACCGACTTTGAAGCCGTCATACGGTTCGAAGCGGGCCCATTTATCGCCATCGGTGACCTGCAGGGTCTTTTTGATGCGGATGAAGCGCTTGTGCGCGTTCTGCTCTTCGATGCCTGCGGACTGGATCAGGAACACGAACGGACCGGCCGAGCCGTCCATGATCGGCACTTCCTCGGAGGACAGGTCGATATAGGCGTTGTCGATACCGAGGCCGGCCAGCGCGGCCAGCAGATGTTCGGTGGTTTTGATCTTGACATTGTTTTCATCGATCAACACCGTGCACAGCTGGGTCTGGCCGACCAGGTGGGCTTCGGCCTTGACCTCGACCGGAACCGGCAGATCAATGCGGCGGAACACGATGCCGGTATTGACCGCTGCGGGGCGCAGGGTCATGAACACCTTCTCGCCGCTGTGCAGGCCCACGCCGGTGGCGCGGATGACATTCTTCAATGTGCGTTGCTTGATCATGCGCTGATTTTAACGGCCCGTCGGTGTATGAAAGATAAATTTCAGCCCTATTTTTGCTTTGGGCTTCTGAATTATCAGGGGGTTACGCATTTTATTGTAAATCAAAAACCGATTTTTGGGCAAAGAAAGGGCCCGACGGATGCCCGCCGGGCCGAAATAGCCTGGGACCGCAAGGACAACGGCCCAGGGTATTGCCTTGGATGGCTTCAGTCTGCCTGGCGGCGCAGGAACGAAGGGATATCCAAATAGCTTTGACCACTGCTGTTGGCAAGATCGTTCAAGGCCGTGGCCGGCGCGCTGGCGGCAGCGGTCGGCTCGGTCCTGCCGGATCGGCGCAGACTGCCGGAAATCCCGCCAAGACCGGGCGGATCGACCGGATCGAACGAAGCCGGACCATGGGTGCCGGTTCCAGCCTGGCGCCAATCCTGGGCCGGCTCGACCAATACCGGGCGCGCGGCCTTTGCGCGGGCCTGATTGAGCCCGGTGGCGACCACGGTCACCCGCACTTCATCGCCCATGTTCGGATCCAGCACGGTACCGACGATGACGGTGGCATCCTCGGAGGCGAAGCCTTCGATGGTGCTGCCGACTTCATCGAATTCACGCATGGTGAAATTCGGACCGGCGGTGATGTTGACCAATACGCCGTTGGCGCCGTGCAGATTGACTTCGTCCAGCAGCGGATTGTTGACGGCGGACTGGGCGGCGGCCTGGGCGCGGTCATCACCGCGGGCGGTGCCGGAACCCATCATGGCCAGGCCCATTTCGCTCATTACGGTGCGCACGTCGGCGAAGTCGACGTTGATGATGCCCGGACGGGTGATCAGTTCCGAAATGCCCTGGACCGCACCCATCAGCACTTCATTGGCGGCTTTGAAGGCGCTGATCATGGTGGCGTCGCGGCCGAGTACGGTGATCAGTTTTTCATTGGGCACGGTAATCAGCGAGTCGCAGTGCTTGGCCAGTTCTTCGATGCCCTGCAGTGCGGTCTGCATGCGGCGGCGGCCCTCGAACGGAAACGGCTTGGTAATGACCGCCACGGTCAGGATGCCGAGTTCCTTGGCGATCTGTGCGACCACCGGCGCAGCGCCGGTACCGGTACCGCCACCCATGCCGGCGGTGATGAACACCATATCGGCACCTTCAAGCGCGCGCACGATGGCGTCACGGTCTTCGAGCGCGGCCTGACGGCCGACTTCCGGGTTGGCGCCGGCGCCGAGACCTTTGGTGACATTGGTGCCGAGCTGCAGATGGGTCTTGGCACCGCATTGTTTGATGGCCTGGGAGTCGGTGTTGGCCATGATGAACTCGACGCCTTCCACGCCCGAGTTGACCATGTGGGCCACGGCGTTGCCGCCGCCGCCGCCGACCCCGACCACTTTGATGACTGCATTGGGAGCAGCCTGTTCCACTAATTCGAAATACGCCATGATGATGTCCTCTTTGGTTTTATGTGTGTTTTACAACTCGCCTTTCACGAACTTGCTGATCTTTCCGAACCAACCGCCAACTGCATTTGGACTGCGGAAACCCGGACGGCGCGGGTTGTCGCTGATACGTCCCCACTGCATCAGACCGACTGCCGTGGCAAAGGTGGGATTGCCGACCACTTCACCCAATCCCTGGATGTTCTGCGGAATGCCCTCGCGGACCGGCATGTGCAGCATTTCCTCGGCCAGTTCGACCACGCCTTCCATGCGCGCGGCACCGCCGGTCAAGACCATGCCGGCACGCACGAACTCCTCGAAACCGGAGCGCCGCAGTTCGGCATGCACCAGTTCGAAGATTTCCTCATAGCGGCTCTGCACGGCTTCGGCCAGCGACTGCCGGGCCAGACGGCGCGGCGCGCGGCCACCGACGCCGGGAACCTGGATCGATTCATCGGCACGGGTCAGCTGCGCCAGCGCGCAGGCGTAGCGGATCTTCAATTGCTCCGCATCGGGCGTGGACGTGCGCAGGATGTGAGCGATGTCGTTGGTGACCTGGTCACCGCCGATCGGCAGCGAGGCGGCATGCCGGATGTAACCGCCGGCGTAAACCGCAATGTCGGTGGTGCCGGCACCCATGTCGACCAGCACCACGCCGGATTCCTTTTCATCCATGCTCAGGACCGCATGCGATGACGCCAGCGAGGACAGCACCAGACCGTCGACCTGCAGGCCGCAGCGACTGATGCACTTTTCGATATTGGAGGCGGCCGATGTCGCGGCCGTAATCAGCAGGGCATGCAGTTCCAATCGCACCGCCGACATCCCGACCGGATTGCGCACGCCTTCCTGGAAGTTGTCCAGGATGTATTCCTGCGGAATGGCGTGGATGATGCGCTGGTCGGAGGAAATGGCCACCACCTTCGCGGCCTGAAGCGCCTGCTCGAGATCGTAGTACTGCACTTCGCCGCCGGCCACCGGCGAGATGCCGGACGAACGCCGGCACTCGGTGTGCGAACCGGAAATGGCGGCATACACCGAACGGATTTCACAGCCTGCCATCACTTCGGCTTCTTCGATGGCGCCCTTGATGGACTCCACGGTCGATTCGATGTCGACCACCACGCCGCGGCGCATGCCGCGCGAATCGTGGGTGCCCAGGCCGATGACTTCGATTTCATCGGAATCGGGCGAGTATTCGCCGACCAGGGCGGTCACCTTGGAGGTGCCGATGTCCAATCCGACGATCAGGGATTTATCGCTTTTGCGGCTCATGTCAGGCGGGTTCCTGTAGGTTCGTTGGCGGATCGGCCGGCACCGGCGTGGCAAGCGCCCGCCAGGTCAAGGCAAATCCGTTGGTGTAACGCAGGTCGGCATGCACCAGACGGCGCGGCTCTTCCCGTTTGATTTTCGGCAGCAAGGCCACGAAGCGCGCCAGACGGGCATCGGCATCGTTACGGCCGATATCCAGGACCAGACCGTCGGAAAGCACGACGCGCCAGGCATTGCGTTCGCTGATGCTGAGTTCGGTGATGGCCAGCCCGACCGACTGGAACAGCGGCTGTGCTTTGGCATAGAACGCGACCATGTCATTGGCTTGCAGCGGATGACCGCTGAAGGCCGGCAACTTGGGCAGTTTGGTCTTGGGCATGGCGAACACCGAGCCCTGTTCGGCCAGCATCTGCTTGCCGTTCCAGACCGCCAGCGGCCGGTACTCGTGAATCTGCACGATCAGGGTGTCCGGCCACTGTTTGCGGACCTCGACACGCTCAACCCAATGCAGCGCCTGCAGCTTGGCATTGATGGCCTTGAGATCCACGGCGAAAAAGCCGTCCTTGAGATGCGGCATGGCTGCGGCACGGACCTTTTCCTGATCGACGAACGCGAACGGCGCGGTCACCTGCAGACGCTTCATCGGCCAATGCCCTCCTCCGACCCAGCCGTTGAGCACGGCCACCACCGGCGTGGCCAGAATGGCCAGCACCAGCAGTCCGAGCATCAGGCGGCGGAAGGCAGGCATCAGCGCGCGTCTCCCAGGCTTGATTCCAGAATGATCCAGCACAGGGTGTCGAAATCGATACCGATCTGTTTCGCGGCCTTCGGCACCAAGGAATGCGAGGTCATGCCGGGCGCGGTATTCACCTCCAATAAATAAAAGCGGCCGCCGGCATCGCGCATGACGTCAACGCGACCCCAGCCGAGGCATCCAGCCGCACGGAAGGCCGACAAGGCCAGGTCACCGATGGCCTGCTCATCCGCGCCCTCAAGGCCCGGACACAGATACTGGGTATCCTCGGCCACGTATTTCGCATGATAGTCGTAGTACTCGCCCGCCGGTACGATGCGGATCGAGGGCAGCACGCGCTCGCCGAGAATGGCCACGGTATATTCCTGGCCGACAATCATCTGCTCCATCAACAGCTCGCCGGGATAGCGTTCGGCCAGCGTTATCGCGGCGGCCAGATCGCTTTCGGCGAACACCCGGCTGACGCCGACACTGGAACCTTCACAGGACGGTTTGACGATGACCGGCAGGCCGAGATCACGGGCCGCGGCGGCGACATCGGCGCCGGGCGCCAGACGCGCATAGCGCGGGGTCGACAGCCCCAGCGACAGCCAGATCTGTTTGGTCCGGATTTTGTCCATGCTCAGCGAGGAGCCCAGGACATCGGATCCGGTGTACGGCACGCCGAAGGCGTCCAGCAGGCCCTGCAGTACGCCGTCTTCTCCGCCGCCCTTGTTGCCGTGCAGGATGTTGAAAACACGGTCGACTTTCTTTTCGACCAACAGCGTGACCAGTGCCGGAATACCGTCGACCGCGAAGGCATCGATGCCCTGTGCCTGCAGCGCGGCCAGCACATTGCTGCCGGAGTCCAGCGAAACCTCGCGCTCGGAACTGCTGCCGCCCATCAGCACGGCCACCCGGCCGAAACGTTTGGGGTCGTGTACGGTTTTCATGCCTTATGCTCCAACTGCAGGCCGCTGACGGCCAATTCATTCGCTACCGCGCCGATATCGCCGGCGCCCATTACCAACAGCAAATCGCCGTCCTGCAACACGTCACCGAGAATCTGCGGCAGCGATTTGGCCGGACCGGCGACCACCGGATCAAGACGGCCGCGCGCGCGGATGGCGCGCGCCAGCGATTTGGCATCGGCACCGAGAATCGGCGCTTCGCCGGCGGCATAGACATCGGTCAGCACCACCGCGTCGGCTTCGGAAAGCACAGCGGTGAATTCATCGAACAGATCGCGGGTACGCGAATACCGGTGCGGCTGGAAAGCCACCACCAG
>CAJAPA010000133.1 GCA_903942465.1 uncultured Gammaproteobacteria bacterium
CCGCCTGCTCTCGGCCATGTTCTGGTTCGTGGCGGCGTGTATCGCTTTCGCGGTGACCTGGCTGATCACCCTCAGCCTGCTGCCCTTCGGCTGGTTTCTGGTCAGCGTGTTTTCCTGCATCAGTGCTGCCCGCTTCCGGGCATGATGGCAGTCATGTGACTTTTTGTTCACAACTCGTTCGGCATTTCTCGCTAAGATTCAATTACGCTTCCAATCGGGTAACGACATGCGCAACATACATTTGACCCCCCTGTTTTCCATTCTGTTGCTGCTGGTCGGCTGCGGCGGCGGCGGTGGTTCCACCAAGCCCAATCCCGAACCGACCGTTGCCTGTTCACAGCGTCTCGGCACTGGAATTTTCGTCACCACGACGGTGAACAACCCCGCGGTCAGCGATTCAAGCTGCCCGACCGGATCCACGTTGACCACCGCGGGCAGCTCGTATACCACCACTACAACCACTTATTCCTGCCCGAATGCGAACAGCAACACGGATCCAGTCGCTGCCACCAATACGTCAGCCCCGATTGTGACCCAGACCAAAGTCTGTACTGTGACGCCGACGCTGACCTGCGCCCAGAAGGATGGGCAGGGCGCCTTCGTCGATAGCAGTGTGACCACCACGCTGACTGACAGCACCTGTCCGACCGGACAGTTCGTGGTTCAAAGCGGGCAGTCCAGCACGACCACGACCACCACCTACAGCTGTGCCGATCCCAGCAGCACCGCCGATCCGGTGGCTTCAATCATTAACGGAAGTCCGGTGCCGCAGAAGCCGAAAGTCTGCAATCTCAACGCACCCATCAATTACAGTACCTACTTCCGCGATAAAACCGGCGTGACCGAAGCCAATGCCGCCGGATTCACCGGAGACGGCGTGAAGCTGGTGGTGTACGACAACGGCTTCAACAGAGACAATGCCGCCATCAAAAACAGCGTCAGCATAACGTTCGGCGATCTGACCGATGACGATCCGGACAAGACCAGTCACGGCACCAGCGTTTCCGCCATCGCAGCAGGCGACGCGGTCGGTAATTTCCCGGGTGGCGTCGCTCCGGATGCCATCCTCGCGCTCAGCGATTGGGACGCGCCGATTCAGGACATTATCGATTGGGGCGCCAAGGTCTACAATTTTTCCTTCGGATACGATCCGGAAAGCGCCGGCGCCACGCAGACGCAGATCTCGACCTATGTCAATCCATGGGTTTCCGAACTGCGTGCCATCAAGAACTCCGGCGCTTTCATCGCCATTTCCGCTGGCAACGAATCGAAGGACAGCGTCCAGATTCTCGCCGGTGCGCCGGCATTCTATCCGGACCTCGATAATATCCTCGCGGTCATTGCCATGAGCCCGCTGAATGGCACCATCGCCGGTTACTCCAACCGCTGCGGTGCCGTGGCCAAGGACTTCTGCATCGCCGCGCCGGGAACCGTGAATCTGCTGCTGCCGACGGTCAATGCCGGGGATACGATAACGGCCGACTCCTATTACAGCTTTGACGGATCACCCGGTTTTGCCGGCACATCCACCGCAGCGCCCATCGTCAGTGGCATCGCTGCGCTGGTTTACGAAGCCTTTCCCGGCATGACCGGCCGACAGGTACGCGATACCTTGATTACCACGGCCACCGATCTCGGTGAGCTCGGCGTTGACGATATTTATGGCGTTGGTTATGTCAATGCCCAGAAAGCGGTGCTCGGGCCGGCCGCGCTGCGCACGACGTTTACGGCGGCAGTACCCGATGGCGCGACCTGGACTTTCGGAAACGACATCAGCGGCGATGGTGATTTGATCAAAGTCGGCGGCGGCGGTCTGTCGCTGACCGGCAACAACACCTATGCCGGTCCGACGCGCATCGACAGCGGCATCCTGAATCTTTCCGGCAGCCTCGGCAGTGATGTGTTCATGAATGGCGGCGCATTCAATGCCTATGGCGGCATCGTCAACGGCAACGTGCATGCCGATGCCGGCACGCTCGGTCTGGCCGCCGGAAGCACGCTGCAGATCAATGGCATGCTGGATCTGAACGGCGCCGGCCTGACGCTGCTCGCGCCGTCCGGTTATACCAGTCAGTGGCAGGGTACCGTACTGACCGCAGCATCCATCACCGGCAGCACCGAAAGCCGGATGGATTCACCCTGGTTCAGCAGCAGCGCTACGGTGCAGGAGGCGCGTATCGACGCCAGCATCCAGCGCAGGGCGGTGACTGATGTGCTGGAAAGCTACAGTGCGACGCAGTTGAATTCAGCGGCCAATCTCGAGGCGGCTTTTGCGCAGCTCGATCGTGGTGCCGGCAGCGATGCGTTGAGGCAATCCGCGGCGGCTCTGCAGTCCACCGATGCCGGACGCGCCGCGGCTGCGATTTTGGCATTGTCCGGACAGTCGCAGACCACCATGAAAGATGTCGTACTTGAAACCAGCGATGCGCTGCAGCCGCTATTGAACGAGCGCCTGCGCGACATCGAACGCGCGGATGGTGATCGTGGCGGCGCATGGTTCATGTTTGCCAGTCCGGATTCGCGGAAACGGGAAGCCGGCTTCCTGAATACCGATATCAACAGTACGCTGTGGGCCGCCGGTGCCGATTGGCGCTGGCAGGATGTCAGCATCGGTGCTGCCCTATTCACGTCCGATGACCGTGTCACTTATGGCGGCGTGCGTGATCAGGTCCGCGGCGACCGCGCCGGTATTGCCCTGTATGCCCGTCAGCAGGGCGAGGCGTGGTACTGGCAGGGCTATGCCCTGTATTCGCAATTCGACAGCCTTACCACGCGGACATTGGACACCGGACTCAACGATACGCTGGCGGAAAGCCGCAGCGAAGGCGATTCACGCGGGCTTTCCATCGAAACCGGCCGTAAATTCGGCGAGCATTTCGGAATGGCCTTGCTCGCCAGTGCCGATTGGGCCGAGTTGGATGCCTATGCGGAAACCGGCAGCACCGGTCTGGAGCTTGGTTTTCCGGCTGCAAGCCTCAGCCGCGTCCTGCTTGGGCCGGACCTGCGCTATGGCCGTGCGCTGAAGAACGGTTTTGCCTGGGATGTGCAGGCCGGTTACCGCTTCGTACTCAATGATGTCGATACCGGGATGCGTGCCTACTACACCGGGCTACCGGGTACCGGCTTCACCGTGGATGGCATGCCGTATCCGGACGGCTTTCTGAGCTGGGGTCTGGGTCTGGGTTATCGCCGCGGGGAGTCGCACTGGTACCTGCGTGGCAATGGCCAGGACAGCGGCAATGCCGACCGCTTCACGGTCTCGGCCGGCGTCCGCATCGGCTTCTGATCCAATCAGATCAGGCCCAGGCTGAGCGCGTACTCCTGCAGTTCCGAGTGCGACCGGGCCTGGGTTTTCTGCATGATGTGGGCACGGTGCGCGTACAGGGTCTTGTCGGTGATGCCCAGTTCGGCCGCGATGGATTTCGGATTCTTGCCCTGCAGCAGGGCGCGCAGCACATCGCGTTCGCGCGGACTGAGCCGGATGTCCGGGCGTTGCATGCCGCGCGCGATGTCCGAGGACAGATAACGGTTGCCGTTGACCACGGAGCGGATGGCCAGCACCAGTTCATCGGCGGCGCGTGTCTTGGTGATGTAGGCGTTCACGCCGAAGGAAAGGGCCTTGGAAACGAAGGCCGGGTTTTCATGCATGCTGAGCACGATCACCAGCAATCCCGGATACCCCGGCTGGATGCGTTGCAATAGCGGAAAGCCGCCGCCCTCGGGCATGTTCAGGTCGATGATCAAGAGGTCGGGTCGGTGCCTTTCCAACAGCGGTTCGAGCTGGCTCGGCCGCTCGCATTCGGCACAGACATGCAGGTCCGCCTCACTGTTCAGCAGATGCTTGATGCCGTCGCGCAGGATGGCGTGGTCATCGAGGAGGGCGATCTTGATCATGGCCCATTATGCCAAAGAATACGCGCCGGCAAGGACTGCCGCGGTTGTCAGTGCGTCCAATACCCGATAGCATGGCGGCAGGGGAAATCCGTGATCGATGAGTTTTTTGCAACACTGAAACGCCAGCAGTGGCCGCCGCTCGGGTGGGCGCTTGCCGTGGCCTGCCTGTTGCTGCTGTTCACCCACTTCGGCTTCTATCACTGGCTGATCAAGGCCGGCCTGCTGTTCGCCGTGTTCTGGATCCGCCCGAACCGCGAATTCCTCGGCTGGTATCTGATCAATACCCTGTGTTCGGTGGCCAATGCCTACAAGAATCTGCTGCTGCGCGACCAGGACGCTTTGCCTTTCCTCGGACTGTGGCCCAGCGGCGAGCTGTTTCTGCTCGGCACCATGGCCTTGCCGCTGCTGGTGTTCGCCGGCGTGCAGCTGCTCAAACGCAATGGCATCGGCACCGACAACGCCAACAGCTTCCGCGGCATGTCCTTCCTGCTCGGTGCCGGACTGGCGGTGGCGGTTCTGTTGACCCTGAAAGACATCGCCTATGTGGTCACCGACGGCAAGATCTCCGAGGTCAAGGCCGGACGGATCATCGGCACGCAGGTGCTGGAGTGGTCCAATGCGGTCGAATCATTGGGCAGTTTCATCATCAGCCATTTCATGGGCGCTTTCATCGGCGTGATGATCGTTGCGCCCTTGGCGATGTGGCTGGTCGAGCCCGCGTTCCGATCCGGTTCCCGGCGTCTGCTGAAGAGCGCCCTGTTCACGCTGCTGCCGACCGCGGCGCTGATCGCCTTCGCGCTTTACCGCAGCCATGATTCCCAGTTTTTCGGGCTGCTGCAGGTCATGCTGCTGGCGGCCGTGGTGGTGTTTTCATTCTTCCACGGCTGGCGCGGTGCGGTGGTATCGATCGTGCTGGTGAGCCTGATGATCGCCGTCGATAACCATCTGGATCCCTATTCCAGCGATCCGAAGCAGATGCAGCTGTATGTTTCCATCGTCGGTGCGATGGCGCTGCTGTTCGGCGCCGCCATGGACGATCTCAAGGCGCGGGAATGCGACCTCGAGCGCCAGCGTGCGGATCTCTATCAGGCCTCGATGCAGAAACAGGATCTGCTCAACCAGCTGATCACCGCCAGCCGTCGAAGCATGCAGGCCCAGGACAACGAACGGCAGCGGATCGCGCATGAACTGCACGACGAAGTCGGACAATCGATCACCGCGCTGCAGATCCATCTCAATCTGCTCCAGAACGATCTGCACCAGCAGGGCAAATCGGTCCTGGCGGGTCGTCTGGTCGGCATCGCCGACAAGATCAATGACGGCGTGCGCAGCGTGGTGATGGATCTGGCGCCGATTGAATTGAGTGAGCTCGGATTGGTGATGGCGCTTTCGCACGGTTCCTTCGCGCGCATCGCGCGCCAGGCCGGCCTGCGTTACGACGTGGTTTTCCACGGCGACCCGGAAGCGCTCGAGTATCTGGACGCCAGCACCGCGCTGGCCGCCTACCGCATCGTGCAGGAATCACTGACCAACAGCATCCGCCATGCCCATGCCGGGGCCTGCAAGGTCACGCTCAGCCTGCGCCGCCGCCATGGTGAATGGCTGCTGTTCATTGCCGTGCAGGATGACGGCATCGGTCTTGCGCGGCCATCGGCCATCGAGCACGGGTTCGTTTCCATCCGCGACCGCACCTTGGCCCTCAACGGACGTCTGCACATCCGTTCGCGATACGGACTGCGTATGCATGTCCTGCTGCGCCAGCCCGGTGATGCTAAAGAAAATCGCCGGGATCGACATCGAACGACCAACGGACTTTCCGCGACGATTTGAGGGCATGCACGTCATCATGGACGGCGGCCAGCAGACTCTGCAGACCGCTCCTCTGCATAGCATTCAGGACCAGCTGCCAGCGGTAACGGCCGGCACGGCGCGGCATGCCGGCCGGCAGGACGCCGGAGCTGTGCACCGCAAGTTCCAGTTCGCGCCGCCGCGCATCGACCAGTGCGGTGACGTCCTCGAGGAAGTGACGCGCAGCCTCGCTGTGCACCGATTCCGCGCGCAGCAATGCCATGTGGGTAAACGGCGGCAGATCCGCCAGCCGACGTTCATCGAGGGCCTTGCGGGCGAATTCCGGATAGCCGCCCGCGAGCAGATCCGCCAACAACGGGTGATCCGGATGATGCGTCTGAATCAGGACTTGTCCCGGCTTGTCGGCCCTCCCTGCCCGCCCGGCCACCTGGATGAGCAGCTGTGACAGTTTTTCATGGGCGCGGAAATCGGCGGAGAACAGGCTTTCATCGACGCCGACCACGCCGACGAAGCGCAGATTGGGAAGGTCATGGCCTTTGGCCAGGATCTGGGTGCCGACCAGAATGCCGGCGCCATCGCCGATTTCCGCCAATTGACCGGCCAGTCCATCACGTCGGCGCGTGGTTCCGCTGTCAACGCGGATGCAGGGAAACTCCGGAAATGCCGCAGTCAATGCTTCTTCCAGACGCTCAGTACCGAAGCCCTGCGGCTGCAGTGCCAGCGAACCGCAATCGGGGCAGGCTGGGGGCCTCGGTTTCTGGTGCCCGCAATGATGGCAGTGAAGACGCCGCTGGCCGGCATGCAGGGTCAGCGCGGTGTCGCAGCGTGGGCATTGTGCCGTGAAGCCGCAGTCGTGGCAGAGCAGCGCCGGCGCATAACCTCGGCGGTTCTTGAACACCAGGGCTTGGCCGCCGTCGTTGAGGCAGGCCGCAATGCCGTCCAGCATGGCCTGACTCAAGCCATGCTGCAGCCGGATCTTGCGAATATCGGTGATACGCACTGTCGGCGGTTTGGCGGCGCCCGCACGCTCGGGCAATCGATGACGTTGATACCGGCCGATATCGGCATTGAGCCAGGACTCCAGTGAGGGCGTCGCACTGCCGAGCAGTACCGGAACATCGAGGGACTTCGCACGCAGCACGGCCACGTCGCGTGCATGGTAGTGGAAGCCATCCTGTTGTTTGTAGCTGCTGTCGTGTTCTTCGTCGACGATCACCAGGCCCGCTTCCGGCATCGGCGTGAACACCGCCGAACGGGTGCCGAGCAGCACGCGGCCGATGCCTTCGGCCATGGCGGTCCAGGCCTGGGCACGGTCGCCATCGGACAGATTGGAGTGCAATACATGCACCGGCACCGGCAGCCGTGCCCGGAAGCGCGCCAGAGTCTGCGGCGTCAATCCGATTTCCGGCACCAGCACCAAGGCCTGCCGACCGCGCGCCAGACAGTCGCGTACGGCTTGGATGTAGATTTCGGTTTTGCCGCTGCCGGTCACGCCCTCGATCAGATGCACGCCGAATCCCGACGACGCTTTCAGTGCCTGCACGCAGGCCGACTGGTCGGCATTCAGGGCCGGGCCCTCTTCCGGTGTGGCGCTCGTTATTGCATCCCTTCGGTTCAGCGCGATACGTTCGACCCATGTCCGTGCCTGCAGACTGCGCATGCTGCTGCGCCAGCCCGGGGTGTCTGAATCCAGCAAAGTTTCCGGGAGCGCGCCGGAACGAAGACGCATCGCCAGCGCCTGCGGTTTGCCGGTCCTGCGCAGGCTGTCGATGCCGGCATTGCCTTCGGCGGTCAATTGCCAGGCATAGACGCAGACATCCGGCGATGCCTTGCCTTCGCGTAACAGCGCGGGCACGGCGGCGCTCAGGACCTCTCCAAGCGGCGCCTGATAGTAGTGGGCGGTCCAGCGCAGGGTCTGCAGCAATTCCGCAGTCATTACCGGCGTGCGATCCAAACGCTGCAGGATCGGCTTCAGCGCTTCAGGGAGCGTTTCCGTTACGCCGATGGCGCTGACCCAGCCGACCAATTCGCGGGCACCGAACGGCACCCTGACCCGGCAGCCGATCCAGTCTTGGTCAACCGCACTGCCGTCCTCGGGGACATAGTCGAACAGGCCCGGCAGCGGCAGGGGCAGAGCGACTTTCAGGCAGCAGGGTGGTTTCGGCAAGCAGGGCGTCTCGGGAGTGGCCTGAATCGGTGGATAAGCGTGTGGATTCAAGGATTCTAGAATAGTGCAAATGACCATGCGCCGCTGCATGTCGGCGCATCGGCCGCTTCATCCAGAAATTGTGTCGTCTTTGCAAACAACATGTTAACGAAGTGTGTACCCCAATAGCGAAGCACGTGGGTCGGAAAAACGCGAATCAAATACTTAGCACAATGCTGTGCACAAGTATCAGTCGCTTAGCAGTGAGCTGCGTTGCACGCGGGCCATTCAACGCCGCGCTGGCTGGATCATGTCCTCACTTGCAGGTGATTATTGAGCATGTCTTCCAAGACTATGGACTATCTTGTTCATCTGTATCAAGAAACCGTATTATCCACACAGATTGTGGATAACAATGTGGATAGGGCTGCGGACAATCGGGGTCAGGCTCATTGTGACGGTCATTTCAGCAACTTGATTAATTTTTAATCAATTTGAAATAATATATATAATTCAATTAGTTGAAATGAATCCATTGGGTGAAAGCCCGTGTTTTGTGGTCAATCCCCGGCGCTTGTGGTCAATTTCTCGCCTGTTGAAAAGGTTCCACACGCAAAGCCTTATTCAGACGGCATTCAGTGAAAAATTCGGTAAAAATCCGTGAATTGTTTCACGGACTCAGAGCATCAACAGGCCGATCACGACGTTCAGGATGACACCCAGGGCCAACAGATTGAGATAGCAGAATCCGAGCAGGCCGAATTTGAAAAGGGTCATCTTCCAGCTTTGCCGGTAAATATGTTTCAGTCCGATCAGGAAGTAGGCCGGCACCCAGAACGTCAACAGCCCGCTCAACAGCCCGAACAGGGTCGGCCACCAGCCGGCCGCAACCCACCCGCTCATGGCCGAGAGCACCAGGCCGATGGAAATGGCCAACAGCAGGAAAGCGTGGTTGTGCAGGGCCACGATCAGATGTTCCATGTACAGGCGCTTGCGGAACAGATAGGCGAGCTTCAACAACACTGCGAAAAACGGCAGCAACAGGAGTAATGCCTGTGGTGTGGCTGCCAATCCGGCATGCAGCAGTTGCGTCCAGTCTTTCTGCCGGACGGTTTTTTCCAGCCGGCCGAGCCGCTCGTTCATGAGGTCGTTGGCGGCATCCGGCAACCAACCCACGGCGATCGGGTTGCTTTTTGCATCCCAGGCCTTGCCATTGAAGTTGCCGATGGTGAAATTCATGTCATTGCTATCGGCTTTGCCCGGCGCGACGACGGCGGCTTCCGCTTCAACGGCGGTATCGAGACTTTGCTGGATCAAAAAGAAGGCCACGATGCTGAGCAGGAAGTACAGTTTGATCGGGCTCAGGTAACGCGTGCGCCGATCCGCGAAATATTCGGTGCTGAGCTGGCCGGGCCGCAGCAGCAGGGTTTTCAGAGTATCCAGCAGCCGGGTGTCCAGATTCAGCACATCGTTGAAGAATTCGCCGGCCAATTGCCGGAAATGCCGCACCGCAGACTTTTGTTTCTGGCCGCATTGCGCGCAGTAAATACCGCCGACCACCGCAAGGCAGTCGCCGCAGCGTCGTTGCCGCGCATTCGGCATCGTCATGGCGTGTGCTCCGTGATCTGGTTTAAACTGTGTGACTCCCCGAGTGGCCACTATGACGCATTCCCCCTCTTCCTGGCAACGCCTGCTTGCCGAGTCACGGATCACCTTCACCCTAGCCCTGCCAATCGCCATCGGTCAACTGGCCTCGATGGCGATGAGCGTAGTCGACACGCTATTGGCCGGCCGTCACGGACCGGTCACCCTGGCGGCGGTCGCGGTCGGCAGCGCCATCTGGTCGCTGGCACTGCTGATCTGCGTCGGACTGATGATGGCGATACCGCCGACGGTCTCCCAGCTCAACGGCGCCGGCCGCCGCGCGGAGGTCGGCCCGGTCTGGCGGCAGGCGCTGTGGCTGGCTTTAGCGGTCGGTCTGCTGTTGCAGGCGTTCATGCGTTGGAGCCCGCAGCTGCTGGTGTGGATGCAGATTGCGCCCGAAGTGCTGGCCCCGGCCACGGAGTTCCTGCATGCAATAAGCTGGGGCGCGCCGGCACTGGCGCTGTTTTTCGCCACCCGCTATCTGAGCGAGGGTCTGTCCTGGACCCAGCCGACGCTGGTGTTCGGCATCGCCGCCCTGATTCTGCTGATTCCGATCGGGGCTGTGCTGCTTTTCGGTTACGGCCCGATACCGGAGATGGGCGCGGCTGGTCTGGGTTACGCGACCGCCATCGTGATGTGGCTGGAGTTCATCGCTTTCGCGGCCTATTTGCAGCACTCCACGCATTTCCGCGATCTCGGTCTGCTCTCGCGCTTTGAATGGCCGGATCTCAAAGTCATCCGGGAGCTGTTGTTGCTGGGCGTGCCGATGGGCATCGCCATCTTCATGGAGGGCAGCCTGTTCGTGGCCACCGCCCTGTTCATCGGGCGCCTGGGCGCGGTGGATGTGGCCGCGCACCAGATCGCCCTGAATGTGGCCAGTGCCAGTTTCATGGTTCCGCTCGGGGTCGCCTTGGCCACCACGGTCCGTGTCGGCCATGCCGTCGGTGCCGGCGATGTGTCTGCGGTGCGCTGGGCCATGCGTGCAGGCCTGCTGTTGGTGCTGGTGACCCAGACCATTTCGGCCCTGATGCTGGTGTTCGGCGGCCATGTCATCAGCGGCTGGTACACCGATGACGCCGCCATTGCCGGGCTGGCCGCGACACTGATGATTTATGCCGCCGTGTTCCAGTATCCGGACGGCATCCAGGCCCTGTCCGGCGGCGCGCTGCGCGGCCTGAAAGACACCACGGTGCCGGCCATCATCACCGTGTTCGCCTATTGGGCGGTCGGGCTCAGTTCCGGCATCTATCTCGGCCTGGTACTCGGCTTACGTGCTCCGGGCTTCTGGATTGGTCTGAGCATCGGCCTGAGCGTGGCCGCGGTGCTGCTGTTTCTGCGCTTCCGGCGTGCGGTCGACAAACTCACGCGGCAATGACGCATGGCACACGAATCCCCCGGCTGAATCGGGTATTCTAGAAGCCTGATTCCAGGAGTTCCTGCGCCATGAGCGATGCCAAACCGGGTCCGATCCGCACCTTCTTCCAGTTCCTGTGGAATGCGGTCAATTTCACCAATCATCTGGTGTTCAATCTGATCATGCTGTTCATCCTGATCGGCATCCTCGCGGTGATTTCCGCCGGCATGTCGGCCAAGTCGTTCACCCCGTTGCGCGATAAAACCGCGCTGGTGCTTGATCTTGAAGGCGTACTGGTGGAGCAGCGTACGGTCGATTCGATCAGCACCGCTTTGGCCGAAGCCCAAGGCGGCGGCGAACGCGAGATTCTGCTGCGCGATGTGCTGAGCATCATCAAGGCCGCCAAGAAGGATCCGCACATCACCCATCTGGTGCTGAACACCGACGGCTACAACGCCGCCGGATTGGCCTCCACCCGCGAAATCGCCGCGGCCCTGAAGGATTTCAAGACCAGCAAGAAGCCGGTGTATGCGTTTGCCGACAATTACGAGCAGAAGCAATACCTGCTGGCGGCGCAGGCCGACAAAATCTTCATGGATCCCGAAGGTGCGTTCTTTCCGGAAGGCCTCGGCCGCTACCGCCTGTTTTACCGCGAAGCCCTGCAGGACAAGCTCGGCCTGGACGTGCACCTGTTCCGCGTCGGCGAATACAAATCGGCTGCCGAGCCCTATATCCTCGATGCCGCGTCGGAAGAATCCAAGCAGGCCGATCTGTTTTGGATGAATGACATCTGGCAGCGCTATCTGCAGCAGGTCGGCACCGCCCGCGGCATCGCGCCGGAAGCGATCAGTGCCGCCATCAACGAACTGCCGCAGCGTCTGGCCGCGGTCAAAGGCGATCTGGCGCAGTTGGCCTTGAATGAAAAGTGGGTGGACGGTCTGAAAACCGCCTACGAGATGGAACAGTATCTGGTTGATCAAGGCGTTGCCTTCGATGATGAAAGCGGCAGCTTCCAGCAGATCGACATGATCGATTACCTCGGCCACGTCAACAGCAGTCAAATGGCCAAGCCGCAGGCGGATGCCGTGGCGGTGGTGGTCGCCCAAGGTGAAATCGTCGATGGCGAGCAGCCGCAGGGCATGGTCGGCGGCATCACCACCTCGGCGCTGATCCGTGCCGCGCGCGAAGACGATGAAGTCAAGGCGCTGGTGCTGCGGGTCGATTCGCCCGGCGGCAGCGTTTTCGCTTCCGAGCAGATCCGCCGCGAAGTGGAATTGACCAAGGCCGCCGGCAAGCCGGTGGTGGTGTCGATGGCGAATGTGGCCGCTTCCGGCGGTTACTGGATATCCATGAATGCCGACCGCATCTATGCCGATGAATCGACCATCACCGGATCGATCGGCATCTTCGGCCTGATGATTCGCGCACCGCGGACGTTGGAGAAAATCGGCGTGCGTTCCGATGGCGTGACCACCACGCCATGGGCCGGTGCCTTCGACATGACCCGGCCGCTGGATGAACCGACCAAGCAGGTCATCCAGAGCGTGATCGAGCGCGGCTATGCGCAGTTCATCGGCAAAGTCGCCAAAGCCCGCAAACAGACCACGGAAGCAATCGATGCCAACGCCCGCGGCCGTGTCTGGAGCGGCGCACAAGCCAAAGAGAAAGGTTTGGTCGATGCCTTCGGTGGCCTGCAGGCCGCCATTGATGATGCCGCTGCACGTGCCAAGCTCGGCAAGAACGATTACCGCGTGGATTACATCGAGGAACCGATGTCGCCGTTCGAACAGTTCATTTCCAATCTCGCCGGCAACAGCGAAACCCAGGGATTGATCCGTTGGGCCTCGCCGGCGTTGGGCCTGATCCAGCAGACCCGCATGGGCCAACAGATCCGTGCCGATCTGCAGTGGTTGGACCGCAACGGCAGCAAGCCGGTGAACGCCGTCGCGCATTGCTTCTGCACGTTCTGAGGCCATGCATACGCGCTGGCGGCTGCAGGGACAGACCGCGCTGGTGACCGGCGCCAGTGCCGGCATCGGACGCGCTGCGGCGCGCGAGTTGGCCGGCCTCGGCGCCGAAGTGGTGCTGGTGGCGCGCGATGAAACCAAACTGGCCGAAGCCGCCGCTGAGATCGAAGAGGAATGCGATGGCGCGGTGGTGCGCTATTTTGCCGCCGATGTCAGTGATGCCGAGCAGCGCCAGGAAATCTTCGACTGGATCACCGATCTGGATCTGCCGCTGTCGATCCTGGTCAATAACATCGGCACCAATATCCGCAAGCCCACGCTGGATCTCACTGAAAACGATTTCGACACCGTACTCGATACCAACGTCCACGCGCTGTTCGAACTTGCGCGTCTGGCGCATCCCTTCCTCAAGCAGCACGGCAGCGCCAGCATCGTCAATGTCGGCAGCGTGTCCGGGCTGACCCATGTACGTACCGGCCCGCTGTACGGCCTGAGCAAGGCGGCAGTGCACCAGCTCAGCAAAAATCTGGCCTGCGAGTGGGCCAGTGACGGCATCCGCGTCAACTCGGTGGCGCCCTGGTACATCCGCACCCGGCGCACTTCCGAAGCGCTGTCCAATCCCGAGTATTTCGAGGAAGTGATTTCACGCACGCCCATGCGCCGCATCGGCGAACCGGAAGA
>CAJAPA010000134.1 GCA_903942465.1 uncultured Gammaproteobacteria bacterium
AATGCTGCTGGCAGGTATGGGCGCATGTCAGGCTCCTTGCTTTTTAAGGGAATCGCGGATTTCAGTCAGCAGTTTGACTTCCTCGCTGGGTTCGACCGGTGCCGGTGCCTCCGGCTGTTGCTGGCGACGGATGCGATTGATAGCCTTGATCGCCAGGAAAATCACGAACGCGATGATGGTGAAGTCGACGATGGTCTGGATGAATACGCCGTAATTGAGCAGAACGGCCGGAACGGTTTCCTTGCCGTCGGCACCGATTACGGCAGGCCGCAGTACAGTGGAAAGGCTCTTGAAATCAGCACTGCCGATGAGGTAAGAGACCGAAGGCATGATCAGGTCGTTGACCATAGAGGTGACGATTTTCCCGAAAGCGCCGCCGATGACCACACCGACCGCCAGATCGATGACATTGCCGCGCAGGGCGAACTCCTTGAATTCCGAAATGATGCTCATGATGCGTTCTCCATGTGATGACTAGATGATGGTGCCGTGCAATTCCGCAACGCCCTGCAGGACGGCATGGTAATGGTCGCCTTTCTGCAGTGCTGCCACGCCGGAGGGTGTTCCCATGAACACGAGATCGCCGGGTTGCAGGATGTAAAGTTCGGAAAGTGCCAGCAGGATGTCGGTGACCGAAAAGATCATGTCACCCAGACAGCCCTTCTGCCGCAGGCTGCCGTTGACGTGCAGGCTAAGCACCGTATCTGCATCGATTCCGGCCTGGGCCGCCGGAATGAGGTCGCTGATCGGTGCCGATGCATCGAAGCCTTTGGACGTATCCCAAGGCAAGCGTTTTTCCTTTGCGGCGGCCTGCAGGTCGCGGCGCGTCAGATCCAGACCGACCGCATAGCCGTATACCGCCTGCATGGCGTTCTCGGCAGTCCAGTGTTCCGGCAGCGAAGACCCAAGCGCGACCACGAGCTCAACTTCATGGTGGAGGTCTTGGGTACAGCCCGGGTAGGGGATGGCATTGTTTTGAATGACGGCATCGGCCGGCTTCATGAAAAATACCGGACTGCCCTTGGAAGGCTCTGCGCCCATTTCACGGGCGTGCTCGGCGAAGTTGCGGCCGACGCAGTAAATGCGGTGCACTGGATAGCGTTTGCGGCTGCCGGCTATGCCGATGCTGGCCTGATCCGGCGGCGGGAATGCATAGTCCGTCATGAGGGCTTCCTGAAAAGTCCAGTCTAACGGGATTAAGCGGATTTTTATAGGTTAGCGGGAGAGGCTGGCCGGAGATTTTTCGACCACGGTGTATTCGGCATCGAGGACATCGGCACCCGAGTGGGCAGCGGCGGTCTTTTTCCCCATGCGCTTCAGCAGGAAGCTGGCGATCAGCATGAACACGCCGACGAAAATGGCAAATACGCAGACGCCGAACAGGAAGAACAGGCCAAGCACGGAGAATACGGCCTTCAATACCGGGTTACGGGGTTTATTGGGGCGAACCAGCAGAAGACGGTGGAAAATATTGCGCATGGGTATGCTATAAAACTCAGGGAATCGACAGTATGCCGAGGCAGGAATTGGAAAGTGTAAATTGTTCGTTAATAGCGATGCCGGTTCTCGAAAATGAGACGCCCGTCACAATAAACCCTTTGATTCACGGGGAAATGACGCCTTTAATCGTGATCCGTTGCGACGATGGAGTTCAGGTCTACGCCAACTGCTGTCCGCACCAGGGGCGGCGTCTGGATTACGCCCCGGACCGTTTCCTGACCAAGGATGCGACCCTGGTCTGTGCCGCGCATGGCGCGGTTTTCGGCATGGCAGACGGTCTTTGTCTGCAAGGGCCATGCCGCGGTGAGTCGCTGCGGTCCTATGGATGCCAGTGGCAGGACGGAATTCTTCGGGTGGAATGGCCGGATACGGCAGGCTAGAACAGCAGGTTGACGCCGATGACCGATACCACCAGAAACAACAGGGTAATCGGCAAGCCATTGCGCCAGAGATCGCGCGTCGTGTAACCGGCCGGGCCGGCGATCATCGAAACCACCGGATTGGAGTGGCTGATGAAGTTGTTGGAAGCGCAAAGCGCGGCCAGGAAGGCATAGGCCATCGGGTTGCCGTCGGCGGCCAGTGCGATGTTGATGGCCATCGGCACCATCACCACCGTGGCGCCGACATTGCCGATGACCAAGGCCAGACAGGTGGTGAACACCGCTAGTGCCGTCTGGATAAGCCAGTCCGGCATGCCGGATCCCAGACGTTCGATGGTGTGCTGGGCCAGCCAGTTGGCGGCACCGGTGGAATCCATGGCGATACCCAGAGGAATCAGACAGGCCATGGTGAATACCGTTTTCCAGCTGATCGAGGCGTAGGCTTCCTCCATGTCGAGGACGCCGGTGACGACCATCAGCACCGCACCCGCCATCAAAGCGATCGGCAGCGGCACCAGCGTGCTCAGTGCCAGAAGCATGCTGCCGGTGAAAATGCCGAGAGCCACGCGCAGCTTGTGCGGCCGCTGTTCCTGCTTCGGATAATCGGTGATGACCACGAATTCCTTGTTGGCATTGGCCTGGGCCAGATCGTTCCAGTTGGAATGGAACACCAGAATGTCGCCGGCGCGGATCGGCAGGTTACGGATGTTGCGGCGAAGGACTTTTTTATCACGGTTGATGGCGAGCAGACTGATGCCATAGCGTTTGCGCAGACGCAGCTCGGCCTGCGCCTTGCCGATGAACGGCGAATTGCTGGGAATCACCGCTTCCGAAATGCCGGATTGCGAGGGATTGAACAGGTCGCCGAGTACGCGCAGGCGTTGGGAGAATTTCAGACGCTTGCTGTTGGCATAGGCGCTGACCATTTCCGGGGTTCCCATCACCCCGATGACGCTGCCGGCGGTCAGGCGCTCGTCAGCCGGCGGTGCCATGCGCGATTCGGTGCCGCTCTGCAGTGCAAGGTAGAGCGGCGCACCGATTTCAGCTTCGGCATCCCCGATACTCATGCCGACCAGCGGGCTGTCCGGGCTCACCACCAGTTCGTGCACATCGCCTTCGATGCCATAGGCTTTCGCGAAGTAGTGTTCCGGGGTGTTCGGATTGACGTTGCTTCCGGTTTCCGGCAGGAATCCGAGATGCTTGCGGAAACGGAAGTACAGAAGTCCGAGGGCAAGCAGCACCAAACCGATGGGCAAGGGCCGGAACATCGGCAGATCTTCCAGCGTCGCGACCCCCGACGGCAGATTCTGGTTCGCCGAGCGCAGCAGGTCGTTCAGCAGCATCAGCGGGGAGTTGCCGATCATGGTCAGCTGCGCGCCAAGAATGATGCAGGCCGCGATGGGCAGAAGCAGTTGTCCCAGCCCCATGCCGGTGCGGCTGGAAAGACGCGCGGCGACGGGAAGGAACAGCGAGGTGACTGCCGGATTCTGCATGAAACCGGACATGCCGCCGGCAGCGGCCGAGGTGATCAGTACCAGCCGTTGTTCGCTGCCATTGGATCGGCGCAACAACCAGCCGGCCAGCCGGTTGAGAGCGCCGGTCCGGTCTAGTGCGGTACTGAGGATCATCGAAGCCATCACGCTGATGACCGCGTTTCCGGCGAAGCCTTTGAACAGGTCGGTTTCGGAAACGATGCCGGTGAAACCGAGGATGACCAGCGCCAGCAGGGAGGCGGCATCGGCCCGGATGCGCTCGAACATCAGCATGGCGATGATGAAGCCGGTCAGACCCAGCACGATCAGCATGTCTTGTGTCAGGACCAGACCGCTATGCATGCGTGATTCGACTCCTATCGACGGGTGTAAAGCAGATCCCAGACGCCATGGCCCAGCTTCCGGCCACGGGTCTCGAAATGTGTCTGCCGACGCCAATCCGGACGTTCGACGCTATGACGCGGTCCGCCCTTTGCCAACAGCTCGGGTTCATTGTCACAGACTTCCCACATGTGCTCAACATATTCCTGCCAGTCGCTGGCCAGATGCAGAAGTCCGCCGGGTTTGAGCTTACGGCACAGCAGTGTGATGAAATCCGGTTGGATCAGCCTGCGTTTGTGGTGACGTTTCTTGTGCCAGGGATCCGGAAAGTAAATGCGCACTTCCGACAGACTGCCGTCCGCGATGTCATCGCGCAGCACTTCCACGGCATCGTGTCGGTAGATACGGACATTGCCGAGACCGGCCTCGGCCACCGCATTGAGCGCGCGTCCGACGCCTGGAGAGTGCACTTCGATGCCGATGAAATTGCGTTCCGGTTCATGAACCGCTCCGAACAGCAGCTGCTCGCCGTTGCCGAAACCGATTTCGACGACGATGTCCGCCGGCCTCCGGAATACTGTGCTGAAATCAACGGGATGTCCGCTGTAATCCAGACCGACTAGAGGCCAATGGAGGTCGAAGGCACGTTTCTGCGATTCCGTGGCCCGGCCCTGACGCAATACGAAGCTGCGGATGCTGCGGACGGATTTTCCCGGGGAAGGGGATTCGGAGTCCGCCATCAGAAGAACAGACCGTCCAGCGGCGATGAGGCGTTGGCATATCGCCGTTTCGGCATGCGACCGGCCAGAAAAGCTTCGCGTCCGGCCTGTACGGCTTTGCACATCGCCGAAGCCATCAGAATCGGGTCTTTGGCGGCGGCAATGGCGGTATTCATCAGCACGCCGTCGCAGCCGAGCTCCATGGCAATGGCCGCATCCGATGCGGTCCCGACCCCGGCATCGACCAGTACCGGAACCGAGGCGTTTTCAATAATCTCGAGCAGGCTCCATTTGTTCTGGATGCCAAGCCCTGATCCGATCGGTGCCGCCAGTGGCATGATTGCCACGCAGCCGATCTGTTCAAGCTGTTTGGCGACAATCGGATCGTCCGAGGTGTACACCATGACATCGAAGCCGTCGGCAACCAGCCGTTCGGCGGCGATCAGGGTCTGGGTGATGTGCGGAAACAGGGTCTTGGGATCACCCAGCACTTCCAGCTTCACCAGCTTATGGCCGTCGAGCAGCTCCCGTGCCAGCTGGCAGGTGCGCACGGCGTCTTCGGCGTTATAACAGCCGGCGGTATTGGGCAGCAATGTAAAACGATCCGGCGGCAGGAAATCCAGCAGATTGGCTTCCGCCTTGTTCTGTCCGAGATTGGTCCGGCGCAGTGCCACGGTGACGATTTCGGCACCGGCCGCATCCGTCGCCTCGCGGGTCTGTTGGAAGTCTTTGAATTTTCCGGTTCCGGTCAGTAGACGGGAGCGGTAGGTTTTCCCGGCGATGATCAGCGGGTCGTGGGTGGTCGGCGTGGTCATGCGCGTATTATCGCCTGAATCGCTGCCAGCCGTCAGCCCTCAGCCACCGCCCATGGCCTGGATGATTTCAATCCGGTCGCCGTCCTGCAGCGGGTATCCGGCATGTCGGCTCTTCGGAACGATCTGCCGGTTCACTTCCACGGCAATGCGATGGCCCGCAAGACCGAGCTGTTCGACCAGTCGATGGATGTCCAGTCCGGAGTCAAACTGCCGAAATTCGCCGTTGAGATACAATTCCATGCACACAGTTTAACGCCTGCACGGGCAACGGGAAACCGGCACATGTTGATTGCGGTCATATCACGGATCCCGGAGCTGTATACCAACCGCCGTTTGCTGGCGGCGGCACGCGAACGCGGTGCCGATGTGCGTATCTTCGATCCATTGGCGCCTTTCAAGCAGGGGGTCGCCGAAAGCTTTGATGCCGTCATTCCACGTTTCGGTCCGATCTGGCAGTCCCTAGGGGGCGAACTGTTGGCGCAGTTGCAGGCCAGTGGGGCAGTTTGTCTGAATTCAGCAGAAGCGGTCGCGCTGGCCCGTGATAAGCCGGCCGTGATGCAGGTCTTCGGGCGTCTGCAGTTGCCGATGCCGCCGAGCGTTCTGGGCACGGCCTTACGGGATGACTCTTCCTTGGCGCAGCTGCCATTCCCGTTTCCGATGCTGATCAAGGAGGATGCCAGCGCCGGTGGTTGGGGTATTCACCGCGTCGAGGATGCCGCCGCCGCCCTCGCCGTGATGGCGCGTCTGAATTCGGCCGGCGCCGGGTTTACGCTGCAGGCGTTCATCGCCGAGGCGGCAGGGCGCGATTTGCGGGTGTTCGTCTGCGGCGGGCGCGTACTCGCCGCCATGTGCAGGACCGCCCCGCCTGGTGAATTCAGGGCCAATGTCCGGCTCGGCGCCCGGGCCGAGGCGATCATACCCGATGATGCGGAGTCGGCATTGGCGCTTGCTGCCACGGCAGCGCTTGGGCTAACCGTGGCCGGTGTTGATCTGCTCCGGACCCGTGCGGGACCGTTGCTGCTCGAGGTCAATGCCGCCCCAGGTTTCGAGGCGCTGGAAGCCGCCACAGGTCAGGACATTGCGGGCCAAATGCTTGATTTGCTGATTTCCCGGACAAACGGTCAAAACGGAGCCGTGAATAACCAAATCATCAGGTAGAATTAACAAAAAATTAACCTATTGGGGTCTAGCCTTGTCCGACCATCTCTTCGGTTTGCGCGCCTCGTCAGCAACCAACCGGTTATGGTAATCGGAGCTTCACCGTCCTGACCCGGCAAGCGGGCAACCGCTTGCCGGGTTTTTTGTGGTCCAAGCCTTAATTGGTGGTATTCTGAATAATGAAATTATTTTCGCTTTTCGCAAAAGGTATCTCATGAAAAACGCTTTCCTTTTTTCGGCCCTGCTCGCCTCTTCTATGGCATATGCCGGAAGCTCGCTTGACGGTGAAGCCATACAGTTTTCTCTCGCCGCGGGCAATGTCTCCATGCAGCGCCAACAGATTGAAGCCAAACTGACCCAAGTCGAATATACCGAGCTGACCAAGGACAACCGAGCCTCCCTGAATGAGCAGTTCGCACTGCTTGAGTCTTCTGCAGTATCCGGCGCGAGCGCCAAGCTTGCCGAGGAACGCATCAACGGCATACTGAAGCAGACATTTGCCGACAGCAAACTGGTTTGTAGCTATGAAAAGCCTCTGGGCTCGAACATGAAAAAGCGCAATTGCATGACGGTTGCGGCGAAGAAGCGTAACCATGAGAACGCCCAGCGCAACCTCCAGATGCAGAAAACCCCCTCGAACCCCTACATTTCGCAGTGAGCTCCATCTGATGCGCCTACTGGTGATTGAAGACAACCGCGATATCGCCGCCAATCTTGGCGATTATCTTGAAGACCGTGGCCATACCGTCGACTACGCCGCCGACGGGGTAACCGGCCTGCATCTGGCGGTGGTGAATGATTTCGATGCCATCGTGCTCGATCTCAATCTGCCGGGCATCGACGGCATCGAAGTGTGCCGCAAGCTGCGCATGGAAGGCCGTAAACAGACGCCGGTGCTGATGCTGACCGCACGCGATTCACTGGAAAGCAAGCTCGCCGGCTTCGAATCGGGCGCCGACGATTATCTGGTCAAGCCGTTCGCGCTTCAGGAAGTGGAGGCGCGCCTCCAGGTTCTGGCACGGCGCACCAAAACCAATCTCTCGCGCACCTTGGCCATCGCCGATCTGGAGTTCAACCTCGACACCCTCGAGGTCCGTCGCGGTGGCGAGTCGATCCAGCTCAATCCGACCGCATTGAAGATCCTGCAGGCATTGATGGAGGCCTCGCCCTCGGTAGTGACCCGCAATGAGCTGGAAACCCGGGTCTGGGGCGAAGAACTGCCCGATTCCGACAGTCTGCGCGTGCATATCCACGGCCTGCGCGCGGCCATCGATAAGCCGTTCCCGACGGCATTGATCCAGACGCGTCACGGCATAGGCTATCGAATCGTCGATCCCGATGCAGTACCGGCGTAGACTCCGAACCCGAATCATCTTTTCATTTTTCCTGCTCGGCTTCGGGCTGACCGCCCTGTTCGCCCTGTCGTCCCTGTATCTGCGGGCGAAGCTGGAAGGGCAGTTGATTGAAAGCACGCTGCAGCGCGAAGTCGATAACTTCGTTGCGCAGGTACGTACCAACCCGCAGGGTACCGCGACCTTTTCGATGCTTTCGGCCAAGATCTGGAGTACGCGGAACGCCTACAAAATGCCGTTGGCGCTGCAGGAACTGAAAACCGGCGTATATGACATCGAGGAAGTCGATGGCAATGGCCAGTTGCATCGTTATAAATACGCCATCCGCCGCGATGCCGATCTGGTCAGTTACGTCCGCTACGACGTCACCAGCGCCAGTCTGAGTGAGCAGCGTCTGGTGCTGCTGGTGATCGGTGCCATTGCGGTGTTCTCGCTTCTGGCGTGGCTGATAGGCATCTGGTCGTCTTCGCGCGTCATCAGTCCGGTACTGGAGCTGGCGCGGCGCCTGCGCATGATGGTCGGTAAGGAAAGCAATCAGCAGCTGGCACCGCTGTTTCCGGACGATGAGGTCGGGCAACTGGCTTCGGCCTTGGATGATTATTCCAGCCGAATGACCCAGATCGTCCGTCGCGACCGCGAATTCAATGCAGACGTCAGCCATGAGCTGCGCACCCCGCTGGCAGTCATCCGCGGCGCCACTGAACTGCTTCTGGCCAATCCCGATATCACTGAAAAAATGCGCCAGCGCCTGCTGCGTATCGACCGTGCCGCATTGCAGTGCACCGACCTGACCACCGCCCTGCTGATGCTGTCACGCAACGAACGCGGCATGGGCAGCTGCGACATCGCCAAGCTGGTGCGCCAGCTGGCCGAGGCGAACCGTCCGCATCTGGCCAATAAGCCGGTCGAGATTTTCGTCGAAGGTCTGGAAGGCGTCATCATCGAGGCGCCCGAGGCGGTGCTTTCTGTCGCCATCGGCAATTTGCTGGGTAATGCCTGTAAATATACGGTTGAAGGCGAAGTGCGTTGCCGGGTCGAAGCCGACCACATCGCCATTGAAGATACCGGTCCAGGGCTCAGTACCGAAGATGCCGAGCGCCTTTTCGAGCGCGGATATCGCGGATCCAGCGTCGGTAACACCACTGGCGGCGGCATCGGCCTGTCCATCGTGCGCCGATTATGCGAATTGTATGGCTGGAAGGTCAGCATCGCACCCCGTGAACAGGGCGGCGCCGTGGCCGTGCTTCGTTTCAGCTGATCAGAAGCGGATCCACCAGCACTGGTAGTGACGTTGCAGACGGAATACCGTGCTGACCGTTTCGGTTGCGGTATTGCTCCGGTACTGCATCACCTTTAATCCATAGGGTGGTTTTTGCAAGGGTTCCCAGTAAACGTTTTCGCTCTCATCGGTCATACTTTCCGGCGCCAGCTCTGAAACCGTATCCGTCACCATCTCCGGATACAGCAGCTGCACGTCCAGCAACGGTCGCTCCACCATTGCATCCAAGCGGGCGAGCAGACCTTCGGACTGCTCCTGGCTGACACCGACCCAATGGTAGTTCTTCCCCAGCTGGTTGACGTCTTTCATGTCGATGGCGGAGCGCACGCTGTAAAGCAGGTCATCGGGGCTTTTGCTGCACGCCGGCGGCGGTGGCAGTCCGGTCCGGCCGGAACGTGAGGTTTTCGGAATGGCGGGGGCAGCCGGCGAGGGGGCTGGCTTTTCGGTCTGTTCCGGTTCACACAGACGATCGGTATAGACCACGCTGCCATCGGCGCGTTGGCACCGATGCATGTCCTGAGCGGATGCAGTGCTGCCGGCCAATAACAGAATCAACAGCGTGATGCGGAATAATGCCATACCGGCACTGTAGCGCAGCTTCAGCGCAAACGCGAGAGCACGGCTTCGGTGGGTTTGGCCAGATTCAAGGTATAGAAATGCAGTTCACCGGCACCGCCATCCAGAAGGCGGCGGCACATGGCGGCCACGCAGTCAGCGGCGAATTCACGGATGCTGACGGCATCGTCGCCGTAGGCCAGCATGCGTTGGCTCATCCAGCGCGGAATCTCGGCACCGCACATCTGCGAAAAACGTCGGATCTGCGAGAAATTCGAAATCGGCATGATGCCCGGAATGATCGGGATGTCGATGCCACGGCGACGCACATCGTCGACGAACCGGAAATAGGCGTCGGCATTGTAGAAATATTGGGTAATCGCCGAGCTGGCGCCCAGTGCCGCTTTTTCCGCAAAGCGCGCGATGTCGGATTCGGCGTCTTCGGCCTGCGGGTGGAATTCCGGATAACAGGCGACAGTGATATCGAAGGTATCGCCGTACTCGGCTTTGATGAAACGCACCAGATCGGCGGCGAAGTGCATGTCGCCGGCACGCGCCATGCCCGAGGGCAGGTCGCCCCGCAGTGCGATGATGCGATTGCAGCCCTGTGCTCTGTACTGATCCACCAGCTGTCGGATTTCTTCGCGGGTACCGCCCATGCAACTCAGATGCGGTACCGCATTGAGTCCATGCGCATCGGCCAGGCGCTGCACCGTTTCCCCGGTGTAGCTCAGGGTCGAGCCGCCGGCACCGAAGGTCACCGAAGCGAACTCCGGAACATGCGCTTTCAGTGCGGCCGCGGTGCGGTCGAGCTGCGCACGCTGCTCGTCGGTTTTCGGCGGAAAGAACTCGTATGAAATTTTCATGGCTGTTCCGGGCAAAAGAAAGGGCGCATGCGCGCCCTTTCCGGTAACTCAGTAGCGGTAGTGTTCCGGCTTGTACGGACCTTCCTTGGCAACACCGAGATAGGCGGCCTGTGCATCAGTCAGTTCGGTCAGCTTCACGCCGATTTTTTCCAGATGCAGACGGGCCACTTCTTCATCCAGCTTCTTCGGAAGGATGTAGACCTTCGGCTCGTACACGTCCTTGTTGGCCCAGAGGTCAATCTGCGCCAGGGTCTGGTTGGAGAACGAGTTCGACATCACGAAGCTCGGATGACCGGTGGCACAGCCCAGATTGACCAGGCGGCCTTCGGCCAGCAGGTAGATGGCGTTGCCATTGGCGAAGGTGTACTTGTCGACCTGCGGCTTGATGTTGAGCTTGACCGCATTGGAGGTGTTCAGACGCTCGACCTGGATTTCGTTGTCGAAGTGGCCGATGTTACACACGATGGCCTGGTCCTTCATGGCTTGCATGTGTTCCAGCGTCAGAACGTCCTTGTTGCCGGTGGTGGTGACGTAGATGTCGCCACGTCCGAGGGTGGCTTCCACGGTATTGACTTCGAAGCCTTCCATCGCGGCCTGCAGGGCGTTGATCGGATCGATTTCGGTGACCACGACGCGGCAGCCATAGGCGCGCAGCGAGTGCGCCGAGCCCTTGCCGACATCACCGTAGCCGCAGACCACGGCGACCTTGCCGGCCAGCATCACGTCCATCGCGCGCTTCAGGCCGTCGGCCAGCGATTCGCGGCAGCCGTACAGGTTGTCGAATTTGGATTTGGTGACCGAGTCGTTGACGTTGATGGCCGGCACGCGCAGTCCGCCGACTTCCATCATCTGGTACAGGCGGTGCACGCCGGTGGTGGTTTCTTCGGAAACGCCGCGCCAGTCCTTCATCACGTTGGTCCAGAAGCCCGGACGGTCGTTGGCCGTGCGTTTCAGCAGGTTCTTGATGACCTGCTCCTCATGCGAGCCCGACGGGGTGTCGACCCAATCCGAGCCCTGTTCCATTTCATAACCTTTGTGCAGCAGCAGGGTGACGTCGCCGCCGTCATCGACGACAAGCTCGGGCCCCTTGCCGCCGGGGAAGGTCACGGCATCAAGCGTGCAGTCCCAGTATTCCTCCAGGGTTTCGCCTTTCCAGGCGAATACCGGGGTACCGCTAGCGGCGATGGCAGCAGCAGCATGGTCCTGGGTCGAGAAGATGTTGCAGGACGCCCAGCGCACATCGGCGCCGATATCCTTCAGGGTTTCGATCAGCACGGCGGTCTGGATGGTCATGTGCAGCGAGCCGGTCACGCGCACGCCTTTCAGCGGGGCCTGGGCGGCATATTTGTTGCGGATCGACATCAGCCCCGGCATTTCGGCCTCGGCGATGTCGATTTCCTTGCGGCCCCAGTCGGCCAGGGTGATGTCGGCGATTTTGTAATCGGCTTTCAGTTTCGTAACGGCGTTCATGCACGCTCCTTAAAGATCAAAGTGAGCGGGCGCGGTTGCAGTGACGACCGCCATCGAGCCTGTGCTTCCGCCTAAGCGGTGCTTGCAGCGCCCCTCGATGGGGTGTTTCGGTACAGGCTTATGATACCGCCTGCACCGGAATGACATGTGAAAACGGGGGCGGATTGCGCCACCCCCGGTTCCGGATTACTTCAGTTTCGCGGCCTTGCGCAGAGCTTCGGCCACATCGGTTTTTTCCCAGCTGAATGCAGTAGCCTTGTGGGTTTTTCCGTGACCGTCGACGTAGCTGACTTCCTGCGGCTTGCGGCCGAAGTGGCCATAGGCGGCGGTGTCCTGGTAGATCGGGTGGATCAGATCGAGCATCTTGACGATGCCGTAAGGGCGCAGGTCGAAGTGGCTGCGGATTAATTTCTCGATCTGCGCGTCCGGAATCCTGCCGGTGCCGAAGGTGGTGACCGAGATCGAGGTCGGTTCTGCCACGCCGATGGCATAGCTGACCTGCACTTCGCACTTGTCAGCAAGTCCGGCGGCGACGATGTTCTTGGCAACGTATCGTGCAGCGTAGGCGGCCGAACGGTCGACCTTGGACGGATCTTTGCCGGAAAACGCGCCGCCGCCGTGGCGGGCCATGCCGCCGTAGGTGTCGACGATGATCTTGCGGCCGGTCAGGCCGCAGTCGCCGACCGGGCCGCCGATCACGAAGATTCCGGTCGGATTGATATGCACCTTGTTCTTCGGCAGCGCATCCATCCACTTCTTCGGCAGAACCGGCTTGAGGATGTATTCGCGCACTGCCTCCACCAGGTCCTTGTGCTTGACCTCGGGGTCGTGCTGGGTAGACAGCACGACCGCATCTAAGCCCTGAATTTGGTGGCCGTTCTCGCTGTAGCGCAGTGTGACTTGAGACTTTGCATCCGGACGCAGCCACGGCAGCTTGCTGTTCTTGGCTTTACGGACCTTTGCCTGCTGCTCGACCAAGCGGTGGCTGTAGTAAATCGGCGCAGGCATGTATTCCGGCGCCTCGTTGCAGGCGTAGCCGAACATCAGGCCCTGATCGCCTGCGCCTTGTTCCTCCGGCTTCTTCTGCTTCTTCTTGCTGCCATCCACGCCGGCGGCAATGTCCGGCGACTGCTTGCCCAGCATATTGATGATGGCGCAAGTGTGGCCGTCGAAGCCGACGTCCGAGTTGTTGTAGCCGATGTCGTTGATGACCTTGCGGGTCAGTTCCTCGATGTCCACCCATGCGGACGTGGTGACTTCGCCGGCGACAATCGCCGCGCCGGTCTTGACCAGGGTTTCGCAGGCCACGCGGGCGCGCTTGTCCTGGGCCAGGATGGCGTCGAGGACGGCATCGGAAATCTGGTCGGCGAGTTTGTCCGGGTGGCCTTCGGAGACCGACTCGGAAGTGAACAGGTAATTGCTCATCGCGGCATATATCCTTTAATCGAGATAGAAAGATACAACTTGGGGAGCGCATAGAATACAGGCAAACGCCCCCGTACGCATCAACTTTTTGACCCCTCCGGTTTAGCCCCCGTTCAACTGGCCGGGAATTTGTTAAGGTAGCCATTCCAAACAAGCATTTACAGGGGATTGTCATGGGATTTAAACGCATCGCAAGCGCACGTTGGGAAGGCGATCTGATTGCCGGAAAGGGCAGCATGAGTACGCCGCAGAGCGGCCTGTTCGCCGACCAGAACTATTCCTTCAAAACCCGCTTCGGTGACGAGAAGGGCACCAATCCGGAAGAACTGCTGGCTGCCGCGCATGCCGGCTGCTTCAGCATGGCGCTGTCGGCGGTGCTCGGCAAAGCCGGATTCACGCCGGACCGAATTGAAACCCGGGCCGAAGCGATGATGGAACCGGGCATGGATCCGGGCCCGACCGTCACTGGCATGCACCTGATCGTCGTGGCCACCGTGCCGGGCATCACCTCGGCCCAGTTTGCCGAAATCGCCGAAACCGCCAAGGCCGGCTGCGTGATTTCGCGGGCACTGGCGGTGCCGGTGACGCTGGATGCGACGCTGGCTTAAGCCATCAGATCCGAGAAATAATCCTCGGTAATCGCCGTCTGCTCGCTTGCCGTTTCGGCCTTGTTGACGCGTGCTCGGAATTCCACCGCATTGTCCTGTTCGGCACTGTACCAACCCAGATGCTTGCGGGCGATGCGCACGCCCTGCGGCTCGCCGTAGAATTCATGCAGGTGCTGCAGGTGGCCGAGCAGGGTTTCGGCGATGAATGCCACCGGCGGTTCCGGCAGCAGTTCGCCGGTATCCAGATAATGTTGGATCTGCCGGAAAATCCAGGGCCGACCCTGCGCCGCTCGGCCGATCATGACCGCATCGGCTTTGGTGTATTCCAGAACGTATTTGGCCTTGAGCGGATCAGTGATATCGCCGTTGGCCACCACCGGAATGCGCACGGCCTGTTTGACTGCGGCGATGGTGTCGTATTCGGCCGCGCCCGTATAGAAATCCTGACGCGTACGGCCATGCACCGCCAAAGACTGGATGCCGCAGTCCTCGGCGATTCGGGCGATAGCCAAGGCATTGCGGGAATCGGGACTCCAACCGGTGCGGATTTTCAGAGTGACCGGCACATCCACGGCATTGACCGCGGCGCTCAAAATGGCGGCCACCAGTTTTTCATCACGCATCAAGGCCGAGCCGGCCAAAACATTGCAGACTTTCTTGGCCGGGCAACCCATGTTGATGTCGATGATCTGCGCGCCATGCTCGACATTGAAGCGCGCCGCTTCCGCCAGCTGCGACGGATCGGTGCCGGCGATCTGCACCGATATCGGCGAGGGTTCATCGGAATGATCCATTCGATGCACTGACTTATTGGTTCGCCAGAAGCGCGGATCGGAAATGGTCATCTCCGACACACACAGGCCCGCGCCCATTTTCTTGCACAGCATCCGGAATGGCTTGTCGGTGACGCCGGCCATCGGCGCCAGGATCAGGTTCGGCGAAATGGCATGCGGCCCGATGTGCATGTTCAGCCGAAGCGGGTAGTGATGTCGGCGCGGTTCGGCATAGCCAGCGCCGCACCGCTGCGCTCGACTTTGCAGGACGCGGCCAACACCGCAAAGGCGCAGGCGTCCGTCAATGCCGATCCGTGTGCCAGTTCCGCTGCCAATGCGCCGTTGAAGCAATCGCCGGCCCCGGTCGTGTCCCTCACGCTGACATTCGGCGGCGCGAATTCGTGGAATCCGCAGGGCGTGCTGAGTACGGCGCCGCGTGCACCCAGGGTAATCACGGTATCGGGGCAGGGCAGTTTCCGGGCCAAGGCATGCAGTGCGGCGGCATCCCGTTGCGCGACGCTTTCCGCGGTGACGTCTTCGCCGTGGGCCTGCAGCATGGCCGCGAACTCGCTTTCATTCGGGCTCAGGATGTCAGCAAGTTCATGCAGCCCGGCGGCATCTTCGGATGCCGGCGCCGGATTGACGATGCAGCGCACACCGGCTTTTTTCGCCAGATGCAGGGCAGTAATACTCGCCGCAATTGCGGCCTCCTGCTGCAGCAGCAGAATCCGGGCATGGCGGATGTCTTCGGCATGTGCGGAAATATGCGTGGGCGATAACAGGCGATTCGCAGCCAGATCCACCAGAATTTGATTCTGTCCGTCGGTATCCAGCCAGATGGCGGCATTGCCGGTGGCGGCACCCGCGCATTCCTGCCAGGCACAACGCAGTCCTTCGTGTTCCGCCGTCTGCATGGCGAGCCCGCCAAGGGCATCATCGCCGATGGCGGCGATAAACAGGGCATGGCCACCGAGCCGATGCGCGGCCATGGCCTGATTGAAGCCTTTACCGCCGGGGCCTTGGGAAAAAAGGCCGGTTCGCGTTTCTCCGGCCTTCGGAAAACGCGGCGTGCGCCAAACCAGATCCTGGTTGTAGGAGCCCACCACGATCAGCATGCTTATACTCCGAAGTGCAGCAATACACCGGCGATGGTGGCGGTCATCAAGGTGGCAATCGTGCCGCCGAGCACGGCACGCAGGCCGAAGCGGGCCAGATCGGAACGGCGCTCGGGTGCCAATGAACCAATACCGCCGATCTGGATGGCAATCGAAGCGAAGTTGGCAAAGCCGCACAGTGCGTAGGTCAGAATCAAGCGGGAATGCTCACTGATGGCGCCAGCGCCTTCACCGATTGGAATCTGCGACAGCTGCAGATAGGCGATGAACTCGTTGAGTACGATTTTCTGGCCGATCAGACCGCCGGCGATCACCGCATCGTTCCAGTCAATGCCGATCACCCAGGCAATCGGCGCCAGGATGTAGCCGAGAATCAGGCCGAGGTTGAGTGAGACCGGTGCGGCACCGGCCGCTGCACCCTGATTCAGCATCATGTTCAGGCTCTGGTAGCCCGACAGATGCAAATCGCCGAACCAGCCGATGATGGCGTTGATCATGGCGATCAGTGCCACGAAAGCCAGCAGCATGGCGGCGATGTTGATTGCCAGCTTGACCCCGTCGGCAGCGCCGGCAGCGGCGGCATCGATGATGTTCGCCGAGGTTTTTTCCACCTCTACTTTGATATTGCCGCGTGTCAGCGGTTCGCCGGTTTCCGGAATCAGCATCTTGGCAACCAGGAAGGTTGCCGGAGCGGCCATGATGGAAGCCGCCAGGAAGTGCTTGGCATAGAAAGCCTGCAGTTCCGGGTCGGTACCGCCCAGCATGGCCACGTAGGTGGCCATCACGCCACCGGCGATATGCGCCATGCCGCCGATCATCATGGTCAGCAGTTCCGACTCGGTCATTTTGCCGATGTAGGGACGGACCGTCAGCGGCGCTTCGGTTTGGCCGATGAACACGCTGGCACACACCGAGGTGGTTTCAGCACCCGACAGGCGCATGACTTTGGTAATCGCCCAGGCCATGCCTTTGACGACCATCTGGAGAATGCCCAGGTGATAAAGGACGGCGGTGAGCGCGGCAAAGAAAATCACCGTCGGCAGAACCTGGAATACGAAAATGAAGCCGAATTTGTCCGCCGTCGCCAGATCGCCGAAAATCATTCTGGCGCCTTCCGTGGTAAAGCCGGAAACGGTAACGAAGGCATGTGCGGCGGCTCCGAATACCGCGGCGCCGAACGGCGTCAGCAATACGAAGGCAGCGAACACGATCTGAAGCAGCACGCCTGTGGAAATCAACCGCCAATCAATGGCGTGCCGGTTATTGGAAAACAGCCAGGCGATGGCCAGCAGGCAACTGAGGCCGAAAAATCCGAAAAGCACTGCGCTCATGGGGAAATCCGTAGAAGGTGACCGTCAAAGGGTAGTCTACGGGGCCGGATAGGGCAAGCCTGAAGGCTCAGGGCAGGCGGTTGCCGGCCGCGCGGTAGAGGGCATACCAGTGCTCCCGCTGCATGGAAATGGTTCTGGCTGCGGAGAGCCGCTTCAAGCGCTGCGGATCGGTGCTGCCGAGCAGGACCTGCATCTGTGCCGGATGGCGGAGAATCCAGGCGATGGCGATGGCACCGGCGCTGCAACCATAGACCTGCGCCATGTTGTTGAGTTCATGGTTCAGTTCCGCAAAATCCGGATGCCCGAGGAAATTGCCCTCGAACATGCCGAACTGCAGCGGTGACCAGGCCTGAACGCGCAGCCCGTTCATCCGGCAATAATCGATGACAGAACCGTCGCGGTCGACGCCGCCGTCGAATCCGGTGTTGGCCTGCAGGGCGGCATCGATCGGACCGGTATGGGCCAGGCCGAATTGCAGCTGATTGGCGCACAGGGGTTGGTCCAGTGCCGATTGCAGCAGTTCGATTTGCATCGGCCGGAAGTTGCTGACGCCGAAACGACGCACTTTACCGGAGCTCTGCAGCCGGCTGAAGGCTTCGGCGACTTCCGCCGGTTCCATCAGGGCATCGGGCCGGTGCAGCAGCAGGGTGTCGAGATAATCGGTGCCGAGCCGGTCGAGAATGCCGTCCACCGATGCCAGGATATGGCTGGCGCTGCTGTCGTAATGACCGTCGCGGATACCGCATTTGCTTTGAACGACGATGGACTCCCGCGGGCAGCCGATCGTCCGCAGTGCCTGTGCGAATTGCCTTTCGCTGTCGCCGCCGCCATAAATGTCGGCGTGGTCGAAATGCCGGATGCCGGATTCCAGCGCGGTTTCCAGCAGCGCGGCAATCTGCACCGGTGTCCGCTGCTGCAGGCGCCAGCATCCGAGTATCAGGCGGTCATCGTTTTCGGTGGTGGGCATCGTCATGGCGGTCTCCTTGCTCTTACCATATTAATAGGTGTGGCGGGATCCGGGTTGGAAAATGAAAAACCCGGCAGCGCCGGGTTTTTCAGGACTGAGATTGGATTTCAGCGGGGCTCACCGATTTCGGATTCGATGATTTCAATTTCGAGGTCTTCATCCATTGACGGGCCGACCAGGGTAATCGTGCGGAACATATCGCCACCGATCAGATCTTCGGTCAGCATGCCGCCCTCGGCACCATCGAACAGCATGGCAACGCGTGGCGGGCCGGGTGGCATCGGCGGCATCGGAGGCATGGGCTCCATCTTCGGCAGGGTAATGCTGACCGATTGCGGTTTACGGTCGCGCAGGATGTTGAGTGCGACTTTTTCGCCTTCTTTCCTGCCGCGCATGGCTTCAAGCACATCGCGTGATCTGACCACCGCTTTGCCATCGACCTTGGTGATCACATCGCCGGCCTGCAGTTGCGGGAACTCCGTCTTCGGGCTCAGTACCAGTACGCCGGCATTGGCGCCGAAATAACGGCCCAGCTGCGGATTCAGTTCGGCCAGGTTCATGCCGCTCCAGCGCGTGGCGAAAGCGAAGGCATGCGGTACACCGCCCGGCATGGGTCCACGGGTTTCGCGGTTGATGATCATCTGCGGTTCGATTTTCCCGGCTTTCAGCGTGGCGTTGGCCGTTTTGCCGTTTCGGGTATAGGACAGTTTCACGGTCTGTCCTTCCTTCAGATCGGCCAGCGCGGCACGGGCCTGATCGACGCCGGCCTGGTCTTTGGCGGCGATGCTTTTACCGTTGATGGCGGTGATGACATCTCCGGCCTGAAGTCCGGCATCCTTGGCCGGTCCTTTCGGGCTGACCGCAGCGATTTTCACGCCCTTGCCGCTGTTCGGCGCCATGACCACACCCAGACCGATTCGCGGACCGGCCGGGTACATTTCAATCCGCTTCGGACCACGCTTGTCCTCGACTCGCCCCGGACCTTTGCCGGCCGGCGCGGTGGTGGTGACGTTGCGCTCGACCATGCCGGTTTCGCTGTCGCGCATGGTTTCGATGATGGTGATCTGCATCTGGTCATCCGGACCGAGCTTCTTCGACAGCTCCTGGATGCGCTTGCTCAGCTGCTCGATTTCCGCGCGCGCGGCTTTCTGTTCATCGGCGGATGCTTTCGGGGTCTGCCCGTAGGCGCTTGTGGAAAGAAAGCCTGCGGCGAGTATCAGCGGGATGACGTTTTTCGGGGTGAACATGGAAGTCTCCTTGGGGGATGGTTCAGTTGGTGCTGGCCAGGGCCAGATCGAAATTGCGGCCGACCGCGTTGAAGTCGGCATTGGTGCGGTTGAGTTGCAGCCCCTGGTCGAGCAGGTTGACGCGTTGCTGCCAGAGCGCGCGGGCTTCTTCCGGTGCGGGCTGCTGCGAAAGACCGGCGTCAATGACGGCCAGCTGGTCTTCGATGCCGAGATTGGCGGCGATGACGCTGGCACTGGAGATGGCATCATCCTGCTGGGCGTAGAATGCATTTTCCAGCTGTGCGGAGCGCTCCATGAGCGCCTGCATGTCGCCAGTGCCGGAGCTCAGCGCCGTCCCGGCCGGGGAAGGGGTATCGGTATGCGTGCCGGATTGCCAGAGCAGCAGTGCCAGCAGTGTACTTGCAGCCAGTGCAAGTGCCGGTTTCGGCCAGACACGCTTGCGTGGCACATGCGCCTGCAGGCCGGCCCACGCGCTTTCCGCCGGCGCTTCCAGCGGCAGTTGACGCAATGCATTCGGCAGATCAATGACTGTATTCATGATTCGATTCCTGTTGCGGGCCGGATGGCCAGGGTGTCGCGGAGTTTTCGGGTGCCGCGGGCAAGCTGTGATTTGGAGAATGAGGGCGTTTTCCCCATTTGCCCTGCGATTTCTTCATGGGTAAAGCCTTCCACGTGGTAGAGCCACAGGACTGAGCGTGTCAGCGCCGGAAGCGTCTGCAGCGCCTCGATCATCTGCGCGGCTTCTGCGGCCTGCGGCGGCATCGCGGTGCCGTTGTCGGCCAGATCCGAGTCGTACACATCCTCCTCCTTGAAACCTTTCGCGCTACGTCGGAGTCGCATCAGCGCCTCGTTCACGGCAATCTGCCGGAGCCAACCCCAGAACGGGGACTGGCCTTTGAACTCGCTGATCCGGGTCATGACCTTGATCATGCAATCCTGCAGAACCTCCTGAGCCTCGGCGGGCTGCCCGCACAGGCGCAGTCCCAGGGTGTAAATCGGCCGTTCGAACCAGCGGTAAATCTGCTCGAACGCCTGTGCATCCCCGCGTTTGGCGCGTTGAATCAGGCTGTCCGGCACATCGATCGCGAAGTGGGTTGAATGGCTCACTGTTTACAGGATGCCCCAGGGCGTAAAAGGGTCGCACCGAATTGAATCGGCCTATAATAGGACCACACAAGATCCGAGGTGTTCCATGAATTTTCTGTATATCGCGCTGTTGTTTTTCGCCCTGGTGGTTCTTTATAAGGCGGTCCGCATGGTGCCGCAAGGTTTCCAGTGGACGGTGGAAACCTTCGGCAAGTACACCAAGACCCTGACCCCGGGCCTGCACATTCTGGTCCCGATCATGCAGGACATCGGCCGCAAGGTGAACATGATGGAGCAGGTGCTGGAAATTCCCTCGCAGGACGTGATCACCAAGGACAACGCCGTGGTGAAAGTGGATGGCGTGGTGTTCTTCCAGGTGTTGGACGCGGCCAAGGCCGCCTATGAGGTGTCCGATCTGCAGCAGGCCACCATTGCCCTGGTGATGACCAACATCCGGACCGCCATCGGCTCCATGGATCTCGATGAGTCCCTGTCAAAGCGCGACGAGATCAATGCCAAACTGCTGACCGTGGTCGATACCGCGACCCATCCCTGGGGCATCAAGGTCAATCGCATCGAGCTGAAAGACATACAGCCGCCGCGTGATCTGGTCGATTCCATGGCGCGCCAGATGAAGGCAGAGCGCGAAAAGCGCGCCAACATCCTGGAAGCCGAAGGTCTGCGTCAGGCCGAGATTCTCCGCGCCGAAGGCGAGAAGCAGGGTGCCATCCTGCAGGCCGAGGGCAAGAAAGAGGCGGCGTTCCGTGAAGCCGAAGCCCGTGAACGCCTGGCCGAAGCCGAAGCCAAGGCCACGCAACTGGTATCGACTGCGATTTCGCAGGGCGATGTGCAGGCCATCAATTACTTTGTGGCCCAGAAATACGTCGAAGCACTCGGCAAGTTCGCCGACTCGCCCAATCAGAAGCTGATGATCCTTCCGACCGAAGTCACCGGGGTCATGGGTTCGATCGCCGGCATTGCCGAGCTGGCCAAGGCCAGTCTGGAAAAGCCCGCGCAGGATAAGGGCAAATGAGCAACGCCGCCATTTTCTGGGCAGTCGCGGCTCTGGTCCTGATCGGTCTGGAGACACTGGCACCGGGCATCCTGTTTCTGTGGCTCGGTTTTGCCGCAGCCGGGGTCTTCCTGCTGCTGGTCTTCGGCATTCCGGTGCCGCTGTTGGCACAGATCCTCGCCTTCGTGATTCTGTCATTCGTCTCGGTCGGCATTTACTGGCGCTATTTCCGCAAGGCCAGCGAAAGCACCGACCAGCCCCTGCTGAACCGCAAACAGGAACAGCTGCTTGGACGGACTCTGCTGCTGGAATCGGCCATCGTCAACGGTAACGGCCGCGTGCAGATCGGTGATGCTTTCTGGCAGGTCCATGGGCCCGATGCCCCGCAGGGCGCGCGCGTCACCGTCATTGCCGTGGATGACGGCATCCTGAAGGTCGGTCTCTCCGATTGATCGGGGTGCCATGCGATAATAGGCCTTTGCCGCTGCCATCGGAAACGCCATGATCCAGAAAACCATCTACAACCAGACCCACCGCGAAGCCGGTGCCAAAATGGTCGACTTCGGGGGTTGGGACATGCCCATACATTACGGGTCCCAGATCGAAGAACATCATGCCGTCCGCAGCGATGCCGGCATGTTCGATGTCTCGCACATGACCGTCATCGATGTGCATGGGGCCGACGCCCGCTCCTATCTGCGCCGGCTGATCGCCAACTCCATCGAGAAACTGAAAGTCCCGGGCAAGGCGCTTTATTCCTGCATGCTCAACGAGGCCGGCGGTGTCATCGATGATCTCATCGTGTATTACCTGGATGATTCCTTCTACCGCGTGGTCGTGAATGCATCCACACGCGACAAGGACCTGGCCTGGATGACCGCGCAGGCCGCCGGTTTCGATATCGTTCTCAAGGAACGCGCCGATCTGGCCATGGTCGCGGTGCAGGGGCCGAATGCACGTGCCAAGGTCCTGTCGCTGCTCAGCAGTGAAGGCGCCGCTGCTGCCGCAGCGCTTGGTAAATTCGTGGCCTGCGACGCCGATGGGCTGTTCATCGCACGCACCGGCTACACCGGCGAGGATGGGTTTGAAATCATGGTTCCCGAAGACCGCGCCATTGCGTTCTGGCAATCCCTGGCCGCGGCCGGTGTCCGCCCCTGCGGTCTGGGCGCGCGCGATACCCTGCGTCTGGAGGCCGGCATGGCACTCTACGGCCAGGACATGGATGAGACCGTCAGTCCGTATGAGGCCGGTTTGGCCTGGACCGTGGCGCTGGACGAGGGCCGCGATTTCGTCGGCCGCCCTGTTCTTGAAAAACAGCTTGCCGAAGGCAGCGCCCGACAGATGATCGGTCTGGTGATGGATGAAAAGGGCGTGCTGCGCCACGGCCAGGCGGTTTTTTCCGATGCCGGCGGTGGCGAAATCCTGTCGGGGACGTTTTCACCGACGCTGTCGAAAGGCATTGCACTGGCCCGGGTGCCTGCCGGTGAGGCCGGTGCGGTCGAAGTCGACATCCGCGGTCGCCGGCATCCGTTGCGCGTGGTCAAATACCCGTTCGTCCGCGATGGCAAACCGCAGGCCGGTGTCTGAGTTCCGCTCTTAACGCCGGACGGCGTTAGGGGTAAACTATCCTTACCTGAATCCAACAAACCGAGAGAGTGTTATGAGCGAAATCCCCGGCGATTTGAAGTTCCTGAAATCCCATGAGTGGGCGCGTATCGAAGACGGCGGCCAGGTCACCGTCGGCATTTCCGAGCATGCACAATCCCTGTTGGGCGACCTGGTCTATGTCGAGCTGCCGGCTGTCGGCGACAGCGTAACGGTCGGCGCCGCCGCTGCGGTGGTCGAATCGGTCAAGGCCGCCTCCGATGTCTACAGTCCGGTTGCCGGAACGGTTACCGCCGTCAACGAGGCCTTGTCCGACAAGCCCGAAACCATCAACGAAGACGCCTACGGCGAAGGCTGGATGTTTACCGTCCGCATCAACGACGCCGAGCAGCTCAACGAGCTGCTGTCGCCCGACGAATACGCGGCGCTGATCGAAGAAGAAAACCACTGACGGAAGTTCCGAAAGGGCCGCCGGCGTCGCCGGTGGCCCTTTTTTATGCTTTGAATTCCGCCGCTGCGTTCGCCAAAAGACTCCGGCATCATCATCGGAATCCGATTCCGGGGGCGTTTCGGGATCTTTGAACACCCCTGAAAACTTGCGCACTTTTGCCATTTTCGGTGCATTTTAAATGGCATCCGCCGGGTTTTTCTTAAAGTAATTTATCAGGTTGCAAGCCCGGCCCAGGCATATCATCGCGGCATCAATGGCGTCTTCTCTTGCTGCGAATCGAAATCATGATGCGCTGGAAGCCTTAATTTACAAGGCTTACAGGCATCGTCGAAAATAAAACGGAATGCTGTGGCGCGTGCGCCGATGATTCGCGGTCGATGGCGCCGCCGACAGGGCCGGCGCGCCCCGGAATTTTTTTCGTAAAAGGTGTTGACATTGCAAAATCACTTGATTAGCTTTCATTCTAGATACACCACACATCGAGCCAAGTGATCAAGACTTTCTCTACAATTCAAGCAGACGCAAACGATTGTTCGTCGGCAATTGAGAAATTCCTGTCCTCCGCAAAATGCGTCTCGAAACGCGTGGTGTCATTCCAGAATTCCCGCACCCGGTACCGGAAGGTTCCGGGTGTTTTCATTTCAGCCACGGATTCCGTGGCGGAATATCTGTCCAGCCGGGTCCGCCCGGCCGGCAGTTTGCCGGGCGATTTGCTCGGTGTTTGTTTCACTGGGCATTACGCTTCATTCCATTGTTCCAAAGCCAACTGACGAGGAGTTGACCATGGCTACCAAGAAAGCTGCAAAGAAACCGGCCGCTAAAAAAGCTGCCAAAAAAGTAGTAAAGAAAGCCGCTGCCAAGAAAGCAGTGAAAAAGACTGTAAAGAAAGCCGCTGCCAAGAAAGTTGTTAAAAAGGCCGCGAAAAAAGCCGTCAAGAAAACCGTGAAAAAAGCGGCCGCCAAGAAAGTCGTCAAGAAAGCCGCCAAAAAAGCAGTGAAAAAAGCCGCCAAAAAACCGGCCGCCAAAAAAGCCGCTAAGAAAGCCGCCAAAAAACCGGCCGCCAAAAAAGCTGCCAAAAAGCCTGCTGCTAAAAAAAAAGTAGTTAAAAAGAAAGCTGCCGCTCCGGCCGCTCCGGCCGCTCCGGCAGCGCCTGCGATGTAATTAGCTGTACCGATTACCGTAACATCCCCCTCTTGATACTGCCCAGGTCAAGAGGGGGCTTTTATCAGGACGCCGATGGCGTCTTTTTTCATGCCTCAATCCTGGGCAGAGGCGCCGGTTGGCTCATCCAGTTCAAGCCAGTTCCGGCCGGAAATGCCGAGGGCCCGGTCGATCCAGGCCGGTAACAGCGCCGACGGGGCGGCGCTCTCGCTGTTCCATAGGACGACGATGCCGACATCCTGGTCGGGCAGAAAGGCGATCAGTCCGCGGTATCCGCGCACCGCGCCGCCGTGAAATATCAGTTTCCGGCCCTGATAAGCAAACACGCGCCAGCCCAAAGCGTATTCGGCGCGGCTGAGGCGCTCACTGCGCCAGCCCGAGGAGCGCAACTCTCCCGGGGTATTGACCAGTGGCGCGTGCGTCTTGCGTAGCAGTTCCGGCGAAAGCACATCCGGATAGTGACCGAGCTGTGCATTCAGCCAGATGGCCATGTCGGCGATGCTGGCGTTGACGCCGGCAGCGGGCGGGACATGGTAGTAATTCTCATTCGGTGTTCCTGAAACCCAGCCCTTGCCACCGTAACTGTGCGGACGCGCCCAATTGCCGGTGGCCATCAGGGAGTCCCTGCCATAGGTGGCGGATTTCATGCCGAGCGGAATGAATATCTTTTCTTCGACCTGATGGGTATAGAAATCGCCGGTGACCGCAAAAACCATGTCGCCGATCAGGCTATAGGCGATGTTCTGGTAGCCGTAGCATTCGCCGGGCGTGCAGGCCAACGGGGCATCGGAGAGTCGCTCGGCCAGCAAGGGGTAGGGAATGCTGCTTTCCAGATCACGGTCATAGGTGTTTTTGGCCAATCCGACCTGATGACTCAGGATGTCGCTCACGGTCAGTTTCTGGGAGGCCGTGTAGTCCCGGAGTTTGAATGCCGGCAGTTGCTTGGAAATCGGGGTGTCCCAGCCGAGCGCCTGCTCTTCCACCAGAATGCCGGTCAGGGTCGCGGCGAAGGCCTTCGACAGCGAAGCGAGCCGGAAGATCGTGTCGCTTCGGATCGGTTGGCCGGTCCGGATGTCGGCCACTCCGTAACCCCGGGCGGACAGGACACGGCCGTCCTGTACCAGCGCCATGGCCATGCCCGGCATTTTCTTCTTCTGCAGGAAGGCTTCGGCCAGACGCTCCATTTCACGGGCATCACCCTGCAGGTTGCGGACGCGGTCCGGATTGGCGCGCATCACCGGTGCGGCCGGACCGTTGTTGCCGGTCGGTACGGGTTTGTTGTTTTGACTGACGGCCGTCGATAACCCGGCGGTTGCCAGCAGGACGGTGACGGCGGCGAGGATTTTCGGGAATCGGCTGGACTTCGGCATCTTCGCGGGTCGTTGGCTGGATGAACCTAGTTTATCCTGTGCCGGCAGGGGACTCAATGAACGGCGAATAAAATGCGCCCGCAAGGTACAATAGGCGCATGCCCGATTCCACGAATCTCGCCGAACAGCTGCTGATTGCCATGCCCGGCATGGAGGATGGTTATTTCGCGCGTTCAGTGTCCCTGATCTGCCAGCATGACCCGCAGGGCGCGATGGGGCTGGTGCTGAATCAGGACTCCGAATTCACGCTGGGGGCATTGTTCGATCAACTCGGGATGCCTTGCCAGAATCCGCGCCTGCGTGCCGTGAACGTGCTATCCGGCGGTCCGGTCAGTCCGGAGCGCGGTTTCATCCTGCACAGCGATGGCCGCTCCTGGGACTCCAGCCTGCATCTGGGCAACGGACTGACCGTTTCGACCTCGCGCGACATCCTGACGGCCTTGGCGGCAGGCGAGGGTCCTGAACGGTTTCTGGTGCTTCTGGGCTATTCCGGCTGGTCGGCCGGACAGCTCGAAGACGAACTGGCCGACAATGCTTGGCTGAATGCGCCGGCCTCGGAAGACATCATTTTCGAAGCCCCGATTACAGAGCGCTGGCAGGCGGCGGCACGGCAACTCGGCGTCAATCTGTCGCTGATGTCCAGCCATGCGGGGCATGCCTGATGGACTGGCAGCAGAACGGGGTACTGACGGTACTGGCTTTCGATGTCGGCGCACGCCGCACCGGGGTTGCCGTGGGCAACAGTCTGTCGGGAACCGCGCGACCGGTCGGTATTCTGGATGTGTTCGACAGCGGTCCGGATTGGCTTTCCGTCGATGCCTGGATGCGTGAGTGGATGCCGAACGGACTGGTGGTCGGCAATCCGTTGACACAGGATGGTGAAAGCCAGCCAGCACGGGACAGGGCGCTTCAGTTTGCTCGCGACTTGCAGAACCGCTATGGAAAACCGATCAGCCTGATGGACGAACGCAACACATCAATCGAGGCCGCGCAGCGTTTTGCCGAAAGCCGTGCCCGCGGCGAAAGCAAACGTCACCAGGCCGACCAACTCGATGCCTGGGCGGCCGTCATCATTCTGGAACGCTGGTTCCAGCAACCCCAAAACCGAACCAATCTGGACGTAATCGCATGAGCTTGCAACATCTTCTTTCCATTGCCGATCTCGAGCCCGGACAACTGCGGGCCTTGCTCGACCGGGCGCAGGAGCTGCGTCCTCTGGCCCTCGGCGGCAGCACCTTACGCGCCACGCTGCAGGGCAAGACCGTCTGCCCGCTGTTTTTCGAGGCCTCGACCCGAACCCGGAGCTCGTTCATGCTGGCGGCTTCCCGTCTCGGCGCCGATGTGCTGCCCTTCGATGTCGCCAATTCCAGCGGCAAGAAAGGCGAAACCGCCATTGATACCATGCGTACGCTGGAAGCCATGGGTGTGGATTGCTTTGTCATCCGTACCGCCATCGACGGCGAGCTGCGCGCGTTGCGCGATGCCGCAAAACCGGAAACCCGGTTCATCAACGCCGGCGATGGCCGGAGCAATCACCCGACCCAGGGCCTGCTCGACATGCTGACCATCCGTCAGCACAAGGGCACGGATTTTTCATGCCTGAAAGTGGTGATTGCCGGCGACATCCTGCATTCACGGGTTGCACGGTCAGGCCTGCAGGCCTTGAAAATTCTGGGTTGTGGCGAAATCCGCGTCTGCGGACCCGACAGCCTTATGCCTGACGACGGCACGCTCGAGGGTTGCAAGCGGGTGTCCCGCTTCGATGATGCCATGGCTGGCGCCGATGTGGTGATGATGCTGCGCCTGCAACGTGAGCGTATGGAGCAGGGCCTGGTTGGTTCGCTCGAAAGCTATTTCGCCGATTACGGTCTGGACACGCGGCGGGTGGCGCTTGCCGCACCCGATGCCATCATCATGCATCCCGGGCCGATGAACCGCGGTGTTGAAATCGCCGACGATGTTGCCGATGGCCAACAATCGGTCATCTTCGAGCAGGTCAGCAACGGTGTGGCCGTGCGCATGGCGGTATTGCAGGCGGTCTTTGCCGCATGATTGCATTCCGTAATTTCGCGCTGCGGCGCGGCGAGCGTCTGTTGCTCTCCAATATCGACCTGACCCTGCATGCCGGCACCCGCGTCGGCGTGGTCGGCCGTAATGGCTGCGGCAAGACCAGCCTGTTCGCGGCAGTGCTCGGCGAAGTGGATGCCGACAAGGGCGACATCGACATGCCAACCCGTCTGCGCATCGCCAGCGTTGCCCAGGAAACTCCCTCCCTGCCCGATTCAGCCTTGGATTTCGTGCTCAGCGGCGATCAGGAGGTATTCGATGTCATCCGTTCCGAAGCCGCCGCCATGGATGCCGAAGATTACGATGCCGTCGCCGAAGCCCATCAGAAGCTCGATGAGCTGAACGGCTATGACGCACCGGCACGTGCCGGCAAGCTGCTGCATGGTCTGGGTTTCGGGGCCGAGAGCCATCTGCGGCCGGTTTCGGATTTCTCCGGTGGCTGGCGCGTGCGCCTGAATCTGGCACGCGCGCTGATGAAGCCCTCGGATCTGCTGCTGCTCGACGAACCGACCAATCACCTCGACCTCGATGCCGTGCTCTGGCTCGAGCAGTGGCTGCTGCGCTATCCGGGCACCATCATGCTGATTTCGCATGACCGTGAATTCCTCGACGGTGTCTGCACGCATACCCTGCATCTCAACGAAGGCAAGGCCAAGCTGTACACCGGCGATTACACCAGTTTCGAGCGCCAGCGTGCCGAGCACCTGCGCCTCCAGCAGATCAGCTTCGAAAAGGAACAGGCCGAACGCGAGCATCTGCAGAAGTTCATCGACCGCTTCAAGGCCAAAGCCAGCAAGGCCAAACAGGCGCAATCCCGCATGAAGCGCCTGGCCAAACTGGCTGGCACCGAGGCCGTGCGCGCCGAGCGCGCCATGCACATCCAGTTCGGACAACCGGCCAAACTGCCGCACTCGCTGATCCGCCTCAATCAGGCCGATTGCGGCTATGGCCGAACCAAAATCCTCGATCAGGTCGGCTTCGGACTGGAGGCCGGCGACCGCGTCGGTCTGCTCGGTCCGAACGGCGCCGGTAAATCCACGCTGGTCAAGACTCTGGTCGGCGAGCTGTCGCTGCTGGATGGCGAGCGCGTGGCGCATCCGGATCTACGCATCGGTTATTTCGCCCAGCACACCGTGGAAAGCCTGACCGAAGGCCAGAGTCCGATCTGGCATCTGAAGGAAATCGCGCCCGAGGCCGGTGAGCAGGTGTTGCGCAATTTCCTGGGGCAATGGTATTTCGTCGGCGACCGCGCCTTCGAATCGGTGGACGGCTTCTCCGGCGGCGAGCGCGCCCGGCTGGCGCTGGCGCTGATCGCTTACCAGCAGCCGAATGTGCTGCTGCTCGATGAACCGACCAACCATCTCGACATCGACATGCGCGAGGCCCTGGCCGAGGCGCTCAGCGACTTCGACGGCGCCATCGTGCTGGTTTCGCACGACCGCCACTTGATCGGCCTGGTCAGTGAGACCTTCTGGCGCGTGGCCGACGGCCGCGTCGATCCTTTCAACGGCGATCTCGACGAATACGCGGTCTGGCTCAAGGCCCGCGGCAACAAGGCCGATCAGGCCGCCAGCAAGGCCCGCAGCGAGGCCAAAGCGGAAGCGGCCAAACCCCCGCTGCCGCCGAAGTCCACGGCCGAACTCGGCAAGCTGCAAAAGCAGGTCGAGAAGCTGGAAGCCCGCATGGCGGAACTGGACTCGCAGTTGGCCCATATCCAGGAAGAAATGGCACGGCCTGAGCTGTATCAATCCGACGGCGGCGCCGTATTGCTGCAGTTGGGTCAGCAGCAACAAAAGCTGGAGTCCGAGCGCGCCGAAGCCGAAGCCCGCTGGCTGGAAGCCTATGGCGCGCTTGAAAACGGCTGAACCGCCCTGAATTACCCACCACCTTCACGCTATCCGGTGCCCCATGCCTCTCTATGATTTCGCCTGTTCCGAATGCGGCCATCGCTTCGAGCGCCTGCAGAAAATGTCCGACCCCGATCCGCGCGATTGCCCGGCTTGCGGCCAGCCTGCAGTTTCCCGTCAGGTGACCGCACCCAGTTTCCGTCTGGCCGGTTCCGGCTGGTACGAAACCGACTTCAAGAAAGACGGGGACAAAAAGAAGAATCTGGCCGAGGCGCCATCCGGCGTTCCGAAAGCGGAATGAAAAACCCCGGCCAAAGGCCGGGGTTTTTAACGGGAAACAGGATTCAGCGGGCGCCGAAACGGGCGCTGCAGCTGTTTTTGACCCACAGGCCGCGTCCGTCGTAATCCCAGTCGATGCCTTCGGCGCAACGGCCGGCCAAACGTTCGATCAGACGCGGTTCGCCGCGGTTGCGGTCCCAGGCGCAGGTGCGCAGGGCGCCATTGTAGCTTGAGCAGGTCACGGTGTATGCGTTATTCCAGTTGCCACCGGAGCCGCCATTGCCGCCACGGATCTGGAATTCGCCACGGCAACCGTTGGAGACCCAGACGATGTCGCGTTTCTCGCCCCAGCTGTAGCCCTCGGTGCAGCGGTTGCTGGACAGCTGGCGGACCAGAACGGTATTGCCGCTATAGGGTTTGCGGCACTCGTGGTAACGGCCGCCGTCGCTTTCACAGCGGAAGGTCTGGCCATTGTTCCCATTGCCGCCACTGCTTCCCCAACCGGTTCCGGAATCGACGAATCGGCCTCGGCAGCCATCATCGACCCAAATGAGGCCTTGGCGCGAGCCCCAGTTGCGGCCTTCAACGCAGCGCGTATCGGAAATGTTTTCGACCAGACGGGCACGACCGCGGAACGGCGTCCGGCACTCGTTGTAGCGGCGGTCCTTGCTGGAGCAGATGACATTGCCCGGGTTCCAGTTGCCGCCCGGCGGTGGATTCCAGTTGCCATTGCTGTTGCCGCGAAGGGACACGGCAATGTCATTTTTGATTTTGCTGAAGGTCCAGCGCGAGAATTTGATCTGGTCCAGGTAAAAATCCAGCTGGTCATCGGGAATCTGGCGGCCGCGGGATTGTTCGCGGTATTCCTTTTCGATGACGCGGATCTGATCGGACACCGGCAGCGATCCGATGTTCTCGGGCGCATAGGCCCTGGTATCGACCGGGGGTTTGGATTGCGCCTCGACACCAAAACTCAGACTGGCGATAAAAAAGGCGATAACAAGACGGATCATCTTCGTGCTCCCATACTAGTCGGTTCGAGCCACTATACTGCGCTTTTTCTGAACCGGAAAGTAACCGATGTGGCTCAAAATGGGTTCCGGAGCGGCGCCCGCGGGCGAGAGCCGCCGGCAATTGGCAAAAAAGCACCCAAAAGCGCGCACATGGCCGGCCTGTCCTTTAAAATAGCCGGTTCGAGACAGCCAAGAGCCCAAAGCCCCATGCGTAGCCATTACTGCGGTCAAATCAACGAATCCCACATCGGCCAAACCATCACCCTGTGCGGCTGGGCCGATGTGTCCCGGAATCTGGGCGGCGTCTGCTTCATCGATCTGCGCGACCACGAGGGCATCGTGCAGGTGGTGGCCGAACCGGACAATCCGGCCTTCGCCGATGCCGAGAAAGTGGGCTACGAATACTGCCTGCGGGTCACCGGCAGCGTGCGTGCGCGCCACAGCGTCAACAGCAAGATCGCCACCGGCGCCGTGGAAGTCCTGGCCGAACGCATCGAAATCCTGAACGCTTCGGCCAGCCTGCCGTTCTACAACCACGAAAATCCCGGCGAGGACATCCGCCTGCGTTACCGTTATCTCGATCTGCGCCGTCCGGAAATGCAGAAGACCATGCGCAAGCGCACCGCGCTGGTGCAGGCACTGCGCCGCTATCTCGATGCCGCCGGCTTCCAGGACATTGAAACCCCGATCCTGACCAAAGCCACGCCGGAAGGCGCCCGTGACTATCTGGTGCCGAGCCGCGTGCACCCGGGCGAATTTTTCGCCCTGCCGCAGTCGCCGCAGCTGTTCAAACAACTGCTGATGATGGCTGGCATGGACCGCTACTACCAGATCGCCCGCTGCTTCCGTGACGAAGACCTGCGTGCCGACCGCCAGCCCGAATTCACCCAGCTCGACATGGAGTTCGCCTTCATCACCGAACAGGACATCCAGGATTTCGTCGAAGGCATGATCCGCGCCATCTTCAAGGAAGTGCAGGGCGTTGAGCTGGCCGATCCGTTCCCGCGCCTGACCTATGCCGAAGCCATGCGCCGTTACGGCTCCGACAAGCCGGATCTGCGCATCGCGCTGGAACTGGTGGATGTGGCCGATTTGGTCAAGAATTCCGAATTCAAGGTGTTCACCGACTGGGCCAACCATGCCGAAGGCCGGGTTGCGGTCCTGCGGGTTCCCGGCGGCTCGGCACTGTCGCGCAAACAGATCGATGACCTCGGTGCTTACTGTGCCAAATACGGAGCCAAGGGTCTGGCTTGGCTGAAGGTCGAAGATCTGGTCAAGGGCCGCGAAGGCATCGCCTCTCCGATCGCCAAATTCCTCGATGACGCCACGCTGACCGCGGTGTTGCAGGCCGCGCAGGCCGACAACGGCGACATCCTGTTCTTCGGCGCCGGCGCCTATAAAACCGTGTGCGACTTCATGGGCGCGCTGCGCCTGAAAGTGGCCAAGGATCTGCATCTGCTTGCCGAAGGCTGGGCCCCGTTGTGGGTCACCGATTTCCCGATGTTCGAGTGGGACGAAGACGCGCAGCGTTACATGGCCCTGCACCATCCGTTCACCGCCCCGAAGGTGGATGATGTCGATGCTCTGGTGGCCAATGCCAAGACCGCGGTCAGCCGCGGTTACGATATGGTGCTCAATGGCAATGAAATCGGCGGCGGTTCGGTCCGTATCCACCGCACCGCGATGCAGAGCACCGTGTTCGATCTGCTGGGCATCTCCAAGGAAGAGGCCCAGGTCAAGTTCGGCTTCCTGCTGGAAGCGCTGCAGTACGGCGCACCACCGCACGGCGGCATCGCTTTCGGCATCGACCGCATCGCGGCGCTGATGGCCGGCACCGAGTCCATCCGCGACGTCATCGCCTTCCCGAAAACCGCCTCGGCACAATGCCTGCTGACCAGCGCGCCGTCCGAGATTCCGGATGGGCAGTTGGCCGAGCTGCATGTGAAAGTGCGCGACCCGCAATAAGCATGGGTCGCCGCGTCCTGCTGGTGCATGGCCTGTGGATGCATGCGCCGGCCTTGTATTTCTGGGCGCGGCAACTGCGTGCCGCAGGCTTCCGTCCGCACTACTTCTCCTACCGATCCCTGCTGCAGTCCCCGGAGCAGGCCATCGCGCGCCTGCGCAAGGCGGTACTGGCCGAAGCGGAGACCGATATCCTGGCGCACAGCCTTGGTGGCTTGATTGCCGTGGAAGCCATGACCGGATTCGGGCCGTTCCGTGGCCGCATCCTGTGCGTGGGCTCGCCCTTGGCGGGCAGCCAGGTGGTGCGCCGATACCGGCACACGCCCCTGGGTGTGCTGGCCGGGCGCAGTACCGCGCTGTTGTCGCGCGGCTTCACCCGTGTTCCTGAGGGACTCGATGTATCCGTCATCGCCGGTACCGACCCGAAAGGGCTGGGCCGTTTCGTGCATCGTTTCGATGCCGAGAATGACGGCAGCGTGGCGCTTTCCGAAACCCGCATCCCGGGTCTGCAAAAACATGTCAGTGTTCCGGTCAGCCACAGCGGACAGCTGTTTTCAAAAACCGTCATCACGCAGGTGCTTGCCCTGTTGAATCGCGAAGACTGAACAAGCCAAACCCGCTGGAAAAGCCTATAATTGGCCATTAGCTTTGCAATCCGAGAGTGTTTATGGGCCGATTAATGGCAATTGCCGGACGCAAGGGCGCACAGGACGCCCGTCGCGGCAAAATCTTCACCAAACTCATCCGTGAAATTTCCGTCGCCGCCCGCCAGGGCGGCGGCGATCCGGCCGGCAATCCGCGACTGCGGCTGGCCATGGACAAGGCGCTGTCCGCCAATATGGCCAAAGACGTCATGGAGCGCGCCATCAAGAAAGCCACTGGTGAACTCGAGGGCGTCAATTACGAGGAGCTGCGCTATGAAGGTTATGCGCCCGGCGGCGTTGCCGTGATCGTGGACTGCATGACCGATAACAAGGTCCGTACGGTGTCGGATGTGCGGCATGCCTTCAGCAAATACGGCGGCAATCTCGGCACCGACGGTTCGGTCGCCTTCATGTTCCGTAAATGCGGGGTCATCAGCTTTCCGGCCGGATCCGATGAGGATGCGGTCACCGAAGCCGCCATCGACGCCGGTGCCGACGACATCGTGGTCTATCCGGAAGACGGCGCCATCGACGTGATCACCGCGCCAGAGAATTTCGAATCGGTCAAGAACGCGATGCAGACCGCCGGACTGGTGCCGGAAGAGGCCGGCGTCACCATGCGCGCCGACAACGACATCAAAATCGGCGGCGATACCGCGGAGCAGGTCCTGAAGCTGCTCGACATGCTGGAAGACCTCGACGATGTGCAGAACGTGTATTCCAACGCCGAACTCGAATCCTGATACGTGACCGTCCGCATCCTCGGCATTGATCCAGGCTCGCAGCGTACCGGCGTAGGCATCATCGATGTCGATGCCGCCGGACGCATCACGCACGTCCATCATCAGCCGATCTTGTTGTTGGTCGCCGAGAACTTCCCTCAGCGACTGAAAGTACTGCTCGATGAACTCGATGCGCTGATCACCCGGTTCCAGCCGCAGGAAGTGGCCATCGAGAAAGTGTTCATGGCCCGCAATCCCGATTCCGCCCTCAAGCTCGGCCAGGCGCGCGGCGCGGCGATGTGCGCCGCGGTGCTGCGTGATCTTCCGATCCATGAATATGCCGCTAAGGAAATCAAGCTGGCGGTGGTCGGCAAGGGCGGCGCCGACAAGGTCCAGGTCCAGCACATGATGGGCGTGCTGCTCAATCTCAATGGTAAAATACAGGCCGATGCCGCCGATGCCCTGGCGGTCGCCGTTACACACGCCAACGTGCGTGCCACCGCCAACCGCATCGGCATCTCGGCGCGGCAGGTCTGGAGCCGGAAATGATCGGACGATTGCGCGGTACCCTCATCAGCAAGCAGGCGCCCTGGATCCTGCTGGAGGTCGGTGGTGTCGGTTATGAGCTGGAAGTGCCGATGTCGACCTACTACGACCTTCCGGCGGCCGGCGAGCCGGTCACCCTGATCACCCACTATGCGGTGCGCGAGGATGCCGTAGCCCTGTACGGATTCGCCACCGATGCCGAGCGCCGTCTTTTCCGCGATGTCCAGAAAGTCTCCGGCATCGGCGCCAAGATCGCGCTCGCGGTCCTTTCCGGAAGCAGTGTCAATGAATTCACCCGCATGCTGCAAAACGGCGACGTTGCCGCCCTGGTCAAAATTCCAGGCATCGGCAAAAAAACCGCCGAGCGGATGATTGTCGAGCTGCGCGAGCGCAGCCAGCAGATGCCGGTGGCGGTTGGCGGCGGTTCTGCCATGCCGGCGGATGCGATCGGTGAAGCCAGCATCGCACTGCAGCAGTTGGGTTACAAGCCGGCCGAAATTTCGCGCATGGTGAAAGACGCCAAGCCCACCGACAGCGCGGAGGATATCATCCGCGCCGCCCTGAAATCCGCACTGAGGTCTTAGCATGTCTAGCGCCGCTCATTCGCATGAAAAAACCTCACAGACCGCATTGATGGTCGGCGCCGTCGGCGTCGTATTCGGTGACATCGGCACCAGTCCGCTGTATACCCTGAAAGAAGCATTCGGCGAACACTACGGCCTGGCCGCCAACCATGCCAATGTGCTCGGCATTCTGTCCTTGGTGTTTTGGGCCATGCTGCTGGTGGTCACCCTGAAGTACGTGATGATCATCACCCGTGCCGACAACCGCGGCGAGGGCGGTATTCTGTCGCTGATGACGGTGGTGACGCGCGCATTGCCCATCGCATCGCCGTTGACATACGGCATCGGCATCCTGGGCATCATGGGCACCGCATTTTTCTTCGGTGATGCCGTGATTACGCCGGCAATGACGGTGCTTTCAGCGGTCGAGGGCATGAAAGTCATTGCGCCTGGGCTGGAAGCGTTCGTCAAGCCGGCGGCCTTGTTGATTCTCGTCATTCTGTTTTCATGTCAGCGCTTCGGTACTGAGAAAGTCGGCCGCATATTCGGCCCCGTCATGCTCGTGTGGTTTTTTAGCATCGCCTTGCTGGGCCTGCTGCAGATTGTGAAGAACCCCGGCATCCTGCTTGCCCTGAATCCCATGTACGGCATCAGCTTTTTCATTGAAAACGGCGTAGGAGCCTGGCTGCTTTTGGGCGCCGTGGTCCTGTGCGTGACCGGGGGTGAAGCCCTGTATGCCGACATGGGCCATTTCGGCCGAATGCCGATCCGCAACGCATGGATGACGGTGGTATTGCCGTCCTTGGTGCTGAATTATTTCGGCCAAGGCGCCTTGATTCTGGAAAACCCGGCCGCGACCAGCAATCCGTTCTTCAGCATGGTGCCCGCGCCACTGTTGATTCCGATGATCGTGCTGGCCACTTTGGCCGCCGTCATCGCTTCGCAAGCGGTGATTTCCGGAGCATTCTCGTTAGCCCGGCAGGCCATTCAGCTGGGCTATCTGCCGCGCCTGCAGTTGAAACACACCTCGGCGCATACCATTGGCCAAATATACGTGCCCTGGGTCAACTACATCCTGTTCTTTACCGTCATCATGCTGGTCATCGGCTTCAAGGATTCCTCGGCCATGGCTGCCGCATATGGCGTATCGGTGACCGGCAGCATGTTGATCGACACCATCCTGATGATCATTCTGGCATCCCAGGGCTGGCGTTTGAAAACACCGGTGATCTGGTTCTTCGGGCTCAGCTTTCTGATCATCGACATCGCCCTGTTTTCCGCCAATGCCATCAAGTTCCTGCATGGGGCCTGGGTTCCGGTCCTGCTCGGCCTGATTGTGTTCACAATCATGCGCACCTGGCGCCATGGCCGCGATCTGGTGCGTGGACAGATCAACCGCGAGAGTCTGCGCATCGAGCACTTCATCAAGAGCGTGCAGGTCGACCCGCCGGTCAGGGTTCCGGGAACCGCCATTTTCATGACCCCATCCAACGATTACCTGCCGCCATCGTTGTTGCATAACTTGAAACATAATAAAGTGCTGCACAGCCAGAACATTCTGCTGAGTGTCGAGACCCTGAGTGTGCCGCGCGCCGAAAAGGAAGAGCGTTATTCGATGCTGGATCTGGGTTCAGGGTTCTACCGGCTCAACTTCCGCTATGGCTACATGGAAGACCCGGATGTTCCGAAGACCCTGGCGCTGATGAAAGAAGCCGGTCTGGTTCTGGATCCGATGGACACCACCTATTTCGCCAGCCGCGAAGCGCTGATCGCCAAGGATGACCAGGGCATGGCGCTGTGGCGCGACAAACTGTTCCTGTTCATGTCCCGCAATGCCACGCCGGCCACCGAATTCTTCGGTATTCCGGGCGAACGGCTGGTGGAGCTGGGCACGAAAGTGGTAATTTAGGTGCTGGAATCGGGTCTCACGGAAAAGGTGGCCGTCAATGGATGAACTGCGCGTAGTCAGCGGTGCCGCGAACCGGGAGGATGAGCTGATCGAAGCCAGCATCCGTCCGAAGAAGCTGGACGAGTATCTCGGCCAGACCGCCGTGCGCGAGCAGATGAGCATCTACATCGAAGCCGCCCGCCAACGAAGCGAAGCGCTCGACCATGTGCTGATTTTCGGACCGCCCGGACTGGGGAAAACCACGCTCAGCCATGTCATCGCCAACGAAATGGGCGTTTCGGTACGGCAGACTTCCGGGCCGGTCATCGAGCGTGCCGGCGATCTTGCCGCGATATTGACCAATCTGCAGCCGAACGACGTACTGTTCATCGATGAAATCCACCGACTGTCGCCGGTCATCGAGGAAGTGCTGTATCCGGCCATGGAGGACTTCCAGATCGACATCATGATCGGCGAAGGCCCGGCCGCGCGCTCGATCAAGCTGGATCTTCCGCCGTTCACCCTGATCGGCGCCACCACCCGTGCCGGTCTGCTGACCGGCCCCTTGCGCGACCGTTTCGGCATCGTGCAGCGCCTCGAATTCTATTCCGTCGAGGAACTCTGCCGCATCGTCACGCGTTCGGCCGGCATTCTGTCGATTGCCTGTGATGAAGGCGGTGCCCGCGAGATCGCCTGTCGTTCACGCGGTACGCCGCGCATCGCCAACCGCCTTCTGCGGCGGGTGCGCGATTACGCGCAGGTCAAGGGCGATGGCCGCATCGATGCCGAACTGGCGATCGCCGCCATGGCCATGCTGAAAGTGGATCCGGAGGGTTTTGATGATTCCGACCGGCGCCTGCTGAAAATGATCATGGAGAATTTCGATGGCGGCCCGGTCGGCGTCGAGTCCCTGGCGGCGGCGCTCAGCGAAGAGCGCGGCACGCTCGAGGACGTGGTCGAACCGTTCCTGATCCAGCAGGGTTTCATCATGCGCACCGCGCGCGGTCGCATGGCGACCGCCAAAGCCTACCGCCATTTCGGGCTGAGTATGCCCGGCGACAAGGCCGATCCGGATCTGTTTTCATGAGTGCATTCGAGTGGCCCGTACGCGTGTACTGGGAGGATACCGATGCCGGCGGCGTGGTCTATCATGCCCGTTACCTGCATTTCCTCGAACGGGCACGTACCGAGTGGCTGCGCAGCTGCGGCTATGAACAGGGCCACATGAGCGATGCCATCGATATGGTTTTTGCTGTACGGAATATGAATATTGATTTCCTGTTGCCGGCCAAACTGGATGATTTACTGAGCGTACGCATTACACTTTCGGAATGCCGTCGTGCCAGCTTCACCGTCCAGCACGGTCTGTGGCGGGACGACACGCTTCTGCTCACCGGCAGCGCTCAGATCGCATGCCTGTCGGCATCCCGATTCAAACCCAGGGGCATTCCCGAGCCCCTGCTCAGCCTGATACAAGACGGAGTCCGTGCATGAGTTCAGCCATACAAACCATCACCGCCGTGGGCCAGGGCGTTGCCGCGGATACCGATGCCGG